>CBDFAZ010000171.1:0-1706 GCA_965245685.1 uncultured Streptococcus sp. | reverse complement strand
AGCAGACCAAAAATGATGTTTCTGACCGTTCTTTTTGAAAGTTAAGCTTTTTTGAATTTGTAGCTGACGAATATTAATAAGCTCCATCTGATGTAGACCTAGCAGAATGATGAGACCGCCCATCACATAACGAAAGGTCGGACTGTAAATAATAGTTCCTAAAAATCCAGCTCCAAAGCCAAGCAAAAAGAAGACAGTCGAGATACCAGCAATGAAAAAGAGCGTTCTTACCATACCTTGCCAAGCAAATTCTCGGCCGAATACTTTCAAGGTCTTGACCTCCTTGCCATCCAATAAAATGCCAATATAAACCGGCAATAAAGGAAAAATACAAGGGGAAAAGAAGGACAAAATACCCGCTAAAAAAACTGAAACAAAAAATAAAGGCGACTCCATTTACTCTCCTCTAACTCCTTACCTAGAATATTCGTTCACTTATCATTATAAATGAATCTTATAGATTTTTCACAAATCCGCTACGGCAATTTTCTGGCAAATGCCATGAGAGTAGAAAGAGATGAAATTTCGCTTGATGAACAGCAAAACTAGTGCATTTTTTCAAACAGTAAAAAGCCGGAGAAAATCCTACCGGCTTGAATATTTTAAAACTTAATAGACCTAATCATCTGCAACTAGTGGCAAATAAAGACTAATCTGGGTAAATTTATCTGGTTCGGACTGGATTTCCATATGGTAGTCGTCTCCGAACTGCAATCTTAAGCGTTGATCGACATTTTTCAGGCCGACACCACCTAAACGAAGGAGAGTCGCATCCATAGAGGTCTTGACATCAAAGCCTCGGCCATTATCATAGATAGACAATATCAGCTGCCTCTCTTCTGCTACCGATGTCACCCGAATCATGCCCTGTCTGTCAATTTCCTTGATGCCATGATAGATAGCATTTTCAACCAAAGGCTGAAGTACCAGCTTGGGCAGTTTATAATCAGCTATAGATTCATCCTCTTCAATCTCATATTGGAGCTTGTCACCATAGCGCTGCTTCTGGATAAAGAGATACTGACGAACGTGATCAATCTCATCTCTAAGAGAAATCTGTTCGTGCCCTTGATTAAGCGCCAAACGGAAATACTGAGCGAGTGATTTTGTTACCTCAACAACACGCTTGCTGTCATTAAACTCAGCCATCCAGACAATCGTATCCAAGGTATTATAAAGGAAATGTGGGTTGATTTGAGCCGAGAGAGCTCGGTGCTCATAGCGTCGGACATTTTGTTCTTCAGTCTTGACAGCTTCCATCAGCTGTTCAATTTGGTCCAGCATTTTATTGAATTGCTGAGCCAAGTCAACCAACTCTGGAGAACCCTTTGCTTCTGCCCGAAGGTTTGAGTCACCTGCCCAAATCTTTAGAATAACAGCCTGTAGATTCTGCAGAGGTTTAATCCACAAACGTAGGACAAACCAAATACCAGTCAAGCACAGCAGGAGTGCAAAAATGCCCATTCCCACAAAAGAATAAAGCATCTGTGACTGAAGCATCTGCAACTGCTCTAATGAGGCGACGCCAATTAAAGTCCAGTCGCTGTCCGCAATATCAATCTGGTAGACAAAAGCCTGTTTCTGGTCTGCGTAACCGTCCTTGACTGAGATATAGGGCTGCATCGCTTTCATTTCCTGACTGGATGAATAAACACTCTTCTTAGGATGATAGACAAATTCATGGTGGGTATTGACAATAAAACTAA
>CBDFAZ010000170.1:0-1749 GCA_965245685.1 uncultured Streptococcus sp. | reverse complement strand
ATTGGTCCAAACGGTGCCGGAAAATCAACATTATTAAAAGGTATGCTGGGAATTATCCCACATCAAGGTCAGGCATTTCTCGATGACAAGGAAGTTAAAAAATCCTTACACCGAATTGCCTATGTCGAACAAAAAATCAATATCGACTACAACTTTCCCATCAAGGTCAAGGAATGCGTCTCGCTAGGACTCTTTCCCTCTATCCCTCTCTTTCGCAGTTTAAACGCTAAACATTGGAAGAAAGTGCAAGAAGCCCTTGAAATCGTCGGCCTAGCTGACTACGCTGAACGTCAAATCAGTCAACTGTCTGGAGGTCAATTCCAGCGGGTCTTGATTGCCAGATGTCTGGTGCAGGAAGCCGACTATATCCTCTTGGATGAACCCTTTGTTGGGATTGACTCAGTCAGTGAGGAAATCATCATGAATACGCTGAGAGATCTGAAAAAAGCTGGGAAGACGGTTCTCATCGTCCACCACGACCTCAGCAAGGTTCCCCACTACTTCGATCAAGTCTTGCTTGTCAATCGAGAAGTGATTGCCTTTGGTCCAACCAAAGAAACCTTTACCGAAGCCAATCTCAAAGAAGCTTACGGTAATCGACTCTTTTTCAATGGAGGTGACCTATGATTGCAGAATTTATCGATGGATTGCAAAAATTCCATTTCTTACAAAATGCCTTGATAACAGCTATTGTCGTCGGGGTCGTAGCTGGAGCTGTAGGATGTTTCATCATCCTACGCGGGATGTCACTCATGGGAGATGCCATTTCACATGCTGTCTTGCCAGGTGTAGCCCTCTCCTTCATCTTGGGCGTTGACTTCTTTATCGGAGCCATTGTCTTTGGATTGCTAGCTGCCATCATCATTACCTACATCAAGGGAAACTCGATTATCAAAAGCGATACCGCCATCGGCATTACCTTTTCTTCTTTCTTAGCCCTCGGTATCATCTTGATTAGTGTCGCTAAAAGTTCAACTGACCTTTTCCATATCCTTTTTGGTAATATCCTGGCCGTCCAAGATACGGATATGTTTATTACTATGGGTGTTGGGGCAGTCATTCTCTTGTTAATCTGGATTTTCTTCAAGCAACTCTTGATAACTTCCTTTGATGAACTCTTGGCTAAAGCCATGGGAATGCCTGTCAATTTCTATCACTACCTTCTCATGGTACTCTTGACTCTCGTGTCTGTGACAGCCATGCAAAGTGTCGGAACTATCCTGATTGTAGCCATGCTGATTACCCCAGCTGCAACTGCTTATCTGTATGCTAATAGCCTGAAAAGCATGATTTTCCTTTCCTCAACCTTTGGAGCGATAGCTTCGGTTTTGGGACTCTTTATCGGCTATAGCTTTAACGTTGCGGCAGGTTCTAGCATCGTGCTCACAGCTGCTAGTTTCTTTCTCATTAGCTTCTTTATCGCTCCAAAACAACGATATTTGAAACTGAAAAATAAACATTTGTTAAAATAAGGGGCAAAACCCCAATAAATTGGAGGATCTAATGAAAAAATTAGGTACATTACTCGTTCTCTTTCTTTCCGTTATTGCTCTTGTAGCATGTGCTAGCGGAAAAAAAGATGCAGCTTCTGGTCAAAAACTAAAAGTTGTTGCTACAAACTCAATCATCGCTGATATTACTAAAAATATTGCTGGTGACAAGATTGATCTTCACAGTATCGTTCCTGTTGGTCAAGACCCACACGAATACGAACCACTACCTGAAGACGTCAAGAAAACTTCTCAAGCT
>CBDFAZ010000169.1:0-1799 GCA_965245685.1 uncultured Streptococcus sp. | reverse complement strand
ACCGATTTGGCTGCGCTCTGTACCAGACGGCAACTTCTGCTCTTCAGCTAGCGCAGTGGCTGGGCGAAAAAGTCCCAATGTTAAAATAGTTAGAAGTGTGAAAATAAATGTTTTTTTCATGCGATTCTCCTTTGCAGATTTATGTAGACAAAGCCCGCCTTCCCAAAGGAAGACAGGCAACTTATCACATCGCCCACCACTGGTAAAGCGACCAGTAGAGAATATTGGCTACGATAGCGAGGGCGGATAAGCTGGTCAGAACTGTCAGGAAGAGGCGACCTTTTCCGAGCCCCTTTCGAGTCTTTCTAAAGAGCGGATAAACCGCACATCCTGCTAAGAATAGGCCCAGTCCTGCAAAGACCATATAGCGCCAAGATTGAACAATTGAGTAGTCCTGATTCATGGCAGCCAGTAAAAGCAGAATGAGATTGCCAGCAAACAGCAGCATTCCTAGAGAGGCCAGGCAATTCCAGACCTTCCAAGAGCGAGGAGCCGAGCTTTTTGCTTTACGCAGGATGAGACGGAAACTGCCAATCAGAAAACTAATCAAGACATTTCCCAGAGCAAACACGAGTGCCAGAGCTCCGAGAAATAAGACTAGATAATGTCTAAAGAGAACTGAATCGGAAATCCTTTCTGCATTAAGGACACCGAATTCGAGGCGGTCAGCACCTTGACTTCTGTCTATGGTCCAGAAAGTGCTCAGCAGATCTGGCTGATCTGATACTTTGTTGATCTTTTGGATGGCCCCAGGGATCATGAGCATGAAGGACAGTGGCCCCCTATTATAGCTTCTCAGATAGTGGTAAGAGCCAGGCTTGAATTGCTTTTTAGTAGCTTCGCTGACAGTCTGCATCTTGCCAAATATCAGTTCCGGCATTTGAACATTGTAAACTTGTTCATACAGTTGATTGGTTAAGATGACTTGACCGATGCCATTTTTCAGATCCAAGTAAAGATAGCTAGAAAAGCCATCAGCATTACCACTGTGTCCCAGCAAGGTAACACCGTAGTGACTGGCCCAAAAGCCATGAGCATTACGAACAATATCCGTACCAGGGTGGGTAGAGGTTGTTGAGTAAAGCTCGGTCCAAGTTTCTGGACAATGAAAGAGCGTCTTACGTTCCAGCAAGGCCTGGGCGAATTTCTGTAGGTCTCCTAGAGTTCCCACAGCCCCTCCGACTGGGTACATCCAGAGCTTAAATGGTGTATCACCTAAGAGCTTACCTTGGTCATCATAGCCCTTATCCTCCTTGCGCTTTTCCTGTACATAAGCGTTGTCCGATAAGTCAGGCAAGATAGCAGTCCGATCCATGCCCAGCGGCTCAAAAACATGCTCATGGACATAGTCTGCATACTTCTGCCCAGATATCCGCTCCACGATATAAGATGCTAAAGCCGTGCTGAAGTTAGAGTATGATGTCGTCGTACCCGGCTCAAAGGACTGAATAGGCTGGTAATCACGGAACTGCTCTTCCAAGTCGCTCTTGTCTCCCTTTTTGTAGAGTGGCATTTCATCAAAGCCAGCCTGATGGTTCATCAGATCCAGCATGGTGATAGGCTTATCGTAGCGAAGATTGCGGAGAAAGCCTTCTGGCAGATAAGTTTTGATGTCTGCTTCTAGGTCGATTTTGCCCTCTTCCCAGAGCTGCATGACCGATACCCAGACCGTCAGTTTAGTGATTGAAGCCCATTCAAAAACACTGTCATCGTCAACTTTGACTTTGTTTTCCTTATCCACATATCCAAAGTTTCCCTTGTAGATGGTTCCGTTTTTATCAAAGACAGCGGTCGTCATT
>CBDFAZ010000168.1:0-1859 GCA_965245685.1 uncultured Streptococcus sp. | reverse complement strand
TCCTCATCGATTACCGGCAGTGAATCAATCGCAAAATCCTGTAAAACTGCTGCCGCTTCCAAAATGTTCATATCCTTGTAGCAAGTTTTAATATGGGGCATTCGGGTCATGCAGACCGCTACAGGAGTGCCGTCAATGTTAGTATTGAGCGAAGCCCGCAGCAAGTCTTTACGCGACAAAATCCCCAAGAGCAGCTTATGCTCATCAATGACATAGAGAACATCCGCATCATACATAAATAAGGTAATAATGGCATCTTGAATAAAGGAATCATGAGATACCAAAACAGGCGAAGTCATAATCTCTGCCACTTCCTTTCGAAAGGTATCGAAAAAGAAAAGCGTCTCTAAATCCGAGCCCGAGTATGTGTAACCAACTTTAGGCGTAGCCTTCAAAATCCCAACCAAGGTCAGAAAAGACAGGTCCGAGCGCAAGGTCGCCCGAGAAATATCGAGTAATTCAGAGATTTTCTCACCGCTGAGTGGCTGGTGTTCTTTTACAATTTCTACAATTTTCTTTTGCCGTTCACTTAATTTCAAATAGGTCTGACTCCTTCGTTCTTTATAATAGATGACTAGCCTGATTTCGCTTAAAATTTAGGAATTATTACTCATATTTCATTTTCAGACGTTTAAATAATCATCATTTTGTAACACATTATAACAAAAAAAGAAAAATTGTCAATAAAATAGGATGCTTTTTTCTGTTGACAAATATATGTGATGTATATTACAATGTAGTTGTCCTACAATATGACACATATTTCATAATTTTGGAGGTAAATATGGCGAAATGGATTTACTCCTTCGAGGAAGGATGTGCAGATGACAAAGCTCTGCTTGGCGGAAAAGGAGCCAACCTAGCTGAAATGACCAATTTGGGACTGCCTGTCCCTCCAGGTTTTACTATTACTACAGAAAGCTGTATCGAATATTTAGAAAGTCGTTATTTCTTTGAATCTTCTTTAAAAGAAGACATTTTGAAAGCGGATACCGATTTAGAAGAGAAAACCGGTAAATATTTCAGTGGTAACGACTCAGCCTTGCTCTTAGTGTCTGTTCGAAGTGGAGCCAAGTTTTCCATGCCCGGCATGATGGACACTATTCTCAATCTAGGTCTGAACGATTTAAGAACCCAGACTTTGGCTGAGCAGACCAATGCTGACTTTGCCTACAACTGCTACCGCCGTCTGCTGCAAATGTTTGCTGATGTGGTTTATGGTATTTCCAAAGACGAGTTCGATGACCTCTTGGGCTATTTTGAAAAGAATGCTGGGAAACAGGCCAAGGATTTCACACTGGAAGAACATCAGGCATTAATTGAGCAATATAAGCAGCTTTATCGTGAGCATCATCAGACCTTCCCCCAAAGCTCGAAAGAACAGCTCTATGCTGCTATTAAGGCAGTCTTCAAGTCTTGGAATAACCCTCGAGCTAAGGTTTACCGCAACTTGAATGATATTCCTCATGATTTAGGAACAGCGGTGAATGTCCAAGCCATGGTTTTCGGAAATAGCGACCAGTCCAGTGGTACAGGAGTCGTCTTTACTAGAAACCCTGCCAGTGGTGAGCACCAGCTATTTGGCGAATTTTTGCTCAATGCACAAGGAGAGGATGTCGTAGCTGGCATTCGGACCCCTGAACCTATCGCTGCACTTGAGACAGCTCTCCCTCAGGCCTATGCAGCTTTCCAAGACTATGCTAAGATTCTCGAAAACCACTACAAGGACATGCAAGATATCGAATTTACCATTGAAAAGGGTAAACTCTATATCCTCCAAACTAGAAACGGTAAACGAACCGCCAAGGCATCTTTGAAAATCGCCTTAGATCTGGTAGACGAGGGCATTATCAGCAAAA
>CBDFAZ010000167.1:0-1860 GCA_965245685.1 uncultured Streptococcus sp. | reverse complement strand
CATTATATAATATCTGAGATTTAGAATCAACAGCTTGTTGATTTAAGGAAACGAGCTTTGAAATGGAGAGAAACGATATGGCTTATATTGAAATGAAAAATAGCTTTAAACGTTATCAGATGGGGGATACTGAAATAGTCGCCAATCACGATATTTCTTTTGAGATTGAAAAAGGGGAACTGGTCATTATCCTAGGTGCTTCTGGCGCTGGTAAGTCTACGGTACTTAATATCCTTGGCGGTATGGATACCAATGATGAAGGAGACATCCTGATAGACGGCCAGAATATTGCTGACTACAATTCCCACCAGCTGACGGACTATCGCCGCAATGATGTGGGCTTCGTCTTTCAGTTTTATAATTTGGTGCCTAACCTGACGGCCAAGGAAAATGTCGAATTGGCTTCTGAAATTGTCAAGGATGCTCAAGATCCAGTGGCAGCTTTGAGCGCGGTTGGTCTGGAAAAGCGCCTCAATAATTTTCCAGCCCAGCTATCAGGCGGGGAGCAGCAGCGGGTGTCTATCGCTCGGGCTGTGGCTAAGAAGCCCAAGATTTTGCTCTGCGATGAGCCGACAGGAGCTCTAGACTACAATACCGGCAAACAAGTACTGCAAATCTTACAGGACATGTCCCGCAATCAAGGGGCTACGGTGATTATCGTGACCCACAATGCTGCCTTGGCTCCCATTGCTGACCGGGTTATCCGCATGCACGATGCGAGAGTCAAAAGTGTTACGGTGAATGAATCGCCTCAGGATATAAGTATATTGGAGTATTGATATGAAGAGAAAGATTTATTGGAAAGATATTCTGCGCTCCTTCACTAGCTCTAAAGGACGTTTCCTATCTATTTTAATCCTCATGATGCTGGGTTCTTTAGCTCTCGTGGGGCTTAAGGTCGCTCCACCCAATATGCGCAGAACAGCAACAGATTATTTGAAAGAGCAACGAACCATGGACTTGGCTGTTATGGCGGACTATGGTTTGGATGCGGAAGATCAGAAAGAGCTGGAAGCTATTAAGGGAGCTGATGTCGAGTTTGGCTATCTGACAGATGTCACCGTAGACGAGGAGGCCCTACGAGTATTCTCGGATACTACGGATATTTCAAACTTTCAAGTGATCTCCGGTCGTCTTCCCAAGAATGCGCAAGAAATTGCCCTGGCTAGCTTTTGGTCTAGAAAATATAAACTTGGTCAGGTGATTGATCTGACCGAGAAAGCAGGCAGTCGGTCAGTTCTGAAAAATAAGACTTATAAGATTGTGGGTTTTGTCAACTCAGCAGAGCTCTGGTCTGATAGAAATTTGGGGAATGCGACTAGTGGCAGTGGGGCTTTATCAGCCTATGCTGTAGTCAGCCCCAAGGTCTTTGATTCGGATGTTTATGCTATTGCCCGCCTGCGCTATCATGATTTAGAAAAGCTGGCTCCCTTCTCTGCAAGTTATCAGGAGCGTTTGGAGCAGCACCAGACAGCTTTAGACAAGAGCCTAGCGGATAATGGATCGGCCCGGTTTAAGCGATTAGAGGCGGATGCCAAAAGCACCATTCAGAAGGGCCAAGATAAGATTGGTCAGGCTGAGAGTGAGCTGACCCAAGGTAAAAAGCAGTTAGAGCAAGCTCAGAGTCAGCTAGACCAGCAAAAAAGCCAGCTAGCGGCAGCTCAATCCGCTTCTATCCTAGCTCCCGATCAGCTCAGTCAGAGCCGGCAGCAGATTCAGGAAGCTGAGTCCCAGCTCAATCAGAAAAAAGCAGACCTCGCACAGGCAGAGAAAGACTTATCAGCTAGCAAGGACAAGCTAGCTGAGGCTAAGGCAGACCTGAGTCGTCTGAAAGAGCCAGCCTATCATAGCTATGACCGC
>CBDFAZ010000166.1:0-2373 GCA_965245685.1 uncultured Streptococcus sp. | reverse complement strand
AGAGCCAGCGTTTTCAACCTGATCCAGATAGCTGTAGGCATCATCCATGGCAATTTCCAAATGCTCAGGTGCCACCTGATTCATAAGCTCAAACATGGCTTCCTTAGAAGGCGCAAGGATGATGCGGCCGTTGTTCTCAATCGAAGCACGCGCGATTTCCTCTCGCGGCAGCTCTTTGAGCTGTCTATCCAGCTCTGCTTCGACTTGATCCGCCAGCTCCTCTGAGTCAGTCACCAGAATAGCCCGAGCCAGCTTGTCGTGCTCAGCTTGCGAAAGAAGGTCGGCCGCCACATAGACTGGACTGGCTGAACGATCCGCAATGACTCCAATCTCCGAAGGCCCAGCAATCATGTCAATTCCCACGACACCATAAACCATCTTCTTGGCTGTAGCCACAAAGATATTGCCCGGTCCAGTTATCTTATCCACCTTGGGAATGGTCTCAGTACCATAGGCTAAAGCTGCTACACCTTGGGCTCCGCCAATTTGGAAAATCCGATCCACACCAGCCAACTTGGCTGCAACCAAAATCGCTGGAGTAAAATGCTCCTGGGGTGGTGTAATCATGATGATTTCTTTGACACCAGCAATCTTGGCTGGGATAACATTCATGAGAACGGAGGAAGGATAGGCTGCGGTGCCGCCGGGTACATAGGTGCCGACCCGCTCAATCGGCCGAATCAACTGACCACGGATAACACCCTCGCTGGGACTATCCTCAAAACCAGTCTCCAACTGCTGGCGGTGGTAGGATTCAATATTAGCTTGGGCATTTTTCAGGGCGGCCAAGACTTCTGGGTCAATCTCCTCAAAGGCCTGGTCAATTAGCTCCTGCCCAATCTCAAAATCTGTCACCTCAACCTTGTCAAAAAGCATGGTATAGTCTCTTAAAGCTTGGTCACCGTCTTGTTTGACCGTTTCAATAATCTCAGCCACCGCTTCTTCCACATCTAGGTTTTGCTGGCTGAGCTGCAGCTGCTCTTCGTATAAAATCCGTGAAATTTCTTCGTTACTTCCGCTTAAACGTTTGATAATTGTCATTTAAAAGCCACCTCTCTTCTTCCTACTAGGGATTCAATCTTTGCCACAAAAGGCATGATATCCGGGTTATTTTTCAGGGAAGCCTGATTAGCAATGAGCCGGGCTGACACCCGACAAATGTCTTCAAAAACCAGCAGGCCGTTAGCTGACAGGGTATGCCCCGTCTCCACAATATCGACAATGGCATCCGCCAGACCCAGCACCGGTGAAATCTCCACACTTCCTTGGATGGAGATAATTTCCACATCTTCCCCCTTTTGATTAAAATAATCAGTCGCTACCGTCGGGTACTTGGTCGCAATCCGCTTGCGCTTGTGATCATGAGGGTCATAGCTGGGCACCGAGGCCAGTGAGAATTTACAAAGGCCAAAGTTCAGATCCAGCAGCTCCAGATAGCCGGTCGGATGCTCAAAGAGAATATCCTTGCCGACAATGCCCAAATCAGCGACTCCATGACGTACATAGGTCGTCACGTCAGGCCCTTTGACCAAAAGAAAGCGAAAGCGACTGTCTGGACTTTCAAAAATCAAGCTACGCCCCTTGTCTGCCATGAAGGACATATCAAAGCCAGCCTTGGTCAAGAGCTTGACCGTATCTTTCTCAATCCGCCCCTTGGTCAGGGCAATGGTAATCTGACTCATCTGCTGTCACCTTCCTTTCCGCCCTCGTCTGGCAAGTCATCATGAATGGCCTGATAGACACTGTCAATGTCAAGAGACCAGCCGATAGCTGTCAATTCTGCTGCCCCGAAGCGCTTGAAAAGCTGGTCATAGCGCCCACCAGATAGAAAGGCATCTGGCACTCGGTCGCCAAAGACCTTGAAGGTCAGGCCGGTATAGTAAGGCATGGCTGCTACCTGTCCCAAGTCCATAGTTGTCTGATCCAGCAAGCCTGATAGGCTCTGCAAAACTTGCTCCACATCATCTAAAGCCGTCAATATCCGCTCGTTGTCAACTATCTCTCTAGCCCTAGCTAAAACCTGTTGGCTAGGTCCGAACAGATAAGGAAGCTCCTGCAAAAAATCATCAAATTCACTTGATCTGGTCTGGGTGAATTCAAAGAGTCCCGTCCTATTTTTCTTGCAAATATAATCTAGCAGCTGGGCCTCCTCCTGCGAATCCAAGGCCAAACTCTCTAGGATGGTTTGCAAGATTGCTGCATGGGAAAATTCAAACTGATAAGACTTAACCTGCGCCAAATCCAGCGACTGCTTGGCTGTCTTGATAGCCTCAAGAACCGCCTCGCGAGCTGGATAGCCGATAATCTCAATACCAGCTTGACTGAGCTCGTTAGCAAGACCACGCAGCTCTTCTTGATAGTGAAAGACCTTGC
>CBDFAZ010000165.1:0-2425 GCA_965245685.1 uncultured Streptococcus sp. | reverse complement strand
CCTTGGTGTCTTCTTTTGTCAATTCTGTATAGAGCTTGTAGTTTTCAGAGTCGGTCATGTGCTTATCTAGGAGACTATTGACGTTTTTAAACTCAAGTTCCAAGGTCTTGACAAGCTTCTCGTCCTTGTCCTTAATCAATGGCTTAAAGAGCTCAAAAATCTTTTCTGCACCTTCAATATTGGCCCGAAAATCATAGAGATCTGTATGGGAGAATACCTCTTCCTCGCCTGTAATCTTGCTGGTCGCTACTTCATTGAGCAAGTCAACAGCACCCGTCAACATCATATCCGGAGTCACTTCAACTGTTGCGATTTTAGCTTTTAGCTCCTTGATATCGTTGACCAGCTGATCAGCATAGCTTTCCGTTCCCTTGGTCGTATTTTGCTCCCACATGATTTTTTCAATGCGGTGGAAACCAGACCAGCCTTCTTCAGTCTTGTTTTCGTCCACATAGTCAACCAGGCGGAAGTCGATTTTAACGTCTGATTCACCAAAGCTCTCAGCAATCGGTTCCGAGCGCTCGTAGGCCATACGGATAAGCGGATATTGCTTTTTAGCCTCTTCAAGCTTGCCTTCTTTAAGGGTGTCACGAAACTTCTCCGTATCTGTCAAGAGCTGATCGATTTGTCCTTGGACAAAAGATTTGTAATCCGCTGTCGCCTTGTCCAATTCTTTCTGATTGACAGCCGTTTGGCTGCTGGATGCTTGACTGCTTGAGCCAGTCTTGTTTGTAGAATTGTTGGCTGCACAGCCAGTCAGTAAAATTGCCGTTGAAAATAGGACGATGCCAAGTTTTTTCATGGTGACTCCTTTGTTTTCTCTCTGATATGAGATTATTTCCTGTAAATTATACCATTTTTTTTCTCATATTTCAAGAAATTGTCTGACAATTTAATCAAAAACTGTATATTAAGACCACTAAAGCAGTGCTTCTTTGACTTTTCCGATTTCCGTCTTTTTCAGCACCAAGTAAATCGTATCTCCCAGATAGAGGCGCGTGCTGCCATTGACCGTTTGAGTCTTTCCCTTGTGGACATTCATGGTAATCAAGACTCCATCTGGCAAGTTTAGCTCATGCACTTGCCGACCAGCAATCTTTTCAGAAACAGGGATTTCAATTAAAGTCGTATCTCCCTTGTCCTCGATACTGTCTGGCAACATTTTTTCCAGCATGGCTTCATAGACGGGCGCTCCTTTTAGTAAATCCATGATAATGTAAGCAGTCAAAGTGACCATTCCCAGCGGCATGAGATTACGGATATCACCGACCATCTCTGTGACCAGAATCATAGCTGTCAGTGGAGCCTTGGAAATAGCTCCAAAGTAGCCACTCATGCCCAGAATAATGAAAATCGGAAATTGCTCCTGAGAAATCAAACCCAGTTGCAGACAGACCGCCCCCATTGCTCCGCCCAGCAGTGAACCCAGAGCAAGGATAGGCAGAAAAATGCCACCTGGCAAGCCGCTTCCATAACTTAACATACTCCAGACAAAACGCAGAGCGAAAAACAAGAGCAAGGTTCCCACAGTGTAATGCTCAGCAGTCAAAGATAAAATCAACTGATTGCCCCCGCCCAGCAAGTGAGGTAAGAAATAACCAATCGGAAGAATCAAGGCAAAGGCCAGAATAGGATAATAGACTTCTGACATCCCAAATATTCGCCCCCAAAACTGATAAACCAGCTGAATATTCAAAATGACTTTCTCATAAATATAGCCTGACAAGCCCAGCAGCAAGCCCATGACTAGGTAGATCCAATACTGCTCCAGTCTCATGACTGGGATATTATCCGGCATGTCCAGCACTGGCGTCAGTCCAAACATGGAGAGTGAGACAAAGTTAGCAACTAGACTGGCCGCCAGCGTAGAGACCCAGAAAAAGCGTGAAAAATGACGGTAAACTTCTTCTACTACGAATAGCAGACCTGCAATCGGTGCATTAAAAGCTGCCGCTAATCCTGCCGCCGCACCGCTAGCAATGAGCGCTCTCTCCTCAGCAGCACTCAGATTCAAGAATTTAGAGACTCCTTTGCCGCTCATAGCACCCAGCTGAATACTTGGTCCTTCTCGACCCAGCATCAGACCGCTGGAAATGGCTAAAATCCCCAATACAAACTTCTTCCAGAGAACACTCCACCAAGAAAGCGACATCAGGCCTTTCAGCTCTGCTTCGACCTGCGGAATCCCCGACCCCTTGATATTTTTCTCTGACTTTACCAAGCGAGCGTTGAGCAAGACGATGAAAGCATAAAGGAATACCAAGGCCAGTAACCAAAGCATAGACTGCTGACTCCTATGGTAGACATCCTGCACTAAATGAAAGATTTTTTCAATCAGAAAGCGGAAAATCCCGACTACCAGTCCAGCAAAAATCCCGACTAAGACACCACGCAAAACCTGGGAAATAATCGAATGAGTTGCGAA
>CBDFAZ010000164.1:0-2427 GCA_965245685.1 uncultured Streptococcus sp. | reverse complement strand
CCGGCAATAGCTGCCGCTGCAGCCATAGCTGGACTGCAAAGATGGGTCTTAGCGCCAAATCCCTGACGATCCTCAAAGTTCCGATTACTAGTCGAAGCACAGTGGACTCCGTCTGGCACCTTATCTGGATTCATTCCCAGACACATGGAGCAACCTGGATCACGCCACTCAAAGCCTGCATCCATGAAAATTTTATCCAGTCCCATCTTTTCAGCAGCCCGCTTGACCGGGCGAGAGCCTGGTACAACGATAGCAGTCAGATTAGGAGCAATGTGCTTGCCAGCGACAAACTTAGCAGCCAGCTGCAAATCGCTAAGTCTGGCATTGGTGCAGGAGCCGATAAAAATATAACCTAGATCAATATCTTCTGCTTTCTTACCAGGTGAGAGGTCCATGTAATTGTAGGCCCGCTCATCGTTCATATCACGGATTTCTGGGAAAGCCGCGCCGAACTCTACTCCCATAGAAGGATTGGTTCCCCAAGTGACCATAGGTGCCAGCTCAGAGACATCAATCTCAATGACCTTATCATAGACAGCATCAGGATCACTGACCAGAGTCTTCCAATCAGCTACCGCCGCCTCAAAGTCCTTGGGAGCACCCGGCCGTCCTTGAACGTAATCATAGGTCTTCTGGTCGGGATTCATAATGCCCATCTTAGAGCCAAACTCTATGGACATATTGCAGATGGTCATGCGCTCTTCCATGGTCAGATGCTCAATCGCATCCCCAGCATACTCGACCACATGACCGACACCTGCAGCCACACCATATCGGGCAATCAGAGCGAGGATAAAGTCCTTAGAATAGACACCTTTAGGTGGCACTCCGGTAAATTTTACCAGCATTTTCTTAGGCTTGACCTGCCAAATGGTCTGCGTGGCAAAGACGTGCTCTACCTCCGAAGTACCGATTCCAAAAGCAATAGCTCCAAAAGCTCCGTGAGTGGCCGTGTGACTATCGCCACAGACGATGAATTTGCCCGGCTGAGTCTTGCCCGTTTCGGGTCCAACCATATGAACAATTCCCTGCAGTTCCGATCCGTGAGCTGCATGCTCAATACCAAAATCCTTGACATTCTCAGAAAGTTTATCAATCTGAGCCTTGGAAATCACATCCCGAATATCATAGATATTGACCGTAGGAACATTATGATCAAAGGTCCCAAAAGTCAAATCCGGCCGTCTAACTTTGCGTCCTGCATCTCGAAGACCTTGAAAAGCCTGAGGGCTGGTTACTTCATGAATATAATGCTGATCCACATACATAAGCTGGGGCTGACCTTCTTCACCTGTTATCAGATGCCTTTCCCACAGCTTATCAAAAATCGATTTTCCAGCCATACTAGCTTCTCCATATGTAATACAAAATTCCAATTTCCACTATTAATCCGCAAATCCAAGCCAGCCAAAAATACCATTTTCTGGTCTTGTGATGAAAGAGATGACCGCCTAATAAAGCACCCAAACCTCCGGCTGCCAATGCTGACAGCAGCAAGGTTTTCTCTGGAATGCGGTAGTGATTTTTCTTAGCCTTACGCTTATCCCAGCCATAAAGCAGGAAAACGATAAGGTTCCAAAGCAGGCAAATGCCTGTTAATATCCATTTCATAAGTTATTAATAATTGACTCCGTCATTTGAGTTGTTGTCGCCTGACCGCCAAGATCTCGCGTTAAAATCCCTTGAAGAAAAGTCTTCTCAACCGCTACTTCGATCGCTTCTGCAGCTTCAAGCTCTGCAAAACTATCCCGCAACATCATAGCTACAGAAAGGATCATACTGATAGGGTTGGCAATGCCTTTCCCTGCAATATCTGGAGCAGAACCATGGATAGGCTCGTAAAGACTTGGTCCAGCTGCCGAATGACTGGCCGATGGCATAACTCCCAGCGTCCCTGACAGGACACTGGATTCGTCTGAAAGAATATCCCCAAAGAGATTTTCTGTTACTACGACATCAAACTTAGCAGGATTGGTGATCATGAGCATCGCGGCGCTGTCCACCAGTTGGTGCTCTAAGGTCACATCTGGATAATCCTTGGCCACCTCATCGGCTACTCTGCGCCAGAGTTTGGATGTCGCTAGTACATTTTGCTTGTCAATACTGGTCACGCGCTTTCTGCGACCACGTGCAATGTCAAAGGCCTTACGGACATTCCGCTCCACCTCTTCATAACTGTAGTCGTTGATATCACGCGCAGATTTATCCTTCAAAATATGCTCACCAAAGTAAATCCCACCAGTTAGCTCGCGCACGACCACGAAATCCACACCAGCAATTCGCTCTGCCTTCAAAGGCGACAAATGCTTGAGAGCATCAAAAATCTTAACTGGACGGATATTGGCATAGAGTTCAAGTTCCTTGCGTAGAGCGAGCAAGCCTTGCTCCGGCCGAACCGGTGCATCGTCATACTGGGGGCTGCCGATA
>CBDFAZ010000163.1:0-2448 GCA_965245685.1 uncultured Streptococcus sp. | reverse complement strand
TCTAGAGAAGCAGTTCCAGCATTACTCGGACAAGCAGCCCAAGATTGTCACCATACCGGTGGGGAGTCTCGACCAGCTGTCTTATCCCAAAGAGCCTCGCAAGCCTTTCTCTATGATTACGGCTTCGCGTCTCGCTACGGAAAAGCATATCGATTGGCTAGTGGCAGCGACTGTTCAAGCCCATGCCCAGCTGCCTGAGCTGACTCTTGATATTTACGGTAAGGGGGGCGAAGAGGAGAAGCTGCGACGTAGGATTGAGGAAGCAGGAGCTCAAGACTACATTCGGCTTAAAGGGCATGCAGATCTGAGTCAGATTTATGCAGGCTATGAGCTTTATCTGACAGCTTCAACCAGTGAAGGCTTTGGTTTGACTCTCATGGAAGCGGTCGGATCAGGTCTGCCCCTCATCGGCTTTGATGTCCGCTATGGCAATCAGACTTTTATTGATGATGGTAAAAATGGCTATCTGCTGCCAGTCAGTTCCAATCAGGTCGAGGATCAGATTATTGCTGTTTTTGTAGAGAAAATAATAGCTCTCTTTAGCCAAGGACGCCAGCAGGAGATGAGCCAACACTCTTATCAAGTGGCTGAGAATTATTTGACCAACCGGGTTGAAGCGGCTTGGTCCCAGCTTTTAAAGGAGGTCAGAGATGATTCAGCTCTTTGATTATTACAATCAGGAAACCCAGGATCTGCATGATTCCCTCCTTGCAGCTGGCTATGACTGTCCGACCATTGTCATTGAGGCAAATGGCTTTCTGCCTGACGACATGATATCTCCCTATACATATTTTCTAGGGGATGAAGAGGGAGTAGACCACCCACTCTTTTTCAATCAAGTGCCAGTGCCGCCTTTCTGGGAAATTACAGGCGACCATCAGTCGGCGCGTGTCAGTGACATGGGGGAAGAAAGGGCACGGATTCACTATGCCAGTCAGGCCAAGGGCCGGCTGGTCAAGCAGGTGGATTGGCTTGATAAAAAAGGCCAGCTGCGACTGAGTGAGCGCTATAATAAGCAAGGCCGCTGCTTTGCAAAAACAGCCTATAAATCAGGTCAGGAAGCCTTCAACACGACCTACTACAGCACTGATGGCCAGGAGCGTATCGTGGAAAATCATGCCACCGGTGACATCATCCTGACTCTGGACCAAGAGCCCTTGCGAATTTTTAAAAGCCGAGTGGATTTTATCCGTTTCTTCTTGGAACGGCTAGACTTTGACTTGGATCACATTCTCTTTAATTCGCTGGCCTATTCTTTCCTAGTTTCTCACAGCTTGACGGGTCGAGCTGGACAGGACATTCTCTTTTGGCAGGAGCCCCTGTATGACGAGCTTCCGGGCAATATGCAGCTGATTCTGGAAAATAGCCAGCTGCGGGCGCAGACCATTGTCATTCCAGACTTGGCGACCTATGAAAAGGCCAAGAGTTTGGCTGCAGCTGACCAGCAGCAGAAGTTCCTGCATCTGGGTTATCATTATGACTTCAAGCGGGACAACTTCCTACGAAAGGATGCTTTAATCCTGACCCACTCGGATCAGATTGAAGGCTTAGAAACCTTGGTTCAGACCTTGCCGCAGATAGTTTTTCGCATTGCAGCTCTCACGGAAATGTCGCCCAAGCTCTTGTCTATGCTGTCCTATAAGAATGTCGTTCTTTATCAAAATGCCAGTCTCAAGCAAATTGAGCAGCTCTACTTGGAATCAGACATCTATCTGGATATTAATCACGGCGGACAGGTTCTACAGGCAGTGCGCAAGGCTTTTGAGAACAATCTCTTGATCCTAGGCTTTGAGCAGACCCTGCATGATAGGCACTACATTGCCCAGCAGCATATTTTCGACAGCAGCCAGCCTGCTCAGTTGGTATCAACTTTGGAAGAAGCCTTATCTGGTGTTGAGCAGATGCGGTCAGCCTTGCAAGCACAAGGCCAACATGCTAACGATGTGCCCGTCAGTCTTTATCAGGAGACTCTCCAAAGCGTACTAGGAGGTCAGCATGGCTAAAAAAGATTTATTTCATAAGGATATTGAGGGGCGGTTAGATGAGCTCAAGCATGGCAAGCCCAAGAAAGAAAAGGCCAGCTTGGGTGAAAATCTCAACAAGGCTTTTGTCATCGCCTTGGGCTTGATGATCTTGATTGGCTTGATTTTTACATTGATTGGAGTCTTGAGGAAATAAAATGCAAACAATATTGATTACACTTACCATTGTAGCAGCCCTTGTCTTGATTTTGCTGGTTAGTCTTCTTCCCAGAGAGAGCCAGCAATTTTACAGAGACACCAATACATCGATTGGCAAGTCAGGTTACTGGGAAACCCACCTCGCAAAGAAAATCTTAGTTCTTTTGGCAAGCCTTGCCCTGATTGTGCTCATGATTTTCTTTATGATTCAATCCATCTAGCATCTGTCTAGGAAGTTACTCAGACGACTGCTAAAAAAGAAAGACCC
>CBDFAZ010000162.1:0-2506 GCA_965245685.1 uncultured Streptococcus sp. | reverse complement strand
TTCCAGTCGTCAAGAGGCCATAGACACCTGAGTCGGCGATACAATGGATAATACCGAAGCGAAAAAGAAATTGGCTCTTCTGGTCGCTGGGGTCATTGTAGACAAAGCCGGTGAACTCCAGCGTTTTGCCTACAAACTCGTCGGGATAATCATAGATGACCTCCATGATTTCCATGTAGTTCTCAGTCGTGACCTGAATGGTATCTTGCTTAACATATTTCTTAGCGGCTGCCCGCATTTCTTTTTCGTAAGCCCCTTTGGTAAAGTAGGTGCTGGTGTCCGGTTTCAGGTATTGGCTGGTTGTGCCTTCGTCCTGCTGAATAGCAGTTGAAGTTCCCTCAGCCAGTGGGAAATGAAATCCTTTGGCCGAAACTGTTGTCGAATCCAAGGTTACGGTTGGAAAGAAAATTCCCACAAAGAGCGGAATGACGAGGAGCAGCACGCTGCCTAACTTGGCCCAGCGAGTACTTAAATGGCTGTGAACCTCCATCTTTTTCATCCAGATGATAAGCTGCACAACTGCCAAGACAAAAGACAGAATCATAGACAAGTAGGCCAGATAGGAATAGTGGAGATTGATATATTGGTTTAGCTTGCCCGTCAACTGCAGATACATGGTGATCTCAAAGTAGCCGACTAAGATTAGAAATCGAATCATAGCATCACCCCCACAAGCCAAGAGTAAAGAAAGACGACGACGGTAACCAGGCTGATAAATTGCCAGATAAAGCGTGTCTTAAAGTAGTTTTTCATCATCAGCAGATTCTTGACATCTAGCATCGGCCCAATGACCAAGAAGGCTAAGACAGGTGATAAGCCGAAGCTAGCAATCAAGGAGCTCCCGATGAAAGCGTCAGCTTCACTGCAAAGTGAGAGCAGGAAGGACAGCAGCATGAGCAGGAGAATAGCAACAGCTGGTGTCGAGCTGATAGAGGTCAGGATTCTGGTTGGAACATAGACTTGGACTAGGCTGGCGAAGAGACAGCCAAAGACCAGATAGCGGCCTGTGTCGAAAAATTCATCAATAGCTTGAACGAAGACTTGAAAAAGCTTTTGTCCCTTACTGAGATGTGAAAAGTCATGCTCATGAACAGCCTTGCGATTTTCTTTTTGGATATTGCTATCCGCAAAGAAGCCTAGAAAAATCCCTAAAAGAATGGCCACGACCATAGAACCTAAAGCACGAAGCAGAGCCATTCGGAAGGAATTACCAAAGGCTGAGTAGGTCGCAAAGAGCACGATAGGGTTGATGACTGGAGCCGTTACCAGAAAAGGCACAGCCGTGTAACTGGGAACTTTCTTTTCCAGAAACTGATTTATAATGGGAACGATACCGCACCCGCGAGATGGGAAGACAAAACCAATCAAGCTCCCAAAGAAAATCCGAGCCCATTTGTTCTTGGGCAGGAAACGATAAACCTTGTCCGGCGTGACATAAACCTCAATAAAGCCAGAAATAATACTTCCAATCAAGACAAAAGGCAGGGCCTCAATGATAATGGAGAGAAAGATGGCGCCGGCTTGCAGGACACTGGCCGGCAGCTGAGAGAAGAAGCTCATTCTTTCTTATCCTTCTCGTTTTTAGATTTTTTCTTGTCTTCCTCTGGGAATTCTACCTTTTCAATCTTGGGCAGGGTCGCAAACTCCTCGAACATTTTGTCCAAATCGTCTGATCTAGTAAATTTAACAGCCATAGAGGCACCTCATTTCTAAAATAATAATTCTATTATACTACCAATTATCAAAAAATGAAATTTTGAAACATAGGAGACTCCTTGTCGCTGATTTACCCTAAATTTTTTTGTACAAATAGTACTAAATAGTTCTAAAACTGCCTATCTTTCAAAGCACTTGTGATATAATAGGATTGTTATGGAAAATATAAATATTGAAAAAATTGCCCAGAAATTGGGCCTTAAAGAAAGCCAAGTATCACAGGTCCTAGATCTGACCGCTGAAGGGAATACCATTCCTTTTATTGCTCGTTACCGTAAGGAAATGACAGGAAATTTAGATGAGGTCGAGATTAAGGCAATCATTGACCTAGATAAAAGCATGACTGCCTTGGCAGAGCGTAAAGCGACGGTCTTAGCTAAGATTGAGGAGCAGGGCAAACTAACGGATGCTCTTCGCTCTGAGATTGAGGCTGCTGAGAAGCTGGCTGATGTGGAAGAACTTTATCTGCCTTATAAGGAGAAGCGTCGTACCAAGGCTACGATTGCGCGTGAAGCAGGTCTCTTTCCTTTGGCCCGCCTCATCTTACAAGATGCGGCTAATCTGCAGGAAGAAGCTGAGAAACTTACTAGCGAAGCCTTTCCAACATCAGAAGCTGCTCTAGCTGGAGCAGTGGATATTCTGACCGAGGCGATTTCTGAAGATACTAAGCTGCGGGCTTGGACCTACCACGAGATGCAGACAAATTCTTTTATCGTATCCAGTCTCAAAGACGGTGATTTGGATGAAAAGCAGGTCTTCCAGATTTATTATGATTTTTCCGAAAAAGTAG
>CBDFAZ010000161.1:0-2542 GCA_965245685.1 uncultured Streptococcus sp. | reverse complement strand
GTCTATCTATTTCCTCTAACTGCGGTGACTCTTATTCTGACCTTGCTTGGCTTCTTTGTCAACTATCGCCTCAGAAGGGTAGATATGCTTGAAGCGCTCAAGTCTGTCGATTGATAAAAAACATTTCAAAGCTTTCACTCACTTGATGGGTGGAAGTTTTTTTGAACTTTGATATAATATTCCTTGTAAAGAAAGAGAAAGACATACGATGACACGAAAAATTGCCTTATTATCCGATGTGCATGGAAATAGCACAGCCTTGGAAGCGGTGCTGGCGGATGCGGAAAGCCAGCAGGTGACAGACTATTGGTTTTTGGGGGACTTGCTCCTGCCAGGAACCGGTCGCAGAAATATCTTAGATAGGATGGAGCAGCTTCACATCAGCCTCCAGGTCAGGGGGAATTGGGAAGACAGTCTCTGGCATGCCCTGCATCAAAAGTTAGACTTGACACGTCCCAGCCATCTCTACCTGACCCGGCTCTGTCATTTTGTCCTAGAGGAAATCCGTCCTGAGGAGATTGACCGCATGCAAGAACTTCCTCTACAGGTCTTGACAGAAGTAGAAGGCTTGAAGATTGCGGTCAGCCACCATCTGCCCGATAAGAATTGGGGACGGGAGCTGATTCATATTGGCGAGCAGAGTTATTTCGACCGCCTTTTCGAGGGCAATGACTGTGCTGTTGCTGTTTATGGCCATATTCACCAGCAGTTTCTTCGTTATGGGACTCAGGGCCAGCTGATTATCAATCCTGGCTCTATTGGTCAGCCATTCTTTCTTGATTCAGCTTTGCGTCAGGACTTGCGAGCTCAGTATGCCATTTTAGAGATTGATGAGACGGGTCTGGCTGATGTCGACCTGAGGCGCGTGGCCTATGATGTGGAGCAGGAGCTGAGATTGGCTCGGGAGCTCCACTTGCCTTACTATGAGATTTATCGGGAGAGCTTGGTCAATGGTATCCACCATACCCATAACCATGACCTGCTGCGGGAAATCAGTGAGCGGGAAGGCTATGCAGACGATATTGAAGCTTTCTTAAAGTCCAGTCGTAACTCTTGAAGTTACACCAATTTTGAGATATAATAGTGAGAGAAAATGATGAGGGAGGAGAAAAAATGCAGATTTCTAGCCGTTTTACCATTGCCACTCATATGCTGATTGTCCTAGCTTTGGAGGGAAAAAAACAAAAACTGACAAGTGATATTCTTGCTAGCAGTGTCGGCGTCAACCCAGTTATTATCCGCAAGACCCTGTCCCAGCTCAAGAATGCAGGAATGATTACCGTTGCTCGTGGGACTGGAGGAGCAGAGATTGCCAAAGATTTGAAAGATATTAGTCTCTTGGACGTCTATAGTGCGGTTGAATGTCTGGGCAAGAGCGGCCAGCTCTTTAGTTTTCATGACAAGCCCAATCCAGACTGTCCTATCGGCAAGAACATTCACAATGTCTTAGATGATCGCTTGGCGGCTATTCAGGCAGCCATGGAAGCTGAATTGGCTCAGACCAGCCTTGACGAGGTCGTTGAAGCAACCGAAAAAGAAATTAAAGAACAATCTGTTTCCCAGTGAGCAGATTGTTTTTTTTGGTGAATAATATCCCAAGATGTAATCATTGACATTACATTAAGATGTGCTATACTAGTAGATGTAATATAAATGATTATAATTTAAAATAATCTTTCGGAGCAAATAGAGATGTGGAAAACCATATCAAGGAACCTATCTCTGTTTTGAGAAAATAAAGAAAGATTGGGCAGGAACACTGCTAACATTTAAAATTAAAGAGAGGAGAAAGAACATGACTTTTGAATATGAAAGCAAGATTTATCTAGGAGAAGTGGCGCTTTATGTAGCCGACCTAGCAAGACAAAAGGATTTTTATCAGCGCGTTTTAGGCCTGGAACTTTTGGAAGAGCAGGACGGACAAGTGGCTTTGGGTAGGGACGGACAAGCGCTGGTGAAACTCTTAGCGACCAGTGACCGTCAGACCGTCAAGTCGGCTTACGGTCTTTATCATCTGGCACTCTTGCTTCCAAGTCGTCAAGGTTTGGCGGATATCCTTAAGCATTTATCCGAAAATAGAGTTCCTATGGTTGGAGGAGCGGATCACGGCTATAGTGAAGCCATTTATCTGGAGGACCCAGAAGGCAACGGCATTGAGCTTTATCGGGACAAGCCTCAGACTGATTGGGATATTCGAGAAGATGGCCGCATTATCGGAGTGACGGAAGCGCTCGCGGCTCAAGAAATCTATGAACTGGGTCAGGAAGTCCAGCCGTTTAGTATTGCTGAAGGAACTCGTATGGGCCATGTCCACCTGTCTGTGAAAAATAGCAGAGCAACCAGTCATTTTTACCAAAAGCTTCTATGCTTGGAGGACAAATTTTCTGTACCTTCTGCTAGCTGGCTGGCATCTGGAAAATACCATCACCATTTAGCCGTCAATGAATGGGGAGGCTCTCACTTGAATCATCGCCAACCTAAACAACCGGGACTAGCCTATTTTGAGGCGCAAGTAGAAGGAAAAGAAGACCTAGTAGCTATT
>CBDFAZ010000160.1:0-2698 GCA_965245685.1 uncultured Streptococcus sp. | reverse complement strand
GCCTGATTTTTTTTGCTGCCGGCTTCAACTAAAAGATCAATTTCAGCTAGGATCTGCTCTTGAGATATTTCTTGTTGAGCATCTTCTGCCACCCCAGCTACAATCAAGAGACACTCTCCTTTAGGCGGATGTTCAGCCGCATAAGCCAACAAGTCTGAAATCAGCCCTCGCTGATACTCCTCGTGAATCTTAGTCAGCTCGCGCACCAAGACGACTTGACGGTCCCCATAAACTGCCAACATATTTTCCAACGTAGCCCGAACCCGATGAGGGGATTCGTAGAAAATCTGGGTCTCAGGATAGGATTTTTTGCTAGTGAAAAATTCCTTCTGCTGGCCAGCCTTTCTAGGTAGAAAACCATAGAAAATATGCGGTTGGGGAGCCAAGCCGCTGGCAATCAAGGCTGTTATTCCAGCACTAGGACCAGGAATCGGCACTACAGTAATTCCAGCTTCTAGCGCTGCCTGAACCAATTCATGTCCAGGATCAGAAATACTGGGCAGACCAGCATCTGAAACCTGGGCTATATCATTTCCGCTTTGAAGCATGTCCAAGAGAACTGGGATTTTCTCCTTGGCATTGTGCTCGTGAAAACTGATCTGTTTAGTCTCAATCCCAAAATGTTTGAGCAGCAGGCCGGTGTTTCTCGTATCTTCAGCCGCAATCCTGTCAACCTCTTTCAGGGTATTGACCATACGGATGCTCATATCATCCAGATTTCCGATAGGAGTCGCGACCAGATAAAGCTTGCCGTAGGCAGTTTCGCCCTTAAAACTTTTTTGAACCTGCATCGCTACTCCCTAAATAACAATTCATCACAGAACATACACTCTGCGTCATTCTCCCGGCGCTGGCCATAGAAATCCGTACAAACATGAAAGCCGTCATAGTAAAGCTTACGCAGATTATCCCGGTTTTTCTTGGTCTTGGTCGGAGCTTCCTTCTCCACCTCTCCCAAGCGCTCCCTCAGCTTGTCATTTTCCAGATGCAGAGCAATATTTTCCTCTACCACACTCTTGAGATTTTTCTTGACAGCCTCCACCTCAGCAAGGGTCACTAAAAGCGTCTGTGAAAAATCATCCAAGGCGTCAAATAAGTCTTTTTTATCCATTTTATACTCCTGTGCTGCCTCTTTTTACTTTCCCTTCAAAGTCATATATTCTAAAGCATTTTGAAAAGATACATTGGCCCGCCACATCGTCCGAGCCAGCAAAAGCTGCTCCAAGGCCTGTCGACCGTTTTCTGTTGCTATGCCCTTATAAAATAACACTTCCAAGAGCTTGAAGACCTGTTCCTGCTTCTCCTTATCATCAGCCAGCTTTACCAGACGCGAAACCTGCAGAAAAGCCTGACTGGAGCGAGTCTGAAAATCCTTGACAAAGCGCTCGCATTCGCTGACCAGCTCAAAAAAGGCGTTATTATGAGCCAAGCTTTCCGCTTCTGACTGAGTCTGACTATAGGCAGCTATCAGCTCCGCTCGACTTTTAATCAAGCCAACCTGTTCCAAACTATGCTGCAGAGCAGCTGTATTTTTCAAGAAATGATAAACCTGAGTCCGACTCCGAATCGTCGGCAGAATCAGCTGTTCATCAGCAGTCAGGAGAAAGATATAAATCTCGCTCTGCGGCTCCTCAATGACTTTGAGCAAGGAATTGGCTGCATTGACGTGCATCCGATCCGCATCGCAGATAATGAAAACCTGCCGACTGCCTTCTAAACCACTTTGAGAGAAGTTTCGGACCAGCTCCCGAACTCGGTCTGTTTTGATAATGTTATTAGCTGGTCGCACCACCGTTACATCAGAAAAATCTTCTTCTGCAATCAAACGACAAGAACGACAGGACTGACAAGGCCAGACGCCCTGCTTATTCTCACAAAAGAGACTCTGAGACAGGATTTGGGCCATGTCAAAACTACCAAAAGCTCCGGTAAACAAGTAGGCGTGACTAAGCCGTCCCTGTTCCAAAATATGCTGAAACTGCTCAAACAAGCTGGGCTGGATTTGCTGTAAATCTTTTATCTTCATGACGGATTCCCAAATCGTTCCTGAATGATGGCCAAACTATCAGCCACTACCTTATCCAAAGGTTGGCTGGCATCTACCTTGACAAAGCGCTCAGGCTCCTTGTCAAGAATCGCCAAATAGCCCTGCCGAACCCGCTGGTGCAAGTCCAAACCTTCCAGATCAAGCCGATTCACCTCTCGGCTTTCACTCTTAGCAATTCGCGCCAGCCCTTCTTCAACATCAATATCAAAATAGAGGGTCAAATCAGGCTTGAGTCCATCTGTCGCAAACTGATTGAGCCATTCAATGTCTGCTACATCCAATCCGCGGCCGTAGCCCTGATAGGCCACTGAACTATCAATAAAACGATCCATCAAGACGATTTTCCCTTTTGCTAAAGCTGGTAAAACCCGCTCAGCCAAGTGCTGGCGGCGGCTGGCAATGTACAGCAGGAGCTCTGTCTTAGCATCCATAGCTGTATGACTAGGCTCCAAAATCACTTCGCGAATAGCCTCCGCAATCTGGACGCCGCCCGGCTCCCGCGTCGTAATAAGACCAGTGCCATAATTTTTCAAAAAAGGAAGCAAGGCTTCCAACACACTCGACTTTCCAGCCCCTTCCGGACCTTCCAGCGAAATCAAAATACCATTTTTCATATATACCTTTAATCTCTAACTTCTATTTTTTGTTCTT
>CBDFAZ010000159.1:0-2741 GCA_965245685.1 uncultured Streptococcus sp. | reverse complement strand
AAAAAGTCAAAAGCAAACACTGCAAAGTCAGGAATAGGCAAACCAGCAGCCTGCATTTTGAGCAAATGATAGGCCTTGCCTCCAACCTGGTCAAGCCCTGTCTGCTTGATTTTTTTCATCAAAGTACCCCCATCAAGAGATAAACAGCAACAGACAGAACCATGGTCGTCTCCGTGATATAAGTATAACGCTCCACCCGCTCCCGGATATTAAAGCGAGTCGGATCCTTGATAAACTGCTCAAACTGGACGGTCATCCAGATGACATTCAGCACCAAGACTACCACTCCGACATGGGAAATATTCCAGAGGAGAACGAAATTGGTCAAGATATCCAACAGAGTCACCACCTCGATAAAGCGAGTAGCTTTTTTGTAGCCAAAAAGCATAGAATAAGTCACATACTCGGTCTCGTCCTTTGGCGCCCTAATCTTGCGGCAGACTTCCCAGATCAGACTTGGGAAATACATAGTAAAGGCCAGCAAGACAGTCGGTAGGGACAAGAGAGGCAAATTGTACTTGTAGCAGACAAAAGAGATAGTATAGAGATTCAAAATCATCATGACCGGATTATGAGTCACTAGAGCCAGTGGCAGAGAATTTTGAATCTTGTCACGCTTGAAGAACCAGAAGGACATGAGGGTTCCGTAGATATAGAGGAAGAGGAACCAGCCAACATTGTTCATAAAGAGGATATTGAGAAGTACAGACACCGCCACGATAAAGCTGAGGGCAATAGCCAAGTCCTTCTTTTTCACCCGGCCAGATGGCAGAGCCCGATGAGGAAAGAGCCGTCTGTCGGTCTCATAGTCCTTGAAATCATCTGCAATCCGCAGAATCATCAGAAAGACGAAAATGGTAAAGATCCCAATCAACTCCTGATGGTCAAAGTGAAAGGTGGTCACTCCGTCATTGAGCAAGAGGACAAAGTAAATCTCAAAAAACATGATGGCAGCCACAAAAAAGCGCGGCAGCAAAGGAAACATTTCCTTATAATAAACAGCTAATCGTTTAAACATAGCTTTTCTCCAATCTTTTCACCCATTTGAATCTGGGTTTCTATTCCGAGGTCTGAGTAAGTCAGGATATCCTGATCCAAGCGAATGGTGTCTGTCGGATAGAGGACAAGAATGGTTGAGCCGCCCAGACCAAAGCAGCCCTTCTCCTGTCCCCTAACCAAATAGTCCTGACTGTGATTATATATTCTACCGACCAAGAGCGCCCCTACTTCCATCTGCAGGACAGGTCCTAGGTCGGTATCTAAAAGACAGTATTCTCTTTTATTTTCCTTGTAAATCAAGCGCCGCTTTTGGGCTACCTGCCTGATCGTATGCAGGCGTCCCTTGATTTTTCGTCTTTGGGTAATTTTGCCAGATTCAGCAGCCAAATAGCGGTGCAGGTCTTCCACTCCCAAGCGATAGATCAGCGCTGTTCCGCCACTGAACAGCTGAGCTAAGTCATCATCCAACAGTAAGTCAGCTAGCCTATATGTCTGCCCCTTTATTGTCAGCCGCAAGTTCTGACTAATAGTAAAAGCCTCCAGCTTGGCATCCGCCACAGCCAGTACTTGACTGTCAGGACAGACTGGACGCAGAGCGGGCTTGATTCTCCGCTGGAAAAAAGCCGCAAAGCTAGAATAGGGACCATCTTCATAGTCAGCCAAATCCAGCTGATAATTTTCCACAAAAGCTGCTATTTTCTTGCGAGAAAAAGGAGTGTAGTCTTTCAAAGTCAGAAGATAAGACAGGCTAGGTCTAGTCAAGATAGGCAATAAGAAGCGACCCCAAGCAGTACCATAAAGCTTGTCTAACAGACCCGCCTTGTATTCTATCGGTTCCTGTACTTGGCCAGTCATTCTCTGATAGACCCTAACCATGCGGGAGAACCCCCAGACCAATCAGACTTGCAACAGCTAAAATCGCAAAGGCCAGATAGGCCAGCTTATTCGGCTTGGGAATACGGCAGTTGTAGACAAATAGGAAAGTCAGCAAAAGAGACAAGCCCAGCCACACCCAAGCAAAGAAGCCAGGCGCCAGCCATTGACAGACCAGATAGGTCAGAGGGAAAAAGAGGGCGCTGTAAGTCACAGGCAAGCCGATAAAATACGAGCCAGATCCTTCATCATGCTTGGCCAAGCGGTTAAAATGAGCCAAGCGCGTGACCGCAGCTAAGACATAGAGGACAGCCAAGATGATATTGGCCGCTCCCAAGGGCAGCTGAGTCATGAGGAGCACAGCAGGGAGAGCCGCAAAGCTAATCATGTCGCAAAGGGAATCAATCTCAATGCCGAAGCGTTTCTGACTTTCAGTCCGCTTCATCCGTCGCGCCACCACACCATCAAAGAGGTCGCAGATACCGCTAACGATAAAGGCCATCATGGCTAGCCACAGCTGGGACTGAATGATGGCATAGACTGCCAAAAGTGCCAAAGCAGCGCCCATATAGGTCAGGATAACAGATTTGTCGTATTCACCGATAAACAAAGGTTCATTCTTCTTCATGAATTCTTATTTCTCCTCTTCTTCCATCTAAAGTTACCAGCATGCCAGTTTTCAGTAGCTGAGTTGCGTTCTTGGCGCAGACCAGAGCTGGAATCCCGCATTCCCGAGCGACAATGGAGGCATGGCAGAGAACCCCACCATACTCTGTCACAAGACCGCCTAGAATACCGAAAACATAACTCCAACCCGTATCTGTATAGCGAGTGACAAGGATTTCTCCTGGCTCAATCGTCTCAATATC
>CBDFAZ010000158.1:0-2779 GCA_965245685.1 uncultured Streptococcus sp. | reverse complement strand
CAAGCTAAAACTCAGTGCTTTTGCTGAGTTTTCTTTCTGTTTTAAGGAGATTTTCATGCGAAAAAAGTTTCACAACAGCTATCTAGCTCATTTTTTACTTTTTAATTTTTTCTTTCTAGCCTACTCTCTTTTTTCGACCCTGATATCAGTCTATATGCAGGATTTAGGCTATTCTAATGCCCAAGTATCGCTAGTAGTGTCGTCTTCCTTCTTTGCTTCCATGTTGGCTCAGCCAATCTTTGGAATAATCAGCGATGCTTTGGGAATTAAAAAGATCTTCCTCTTTAGTTTTTTAGCCATGATGGTCGGGGCTGTCTTTTTTATGAAGGCAACTCAGCTCTGGCAGCTACTGGTCTGGTATAGTCTGGTCCTCATGTTGATCAACGGGGTCAATCCAGTCATGGATGTTCTGGCAGCTCAAAGTCCTTATACTTATGGGAAGATTCGGATTTGGGGAACTATCGGCTATGCCTTAGGATCTCAGCTGGCAGGACTAATCTATCAAAGAGTCGCACCGCAGGCTATTTTCCCAGTCTTTATTGGTATGATGCTTATCAGCAGTCTAGGACTATTGGGAATCCAGCCCAAGCATGACCGAGCAGCCTTAGATAAAAAGGAGATCCGCAAGCAGACAGGCCTAGGGAAACTCTTGACTAACAAAACCTATCTCTTTTACCTGATTCTGGTCGCCCTCTACTCTGGGGTGGGGAATACTGGTCATACCTATATCCCAGCTATGCTTCAAAATAGTGGCCTAGAGGTAGATAGGGCTTCGACTGTCGTTGCCTTATCAGTTCTGGTTGAAGCGCCTTTTATCTTTTATTCCTATCTCTTTATGGACAAGATTTCGATGAAAAAGCTGCTTTATATCTGTCTGGGAATCATCTTTCTCCAGTACAGTGTTTATGCTTTGAACCTAGGTTTGATTTCGAAAATAGGGATGACTCTCCTTTCCAAGCACGTGACAGGCATGGTTTTGATTATGGTGACCCTGAAAATCGTAGCTAGCTTGGTCGATGAAAAATACCTGGTAACAGCCATTGCTCTGGTTCAGACAGCCCGCAGTCTGGGAACAATTCTCATTCAAAATCTGGCCGGCCATTTTCTGGACAGTTGGGGTTACGAAGGAATGAACCTATTTCTAGCAGCTATTATCTGTCTAGTCTGCCTGCTGTCCCTCTTTCTGAAATTGCCAGAAGGAAAAGGAAATCAATTATTTGGATAATGAAAAACGAGTCGGAGAGATGTTCTCTCGACTCGTTTTTTTGTCTAGATAGTTTCTCTTTTCTTTTGCGAATATTTTAGTAAATGAGAGAAATTTTCAAAGGGGGTTAGGATATGTTTGTGGCGCGAAATCATAAGGGTCTTTTGTGTAATGCTCTGGAGGAGAAGATTGAGAAGGGGGCTGATTTCGTCTGCCCCGCTTGTTCAGGGGCAGTCCGTTTAAAAAAAGGTAAGGTTATGCAGCCGCATTTTGCGCATATTTCGTTGGAGGAGTGTTACTTTTATAGGGAAAATGAGAGTGCTGAGCACCTCAACCTTAAGGCAGAGCTTTTTCGCTGGGCTGTACAGACAGAAGAAGTTGAGGTGGAGACTTTTTTGCCTGCTCTGCAGCAGATTGCTGATTTGCTGGTCGATAAAAAACTGGCGCTAGAAGTCCAGTGCAGTCCTCTAAGTATAGAACGGCTACAGGAACGGACGCTTTCTTACCTCCAGCATGGCTATCAGGTTCTCTGGCTTTTGGGGCGAAAACTTTGGCTCAAGGATTCCCTAACCCGTCTGCAGAAGGACTTTCTCTATTTTAGTAAAAATATGGGCTTTCATCTTTGGGAGCTGGATCAAGAAAAGCGAGTTCTGCGTCTCAAATACCTGATTCACGAAGATCTGCATGGAAAGGTCCAGCACAAGACCAAGAACTTTCCCTTTGGTCACGGCCGGCTTTTGGATATTTTGCGTTTGCCCTTTCAAAAGCAGGAGATGAATAGCTTTCTGGCCCAGCAAGATCCGCAGATCTGCAATTACATACGCCGTCAGCTTTATTATCAACAGCCTCGATGGATGCGGCTGCAGGCCCAGCTCTATCAGGCTGGAGATAATCTCCTGACTAAGTCAGCAGAGGATTTCTATCCACAGGTTCGACCAATACAGGCGTGCTCCTTCTGTCAGATAACTACTGACCTGACTGGCTATTATCAGCAGTTTGATAATTATTACGCCAATCTCCAGCAAAAAAATCTGCAAATTGTTTGTTCACCGGCTTTTTATGAGATGATAAGAGAAAATTGCTAAGTATCGTTAGTTTCCCATTGATGAAGCCATAGACTTTTAGCTATCCTTTCAGTTTTAGAATATTTTAGAATCCTGTATAATATAATAAAGTAATAAGTTAGATAGTTAAAAATTCTAAATCGTGCTAATCCAGCTAGCTTTAGCAAAGATGATAAATAAAAGGAGCTGTCATGAAGAAAATTTTTGTAATATTTCTGAGTATTATCACGCTCAGTTCTGCTATATTTTTAGGAGGTTGTAGTATGCTAAATAGTCGGTCAGAGAAAGAAGAAATGATTCAAATTGCAGAGAGTAAAAAGATGAAGAAAGCCTTGGAAAATTTTCTCAAAGGTTTAGATTCTAAAGCTTTGACACCAGAAGGAAAGATTAAATCCTATGAAATTCAAAAGGATAAGTTAGATTATAATCCAATGGGAGGGATAATGATTCAAATGTTTATTAACGGAGATAAGAATATAAGCTTAAGTGTAACAGTAGTAGAAGATTCAAC
>CBDFAZ010000157.1:0-2957 GCA_965245685.1 uncultured Streptococcus sp. | reverse complement strand
AGAAGTTATGAAATGGGTTGCTGGAGACAAAATCTTGTCCTTTAGTTGCTCTTTTATCATTTTGTTAGCCTACTTTGCCATGAGCCAGTATGCTGCCTTGTACTAAAAGGGATCTAAATGACTGTAAATAGGTAAATGAGATGTGGAGCCTGAAAACTCCATAACTGAGGTGGCACCGCGATGACACGCCCTCACAGGATGAACTGTGCGGGCGTTTTTCTGTAGCTCTGGAGCAAGTTATGACAGTGGACAGGTGCTATCTGTTCTTGTAAAATACGGTCATGATTAGCAGATTGCTCCTCCTTAAACGATTCCGATTAAATAGAAAGAAACATTATGCAAAAGATTTTACCAGCTGATATTTTATCGCCGATTCTGGCTTATATGCGGATTCAGGGTGACCACAAGGTGATTTTGGAAAGTATTCCGAGAGATAGCGAGACAGCCCGCTTTTCTATCCTAGCCTATAATCCAGTCTTTGAAGTCCGCTATGAAAATGGCCAGTTAACAAAGAACGGGCAAGTAATTGAGGCAGATCCATTGGACTATCTGCATGAGTTAGCCGTAAAAAAAGATCATCATTCAGACTTGCCTTTTGGTGGTGGAGCCATCGGTTTTGTTGGCTACGATATGATTTCCCTCTATGAGGAGATTGGTCAAATTCCAGCTGATGTGATTGGGACGCCGGACATGCACTTTTTCGTCTATGAGAGTTACATGGTTTTTGACCATAAAAAAGACAAGGTCTATATCGTTGAGGAGGCGCTCTACAGTGATAGGAGCGAAGCTGATTTGGCTGCTAGGCTGGAGAGGATTATGGCTGAGCTGGCGCAGCCAGCAGCAGATGAATTTTCACCACTGGAACTGTCCAGTTTGAACTTCCAGAGTCATATCAAGCAGACCGCTTTTGAAAAAATGGTGGAAGAAGCGCGCAGCTTGATTCGGCAGGGAGACATGTTCCAATGTGTGCTCAGTCAGCGGTTTTCAGCAGAGTATTCTGGTAAACCACTGGATTACTATCGCAATCTGCGTGTGACCAACCCTTCCAACTATCTCTACTTTTATGATTTCGGGGATTATCAGATCATCGGAGCCAGCCCAGAAAGTCTGGTGTCTGTCAAGCAGGGTCAGGTTACGACCAATCCTATCGCTGGAACCAGACCGCGTGGGAAGGATGAAAGAGAAGATAAAGCCTTGGCAGAGGAGCTGCTGGCTGACGAGAAGGAAGTGGCGGAACACCTTATGTTAGTTGATTTGGGGCGTAATGATATCGGTAAAATTGCTCAGAATAACAGCGTGGAAGTCACTAAGTACATGGAAGTGGAGTATTTCCGCTATGTCATGCATCTGACCAGTGTGGTTCGTGGTCAGCTTTTGCCTCAACTGACAGCCATGGATGCGCTCAAGTCCACCCTGCCAGCTGGTACCGTCTCGGGCGCGCCTAAGATTCGAGCCATGAAACGGATTTATGAGCTGGAGCAGGAAAAGCGTGGCGTTTATGCAGGGGCTATCGGCTATCTGTCTGCGACAGGGGATATGGATTTTGCCATTGCTATCCGAACCATGATTTTGAAAAATGGCAGAGCTTACGTTCAAGCTGGAGCGGGTATTGTTTATGACTCGATCCCTACTAATGAATACCAAGAAACCATCAACAAGGCCAAATCAATGACCAAGATAGGAGAGATGCAATGATTTTATTGATTGATAATTATGATTCTTTTACTTACAATCTAGCCCAATATATCGGCAATTTCGCAGAAGTTAAAGTCTTGCGAAATGATGATGCAGGCCTTTATCAAGCGGCAGAAGAAGCTGATGCTTTGGTGCTGTCTCCAGGTCCAGGCTGGCCAGCAGATGCAGGACAGATGGAAGAGCTCATCCGCGATTTTACTGGTAAAAAGCCGATTTTGGGGATTTGCTTGGGACACCAAGCCATTGCAGAAGTATTTGGCGGAAAGCTAGGATTGGCTCCCAAAGTCATGCACGGCAAGCAAAGTGTTCTGCGCTTTGAGGGTAAATCTCCTATCTATGAGGGGCTAGAGGATGGGCAGCCAGTCATGCGCTATCATTCGATTTTGATTGAGGAGATGCCAGAGGACTTTGAAGTGACAGCTCGAGCGGTTGATGACAACTCAATCATGGCTATCCAGCATAAGAGCTTGCCTATTTATGGTTTTCAGTATCATCCAGAAAGTATTGGCACGCCGGACGGCTTGTCGTCTATCAAGAACTTCATCAATTTAGTAAAGGAGGATGTATGAAAGAGATTATTGCAAAACTAGCTGATTTTAAGGATTTAAGCAGCGCTGAGATGACAGATGTGATTGAGCGTATTGTCACCGGACGGGTCACAGAGTCCCAAATTGTAGCCTTCTTGCTGGGGCTTAAGATGAAGGGGGAGACCATTGAGGAACGAACTGCTTTGGCTCAGGTAATGCGAGGCCACGCTAAGCAGATTCCGACCACTATTCGCACTGCTATGGACAATTGCGGTACGGGCGGGGACAAGTCTTTCAGCTTCAATGTTTCGACTACAGCAGCTTTTGTACTGGCAGGTGGCGGGATTAAGATGGCCAAGCACGGCAATCGCTCCATTTCTTCTAAGTCGGGCTCAGCTGATGTGTTAGAAGCTCTGGGAATCAATCTTGATTTAGACGCTACTAGCTTGGGCAAGGTTTTTGAACGGACAGGAATCGTCTTTCTCTTTGCGAAAAATATGCATCCGGCTATGAAATACATCATGCCAGCCCGTCTTAGCCTTGGTATTCCTACTATCATGAATCTAACTGGTCCGCTTATCCATCCCATGACTCTGGAAACTCAGCTTTTGGGGACCAGTCGGCCGGATATGTTAGAGAGCACGGCAGAAGTTTTGAAAAATATGGGCCGCAAACGTGCAGTAGTCGTGTCAGGTCCAGATGGTTTGGACGAGGCGGGTCTTCATGGCCGTACAC
>CBDFAZ010000156.1:0-2973 GCA_965245685.1 uncultured Streptococcus sp. | reverse complement strand
TGGTCACATTGTTTTTTCATACTTTTAATACAACAAAGAGATTTTATCGAGTAATTCGTGTTATTATATCTATAATATTCATACTGATTCCTTATGCAATTCATTTTAAAGAATTTACTGAAACAAAATCCAAAACACAGGATGAGTTAATAATACCTTTTGTTTTTTTCTTATCGTTTTGCATACTTATTGAAATATTATTGTTATTGAAAAGATAATCAAATACTTCATTTCATTTTCAATACGAGGTCTTTGATTCTATAGTATCTATTGTTTCCGCGATAGTCTATATGTTGTCTATTTTGACAATATTTTACAATACTGATTGGGAAACAAGAAAAACATGGACTACGTTATTTGTTTTGATGATGATATCCAGCGAGGGTCTGAAGAATGTAAATAAGTTTGGAATAAACAAATACTATAAAATAGCTCAAAAAATCTTCGAAGAGCAACTTCTTTTAGAAAAACCAAGGTACGAAGTGCTGAAGGAGTGCTACTACCATGGTGGTGAAAAGTATAAAGAAAAACTGCTGAGTACAGAAAAATTTTTAGAAGTGGTTGTAAAAAATGAATTGAAATCATTAAAAGATTTAAAAACTTATGATGATTATAGGCTTTATAAAGCATATAAGGGAAGAAGTTATTTATAAATAACTTCTTCCCCCAGCCCTAAAACAATAATTCTCTTTCGCCAGATTTTCTGTCAAGCTCACTAGAGCTAAAGTGAGACCGTCAGATTTTCTGACAGAGTGTTTTGGAGCAAATTTTGTTTAGCAGAAAATCTGGCAAGTATTTTTTGAGTAAAAGACGAACGTTTGTTTTTCTGGCAAGCGGTTTTAAAGCAAAAAACTTTTTCTGAAAATCAGAAAAGATAAAAAAGGAATTAAAGTTAAAATAAATAAAAAATTAGGAGATTATAAAAAATGAAAAAAATTTATGGAATTACTAGTGTAGATGTTCAGACTTTAGAAAACAACGAATTTTTCCAGCTCATGTCCGAGAGTCGGAGCGAGGTTGCGGCATTTATCAAGGAAAATAAGGTGGATGGCATTTACACGACCAAGCTGGATGAGATGGATAAACTTCTGGAACAGCTGCAGGGCGGGCTTCATCAGACCAAGTCCAGCAAGCTGGTGGCTAGTTTGGATCAGGCTGACCGCGAGCGAGATGATGCCTTGGGCACGCTCCAGTCTTTAGTTCGGGCCTTTGCACGGGTCAAGGATGCAGCGACCAAGGAAGCTTATGAGACCCTATCTCAGCTCCTGAAAAACTACACCGGTCTAGCTGCAACAAGCTTGGAAAAGGAGACCGAGGGAATCAACCACTTGCTCCAAGAGCTGAAGAAACCGGCCTACCAGACAGCACTGGCTAAGCTTCATCTGGAAGCCCATGTCGACAGCCTGGTTGCTGCTCAGAAGGCCTTTGAAAAGGTCTACAAGGAGCGACTGACTGAGCTCAAGGGCAAGACACCGAGCCAGAATAAGACCGTCCGCCTCAAGCTGCAAGAAATCTATGATTTTCTAGTGGATTTCACTGCAATCATTGCCTACGCTTATCCTGAAAGAACTCACGTGGTCAATCTCCGCGACCACCTCAACACTATCCGCAGCCGCTACAAAAAACGCAAACCATCTAAGAAGGTGAAAGAAGAAGTGGCGGAGGCGAACTAGCAACTTCTACATGAAGGGCGTAGACCATAGTTACTATTATGAAGGCTATAGCCTATATAAAGCTGAGGAGTTGTGAGGTAAGATAGTTTGCAGAGGAGTGATTAGATGACTATTCTTGAAACAGACCGTCTCATCTTACGAGACTTGCAGGAATCAGATTTGCCGGCTTTGATTGCTATGAATCAGAATCCGGAGGTCATGCAGTATTTCCCGAAGCCATATAGCCAAGCGGAGTCCTTGCGGCTTTATCAGGGCATTCAAGATGAAGTTAAGGCTTATGGATACAGTCTTTGGGCTGTTGAAGAAAAGGACAGTCAGGAGTTTATCGGCTTGGTAGGTCTGCACCATTCGGATTTACGGATTTTTGCTGGAAAAGAAGCTGTAGAAATCGGCTGGCGTCTGCGAAAAGAGTTTTGGAATCGTGGTTATGCGACGGAGGCTGCCCAAGCCTGTCTAGACTTTGCTTTCCAGCAAGCTGGCTTGTCAGAAGTTTACTCCTTTACATCCTTACTCAATTTCCCTTCGCAAAAAGTCATGCAAAAGCTAGGCATGGAATTTGTCAAAGAATTTGATAATGAAAAAGTTCCAGCAGGTAGTCCCCTTTATAAACATGTCCTCTACAGAATCAAGAGTTTTCACTAAAAAGGCAGGTGTTTCCATGAGAACTGAACCCGAAATGTTTGATGTGATTTTGCAAACCGCAAAAGTGCTACAAGTCGACGCTGTCGCTATGTCCGGCTCGCGGACAAACCCAAATGCTCCCAAGGACGAGTTCCAAGACTATGATGTAGTCTACATTGTGGAGGATTTGGACGCTCTGGTGGCTGACCTTGCTTGGTTGGAAAGGTTTGGCAAGCGCATGATTGAACAGCATGTCCAACTAGACCATCGCCGCCTCTATCTCATGCTCTTTGAAGATGGCAATCGGATAGATTTGACCCTTTGCGCAAAGGAGCACATCAAAGAGTGGGTGGATAGCGAAGCGGATTTCACGGTGCTGGATGACCCGCAGGGGCTATTTGCTCCTTATGCACCTACACCCAAGCGCTATTGGACGGCACCAGCTAGTGCGACTGACTTTGACAAATCCTGCAATGAATTCTGGTGGGTATCAGCTTATGTAGTCAAGGGCATTCATCGAAACCACCTTGTCTATGCTACGGATCATCTGTATGGAATCTGCCAACAAGAATTGCTCAAGCTTTTAGCTTGGCAAGTGGCAGCAGATAAAGGGACGGTCGATGTTGGCAAGAACTACAAGTACCTCTTTCAGTATTTGCCTGCTGAGAAAGAGAAAGAA
>CBDFAZ010000155.1:0-3068 GCA_965245685.1 uncultured Streptococcus sp. | reverse complement strand
GAGGTCAGAGCTTCCTGTTTTCAGGGAGCTATTTTTCTTTTTCAGACAGATTATGCGAAATCCTCCTCTAGATAAGTTTCCAGCAACGACGTGGTTGCTGGAATGAATTGTTTTATGAAAAGGAGCACGTATGTCAACTAAATATATTTTTGTCACTGGCGGTGTAGTATCTTCTATCGGGAAAGGGATTGTGGCAGCTAGTCTGGGTCGGCTTTTAAAGAATCGCGGTCTCAAGGTTACGATTCAGAAATTTGATCCATATATCAACATTGATCCCGGCACCATGAGCCCTTATCAGCATGGGGAGGTGTTTGTCACAGATGATGGAGCCGAGACGGATCTGGATCTGGGGCATTATGAGCGTTTTATTGACATCAATCTCAATAAATACTCCAATGTCACCACTGGTAAAATCTATAGCGAAGTCCTGCGCAAGGAGCGTAAAGGCGAGTATCTGGGGGCGACGGTCCAAGTCATTCCGCATATTACGGATGCTCTCAAGGACAAGATCAAGCGGGCTGCACGGACGACGGACTCGGATGTGATTATCACCGAGGTCGGTGGCACAGTGGGCGACATCGAGTCTCTTCCTTTCTTAGAAGCTTTACGCCAGATGAAGGCGGATGTCGGAGCAGACAATGTCATGTATATCCATACGACTCTCCTGCCCTATCTCAAGGCCGCTGGAGAAATGAAGACCAAGCCGACTCAGCATTCTGTCAAAGAGTTGCGCGGTCTGGGGATTCAGCCTAATATGCTGGTCATCCGCACAGAAGAGCCAGCTGGGCAAAATATCAAAAATAAGCTGGCTCAATTCTGTGATGTGGCGCCGGAGGCGGTCATTGAGTCGTTGGATGTGGAGCATCTTTACCAAATTCCTCTCAATTTGCAGGACCAAAAGATGGACCAAATCGTCTGTGACCATCTGAAGCTGGATGTGCCGGTAGCGGATATGACAGAGTGGTCAGCTATGGTAGAGAAAGTGATGAGTCTGGAAAAGCAGGTCCATATTGCTCTGGTCGGCAAGTATGTTGAGTTACCAGATGCCTATATTTCAGTTGTCGAAGCACTCAAGCATGCCGGCTATGCTAATGATGCGGAGGTTAAGATAAACTGGATTGATGCGAATCAGGTAACGGCCGAAAATGCAGCAGAACTTCTTGGAAATGCGGATGGGATTATTGTTCCGGGCGGCTTTGGTCAGAGAGGAACTGAGGGGAAGATTCAGGCAATCCGCTATGCGCGTGAGCAGGATGTGCCTATGCTGGGCATTTGCTTGGGTATGCAGCTAACCTGTGTCGAATTCGCCCGTCACGTCTTGGGATTGGCTGATGCCAACTCAGCGGAGCTAAATCCAGACACACCATTTCCGATTATTGACCTCATGCGTGATCAGATTGATGTCGAAGACTTGGGTGGAACGCTGAGGCTGGGGCTCTATCCTTCTAAGCTTAAGCGTGGCTCTAAGGCAGCAGCAGCTTACGACCATCAAGAAGTCGTGCAGCGCCGTCACCGTCATCGTTATGAGTTTAACAATACTTTCCGCGAGCAGTTTGAGGCGGCCGGATTTGTATTTTCAGGAGTTTCACCGGACAATCGCTTGGTCGAAATAGTGGAAATCCCAGAAAATAAATTCTTCGTAGCCTGTCAGTATCACCCAGAGCTTTCTAGCCGACCGAACCGACCTGAAGGTCTTTATACAGCCTTTGTCATAGCAGCGGTAGAAAAGAGCCAGGAGAAATAGACTAGCTTTGTCTGATCTAAGCGACTTTTCTAGAGAAATGTTATAATGAAAAACAAAAGGAGGGAAGAAGATGTTTCTAAACATTTTAGCCAGTATCCGTACTAATAATTTTCAAGATGAGTATTGTATAGAAAAAATCCAAAAGATCTGGAAAGAGCAGGAGCCAGCAGTGGCTGAGGCTTTTTCTGAAGGGGAACCGGTCTATGCTGTCTATCATGACTATGCCAGTGATTACAAAGGAGACTACAGTCTCTCTATTTGCCGTTTGACAGATGGGGAAGTCTATGATTTTGACACATCCGAGCAGAACTATCAAGTGTTTGAAGCAGATAAGGAGGATCCTCAAGCGGTTCTTCATGCTTGGCAGAGGATTTGGCAGGCAGAAGAAACAGATGAGCTTCATCGGAGCTACACTTTTGACTTCGAAAAATACGATCCCGACCAAACGGTGGCTGTCTTTGTTGCGACTCAGCAGCACTGAGTTTTCTGTGTTCCTGCCTTAGCTTCATTTTCGTTTAGTTTTCCCAATTTTGCTGATTGAGTAGAAAGTTGGTTTTTTGAAATAAAGTCAAAAATTTTCTTGACAAGCCTTAGCTGTCCTGTTATACTAGTAAGGTACTCAATCGCGGGGATGGCGGAATTGGCAGACGCGCAGGACTAAGGATCCTGTGACCGCTTTAGGTCGTGAGGGTTCAAGTCCCTCTCTCCGCATCAAGTAAGCTGACTTCGGTCAGCTTTTTCTTTTTGCGATAGAGACGCTTAAAAAGGCTGAGTGTCTCCCTGTAATTCTTTAAAATTTCAGGAAAAACTAGCAATTTTAGTGAAAAAGTGATAAAATAAACAATGTAAGTGGTTTAACCACAAAAAATAAGAGGAGGCCTGATAAGAATGGCAATCGTTTCAGCAGAAAAATTTGTCCAAGCAGCTCGTGACAATGGTTACGCAGTTGGTGGATTCAACACAAACAACCTTGAGTGGACTCAAGCTATCCTGCGTGCGGCAGAAGCTAAGAAAGCACCAGTGCTTATCCAAACTTCAATGGGTGCTGCTAAATACATGGGTGGCTACAAAGTTGCTCGTAACTTGATCGCTAACCTTGTAGAATCAATGGGCATCACTGTACCAGTTGCGATTCACTTGGACCATGGTCACTACGAAGATGCACTTGAGTGTATCGAAGTTGGTTACACTTCTATCATGTTTGATGGTTCACACCTTCCAGTAGAAGAAAACCTTAAATTGGCTAAGGAAGTCGTTGAAAAAGCACATGCTAAAGGTATCTCAGTAGAAGCTGAAGTTGGTACTATCGGTGGTGAAGAAGACG
>CBDFAZ010000154.1:0-3077 GCA_965245685.1 uncultured Streptococcus sp. | reverse complement strand
ACCTCTTTCCCAAGATAAATCATGTTGTTTTTTAATAATAAAGCCTTAGAGTAAGGTCGCCTGCCAAGTCTGGTCCCGCTCTTCCAAGAGCAACACTCGCCCTTGCGGGACATCAATGTTCCAAAAAACAGCCTCTCCATCAACCAAATGCTGGTAAATCAAGCGAAGGACTCCCAAATGAGCCACTAGAGCCATTGACTCATCAGCACTATCTAGCAGGCGGTCTGTTGCTTCCCAGACTCTAGTCTGAAAGGCTGAGAAAACTTCTGCCTCAGGAGGCGTGACCTCAAAGGGGGCCTCCAGCCAAGCCTGCCAGACTTCTGGAAACGCCGCTTCAATCTCATCAGCTGTCAAGCCTTCCCATTGCCCAAAGCCCCGCTCATCAAAGTCGCCTATGGGCTGGACTTGCCTTTCTGGAAAAGCCAGCTGGGCTGTTTCCTGCGTCCGTTTGAGACAACTAGTGTAAATCACATCAACTGGGTGCTCCTGCATCAGCAGTGCCAGCTGCTTGGCATCTTTTTGACCTTGCCCGTTGACAGAGACATCATGGCTACCGTAGAAACAGCGCCTGCGGTTGTAGTCTGTCTGACCGTGCCGCATCAGATACCATCTTTTCATCCTAGCACCACCAATCCTAAGAGATAGAGGAGCTGGGCAATTTCTACATAGGCCCCTAGCGTATCGCCTGTATGGCCGTCAATTTTATTATAAACGAACCAGCGATAGCCGATTGCCCCTAGAACTACCAAGCTGTAAGCCAGAAGGCCTCTCCAGCTGAAAACCAGCAGAGACAGGAGCAAAGGCAAAAGCTGGGCAAGCAGGATATGACTAGTCTTGCTGCCACTGAAGAAATTCCCCGAGCCACCGCCCTCTCTGGCGTAGGCCAGCTGGTAGAGCTGTAAGCTGAGACCAGCCTTGCCAATCATGGTCAGACTAGCCATGATAAACCAGCGAGGCTCCGGCAGATAAGAGTAGAGAACCAGCATCAGAGCATAGTAGAGAATGAGTGCCAGAACGCCATTGCTGCCAATCCGACTGTCCTTCATAATCTCTAGCATCCGCTCCTTCTTACGAGAGGAGAAGAGCCCGTCTGCCGTATCCGCCAAGGCATCTAAGTGAAAACCACCTGTCAGCAAAACATCGAAAGCAAGGGTCAGAACCCAAGCAACCATCCCTGGCAGAACTAGACTCGTCAGGAAATAAAATCCACCTGAAATCAGCCCCAGCAAGAGGCCAAAGAGGGTCAGAAAAGGAAGCCCCCGTCGCAGATAGGAAATATCCACTGCTTTTGGGATTACAATCCGGCTAAAAAATTGGGTATAGATAATCAATGCCTTTATCATTTCAACTGCTGAGCGAGGCCGCAGATGACTAGGTAAGCCTCACTCGCCTCCTTTGCAATCAGTTGGTTAATCTTGCCCTGCACATCACGGAAGAAGCGCCCTAGTCTGGTCTCTGGGACAATGCCCAATCCAACCTCGTCCGTTACAATCCAGCACTCAGCATCAGTCTGATGGATTGTAGACAAGAGCTCTTGCCATTCTTCTTCCAAGAGCTGCAGCAGGAAAGACTGCTCCTGCCGACTGAGAAAGTGTTCCTCGGTCAGCTCCAGCTTGTCTGGAAAATGCTGGGCAATTAAATCAAAGAGGCGATTGCTGGTCAGAAGGGTGGCACAATCCAGCAGGTAAACTGGATGCGACTGTTCTCGCAGCCAGTCCGCCAGCCCTGCATACTGTTCCTGAGTTGTCCAGGAAGCCGGCCGGCGTTCTTGGTGCAGCCGAATCCTCTCCTGCCATTCTGGATCCTCTCCTCGGGGCAGGCCGGTCGCAATGTAGCAGACTTCCTCTCGGTCCGCTAGTCGCTCCTCTGTAAATGCTGACTTACCGCTTCTAGCACCGCCTGTCACTAACACAATTTTAGCCATTTGCTTCTTCTTTCATTTCTTGAAATGCCTGCTCAAAGGCCGCCAAGGTCTGGTCTAGGTCCACTCTAGTATGAGCACTGGACATAAAATTGGTTTCATACTGAGATGGCGCCAGATAAATGCCCTGTTCCAACAAGAGACCGTGCAGTCTTGCAAACTGAGCATGGTCAGCCGCCTTAGAATCCTCAAAGTTACGGACTGGCTTCCGGCTGAAGAAGAAGCCAAACATGGTACCTTTTGACACGACTTGCAGATTAATGCTGTACTTATCGGCTAAACTTCGTAAGCCATCACAGAGGTAGTTCGTTTTCTCTTCAATCTCAGCAAAAAGCTCAGGTGTCAACTGTTTCAGGGTTTCGTAACCGGCCGTCATAGCCACGGGATTACCCGACAAAGTACCAGCCTGATAGATGCTACCTAGGGGAGCCACCTGATCCATATAGACGGCCTTGCCGCCAAAGGCTGCGACTGGGAAGCCGCCACCGATGACCTTGCCCAAGCAGACAAGGTCTGGCTCTGTCTGATAGAGGCCAACTGCCCCCTGATAATGAGCTCGGAAACCACTCATGACCTCGTCCACGATGAAGAGAGAGCCGTATTCCTGAGTGAGGGAGCGAATATTACTGATAAAGTCCGCATCCGCTGGAATCAAGCCCATATTGCCAGCAACTGCTTCTAAAATGACACAGGCGATGTCATCTCCGTGCTTTTCAAAGCAAGTCTTGAGAGCATCTGTGTCATTGTAAGGCAAGGCCAAAGTTTCCCCAGCTACCTGAGCGATGACTCCGGCAGAATCGGCGATACCAAAGCTAGCCAAGCCTGAACCAGCCTGAACCAAAAAGGAATCGCTGTGGCCGTGATAGCAGCCGATAAATTTGACAATTTTAGAGCGCTTAGTCACTCCACGCGCTACCCGAATGGCGCTCATAGTCGCTTCCGTTCCCGAATTGACCATCCGCATTCTTTCCATGAAAGGCAGACGCTCCTGCACCAGCTGGCCGAGAGCAATCTCTCTGGGGCTCGGAGCACCAAAACTGGTCCCCTCCCAAATAGCTTCCTCAACTGCCGGCAACACATCCTTAGGAGCATGCCCCAAAATCATGGGTCCCCAAGACAGGACGTAGTCAATATAGCGGTTGCCATCGACATCATG
>CBDFAZ010000153.1:0-3086 GCA_965245685.1 uncultured Streptococcus sp. | reverse complement strand
AGGCCAGCTTAACCATGGAAAAATCAAGAATATACTGGTATTTTTGAAAAATCTGACTGAACTGCTGACTGGAAATAGACCGATAAATTGGAAAATCTTGATAGAGTCGATTGAGGAGCTCAAAAACCTGCAGCGAAGCTTGATCCCACTCCTTCTTTTTGGGAGAACAAATGGTGAAACCCGCTTCTTCAAAAGACTCAAAGCGATGAGCTAGCTTGTCCTGATGAATTTGATTGCTGACCTTGGGATAAAAATTAGATAGATAGCGCTCCTTGAGCTCAAAACCAGCAGCCTTCCATAACTCAGGATAATAGTCTGGATTATGAGGTTCTCCAGTAAAAGGGAGCTCCTCTGTTCCAGTCAGCTGCATTCGATAGCCCAGCCAAAAGCTTGCCTGTACGGGACCGATTAACTTAATCGCTCCGAGACTGCGAGCAAAACCTGCTAAATGCCTGATAAAAGCAGATGCAATCTGCTGGTCATTGATTGACTCGAAAAATCCCAAGTAAGCAACCTCATCATCTGAATAAAAGGTCAGAAGCCCTCGAATACAAAGCTGACTCTCCTCATAGCCAATAAAAGCATAGGTTTCTAAGTCAGAACTTAGCGGGTGACTGCCTTCAATCAAAGCTAGCTCTTCCTCTTCCGACTGCATGAGGTGGTCTGGCTGGTAAATCTGCTTGGGCAGGGCTAGAAAATCGGCCAGCTCTGCAGTATTGGGTTTGACTGGTTTAATTTCCAGCATGGTCTTCCCCCTTGATCAGTCGATCCTTGCCAGTAAGGCCATCCATCCCAATCCAGTCGCCATTTTGCAGCTGGCTGCAGGCGCCTCTGACATTGACAATAGAGGGAATCCCTAACTCTCGGGAAATAATGGCTGTGTGCGAGAGCAAAGACCCCTGCTCGGCAATGACGCCCTTTGCTTGGGTCAGAAGATAGACCCATCCCGGATCGGTCATCTTTGTCACGATAATCCGGTCCTGAGCAGACTCAATCTCCTGCACATCTTCCACGACCAAAACCTGAGCCTTAACGCAGCCAGGTGAGCAGCCAATCCCTTGTAAGGCTTGATTACCCTTATTATGACTGCTGGTGCGGTTTTGCGGTTTCAGGTATTTCTCAAAGACCTGTCCAGCAAAAACATAGCGACTAAAGGTTGGTAGTTCCTTATCAGCCTCCAACTTCTCCCGACGCTCGGCTATCAAGCCACTGACATCTCTGGGCTTTCTGGTCAACTCAAACAACTCTTCCTTTGTCAGGTAAAAAACATCGTCAGGCGTAGCCAACAGACCTTGATCGGCTAATTGCTGGCCAAGCGTTCGGAAAATCTGCCGCATCATGCCATAGATCCGTGTGCGGTTTAAGCGGGAGCTTTCCCGATATTTAACACCAGTCATGGCTCGCTGGCGGAGAAAATTCGTCCACCAGCCTGATTTTTGCACCTCTTCTTCAAGTTTCTGAGGTGCCAACTTCTTCTCCTCTTGCTGGCACATTTGCAGCAGGAGCTTGAGCAGACGCTCTGGATGCGTTCGAAAAGTTGGAGTTTCTAACTTCAACTCTTCTGGAGCCCGATCACCAAATTCATGGATAAAATGGACTATTTCTTGTACCAAAGGATGCTGGCGATTTAGAAATACTGTTGGACTTTCACTTGCCATGGCCTGTCTAATCTCTGCATTTTCTTCTGCTTTCAGCTGAGCTGTTAAAGCCTGCAGAGCCAAAGCCGGCCGCATACTTTCAATCTGCTCAATTCCTGCAATCTCAGCCTGAACAGCACCGCTGCGACGCGACTTCTTCAGGAGTCCAGTATAAACAAAAGCATAGAGGTCATTGACCAGCGTAATGTCCCAGTGAGCCAGAATATCCTCTTTTAGCTTGCTGAAAAAGCCAATCAAGGTCTCTGCATCTGCGTCAGGAGAAAAGCTTGCTTCGTATTCGCGCTGAATCTGGGCAAACTGCTCTTCCAATTGTCTCATTTGCTTGGGTGCTGTCCAAAACTCTCTGATGATACGGAGCATGATTTGCAAGCGTTTGAAAGCAGACAGGTGTACCGGCATCTGAGGCACTTCTGTCTCTCTCACTCCCAGCATATCCTGCCAGATAGGAATGATTTTCTTCGAAAAAGGCAGAAGCTGCAGCAGTTGATACCAGCTCTGAATCTGGTAATAAACTCGGCTATTGACCGGCTGCAGCATATTTTGAAAAGTAACTTCATAGGCAGCCAACTCTGGAGCATCCTTACCAACCAAGCGCTGGGCTAGACTGAGGAAAATGCTGGCATAAGCCTCTTGAATAAAGCTGATGGTCAGAGGACTGGAAACGCCCGGATAGCTTTCTACAATGTTGCTGTTATCCAGAATAATCTGCTGTCCCTCTGACAAGGTGGTAATAGGTCGTGCCTGCAAGAGATAGAGCTGGCCATTTGCGAATGTGAACTCCATATCCATATAAGATCCGAAAAGCTGACTTACCTGGCCAGCCAAGGCTTGTAACTTCTCAAGTTGTTCCTGTGATACGTCTGGTGAGTCCTCCGTCTGCTCTGTATAAAAGAGCTGGTCCTTGGGATGGAGCGTCACCATCGTTGTAGGAATCTTATCCTCAACAACCTTGTTGCCCAAGCCCCGACCGATGACAATGATGTGCTCGTTCAGAATGCCCTTGGGATTAGCTGTGAAGTAAATCCCTGACAAGTCTCCCTCCTGCATGACCTGCACAAGACAAATCATCTGAGCTTGCTTCAAAGACTGGCCTTGCTCAAATAGATAGCTAAGAGCCGACTCCTGATAAAGAGAAAGTAAAGTAGCTTGGATAGCTTCTTTAAGCCCTTCTGGCTTCACATTGAGCTGGCTCTCAAATTGACCGGCAAAGGATGAAGCCTTCCCATCCTCAATGGTTGCAGATGAGCGGACTGCAAAGCGACAGTCTTTCTGAGAAAACTCCTTACGAACCCAACTTTCTGCTGCCGTCAGATCTTCTTGACTAAACTGCTCTATGGCCCAATCCTGCAGTTGCTGACTGAGTTGGGACAAGTCTAACTCTCCAGACCGATAGGCTGCTTCCATCCGCTCCAAGTCAGCAGAGCTAGC
>CBDFAZ010000152.1:0-3136 GCA_965245685.1 uncultured Streptococcus sp. | reverse complement strand
TCTTGGAAGAGCGGGACCAGACTTGGCAGGCGACCTTACTCTAAGGCTTTATTAATTAAAAACAAGCAACAGGATTTATCTTGGGAAAGAGGTGACTAGATGAATACACAGATTCAGGATACATTTACTTTTAAAAATGGGCAGACCATGCGTAATCGCGTTGTCTTAGCGCCCATGACCATCTGTGCTAGTGAGCCCGGTGGCTATGTATCTCAGGCAGATATCGACTTTTTTGCCCGCCGGTCTAGGTCAGTTGGTATGGCCATTACTGGCAGTACCTATGTCCATCCTCTGGGCAAGTCCTTTGCGGAGAGCTTCAGCGGCGCCGAGGACGATAAGATTGAGGGGCTTAGCCGTCTAGCCAAGGCCATCAAGGACCAAGGGGCTCTAGCTATTGTCCAGCTTTATCATGGTGGTCGTATGGTTCTGCCTGATTTGATTGACGGTCAGCCAGTAGCACCCAGCGCTGTCAAGGCTCCGCGCGATTATTTGGCAGAGCCAAGGGCGCTCAAGAACGCTGAAGTGGAGCAGGTGATAGAGGACTTTCTGTCAGCTATCAGACGGGCCATTCAGGCTGGCTTTGATGGAGTCGAGCTTCATGGAGCCAATACCTACCTGATCCAGCAGTTTGTCTCTCCTCATTCAAATGTCCGTCAGGACAAGTGGGGCGGCAGCCTTAACAACCGCCTGCGCTTTCCAAAGACCTTGCTGAAAAGAGCCAAGCAACTAGTCAAAGAAGAGGCTGACCGCCCCTTCCTAATTGGCTACCGCTTTTCTCCGGAAGAGATTGAAGAGCCAGGTATCCAGCTTTATGATAACCTGCAGTTACTGGAGCAGCTTATCTATCATCAGGTGGACTATCTGCATATTTCGACCTCAGATGTCTGGCGCTCGTCTATAAGAGATTCTCAGGACTCGGAGCCAGTGATTCAGAAAATTATCAGAAAAATTAATGATAGAGTGCCTCTCATTGGTGTCGGTCAGATAGAGACCAAGCAGGATGCCCAGCGAGTATTGGATGCGGGGATTCCGCTCTTTGCCCTCGGCAAGGCTCTGCTCCTAGACCCAGACTGGACAGAAAAGGTTGTCTCTGGCCGAGAGGCAGAAGTCATCCGAGCTTATCGCGATGAGCTGCAGGCTGACTTGGCTCTGCCAACTGCCTTTGTCGAAGATGCTCGAAGCTATCTGGAAGGAAAAGATTAAGACAAGCAAATCCCCAAGGAGGAAAGAGAATGAGCAATCACTTGTTTTTCACTCGTTTGCTCTCTCATCTTCAGGACATAGAACCACCTTAGACAGAGAGCGAAGCGTATTTAGATTTGACTAGGACAGATCGTCTTAAAGTAGTTTACAAAATAGAAAAGGAATTTGAATACTTTATGAAACATTTTAAAAAAATTATGGCTCTAGCCTTGGCAGGCCTAGCCCTAGCCTCCTGTGTAAACCCAAGCAAAACCAGTGAGCCTACTGGCGATAGTGGCAGTAAGACTGTAACCATTGGCTACACTCAATTTCCAGCAAATGTAGATCCAGCAGCGGAATACAATGGCTGGTTCACGGTCCGTTACGGAGTGGGAGAAACCCTCTTTAAGATGGACGACAAACTTGAGGTGAAACCTTGGCTGGCTGAGAAAATCGAAGCAGTCTCAGACCTAGAGTGGAAAATTACCCTCAAGGATAAGGTGACCTTCCAAAATGGTGAAAAAATGACCGGTGAAAAGGTCAAAGCTTCTCTGGAACGCTTGATTAAGACCAGCGAGCGGGCAGCATCAGATATGGGCATTGACAGCATTTCTGCAGAGGGTCAAACCGTGACCATCAAGACAAAGGCTGTTCAGCCGATCATGGCGAATCTCTTGGCAGAGCCCTACTCCGCCATTGTCGATACGACTGGCAAGAGCGCATCTGACAAGGCTCCTGTCGGAACTGGACCTTACATGGTGACCAAGTACACTCCTGAGAGCGGAGCAGAGCACAAAGCTTATGACGACTACTGGGATGGTAAGCCAAAAGTTGCTAATCTGAAGATCAAATACTTCTCTGATCCGACAGCTATTTCTGCAGCCCTCAAGTCTAAGGAAGTCGATGCCGTCTATGGTCTGCCTTATGCAAATCTAAGTACCTATGCTTCCGATAAGAACTACAAAATTTCTGAAGTAGAAGGTTCTCGCTACCTAGCATACTACTATAACTTCGAAAATCCTTATGTAGCAGATGACAAATTCCGTCAGGCTTTAGATACCTTGGTTGACAAGAAGACCTATGCAGAATCCCTCTTTAAAGGCTCAGCTGTGCCAGCTGTTGGACCATTCCCTACTAGCTTTGCCTTTGCCCTGCAAAAGAGCGTCCATGAATTTAACGTAGACAAGGCTAAGAAACTCTTGGATGAAGCTGGCTACAAGGATACTGACGGCGATGGCTACCGTGAAAAAGACGGTCAAAAAGTCAGCATTGAGCTGCTGTCCTTTACTCGTCTGCCTGAAATGCCGCTGGCTGTAGAAGCAAGCCAACAACAACTCAAGGAAGTCGGAATCGAAGCGACTATTAAGAAAGTTGAAGTCAGTGCCGTTGCCAGTGAAAAGGACTATGCCTTCACACCTTACGCGGTGGTAGCAGCTCCTATCGGTGATCCATATGCCTTCTTCAACAGTGCCGTTAAGACCAATGGTACAGCCAATATCGGTCACTACAGCAACCCAGAAGCAGACAAGAAAATCGAAGAGTTAGCGACTGAAACTGATCCAGCTAAGCGCAATCAGCTCAGCAAGGAAATCCAAGAAATCATGGATAAGGACTACGGCTTTACCATCATCGGCTTCTTCAAGGTCGCTCTGGTAATGGACAAGTCCGTCTCTGGTTTGGAATCCCATCCAACAGACTACTATCACGTCAGCAACAAACTATCAAAGGAATAAAACATGCTGGAAATGAAAGATCTGCTGGTGCAGTCAGCAGATAAAGTCATTCTCGATCGGGTCTCCCTCTCTCTTGCTGAGGGGGAGTACCTTTCGATTGTGGGCGAGAGTGGCAGTGGCAAGTCCACCCTGCTCAAGATGCTGCTGGGTCTCCCACTCAGGGGGCTGACAGTGACAGAGGGCAGTATTGTCTTTGACGGGCAAGAGATCCGGCCCCAAGA
>CBDFAZ010000151.1:0-3136 GCA_965245685.1 uncultured Streptococcus sp. | reverse complement strand
AGCATTTCATAAAAGTTGGTCACAAAGCCCAAAGCAGCCGCAATCTGCGTCCCAATCCCAGCCACAAAATCCTTACGTATCAAGAGAGTAAAGGGCATAACGACCAAAATCATAAAGACCAGAGGTGGTACAATCCGATAAAAACGCCGTTTGAAAAAGCCTTGGATATCGATTTCTTTCTTCTTGGCAAACTCGTCAATAAGCAGAGCGGTAATCAAGAAGCCAGAAAAGGTAAAGAAGATATCCACACCAATAAAACCGCCAGGGAAAACGCCCTGGAAGTAATGATAAAGCAGAACTAGAAGCAGCCCCGTGATTCTGACGAGCGAAAACCATTTAATGCGCATTTTGATAAATTCCTTGTTTAAACGTTCCTTCATAAACGACATTGCCCTCTGTCGTTAGCTTTCCTTGTCCATCAGCCTGACCCTTGCTGAAGTCCCCGTCATATTTCCAGCCAGCCTGCGAGGTAAAGGTCCCTTTGCCGTCAAAGATGCCATTGCGAAATTGACCGCTATAACTATCCCCATTTTGAAAAGTCATAGTCCCCTGGCCGTTCATCTTCCCGCGAACCAAGGTCCCGTCATACTTGATCTTGCCCTGATCCAGCGTTAAAACGCCCTTACCAGGAATCCCCGAAGTAAAGACCAGAATAGCTGACAGCACAATAACCGTGACAGCCAAGAGTTCTAAATTCTGCCGAGTCAGATAGACCTTGTATTTATCGTAAAATTCTTTTACTTTATCCATATTCCTACCCATCCAAACGCTCTAGCCACTTCTTGCAGCCAGCCAAGACCAAATCATAGGTTTGGTCAAAATCTCCTGTGTACCAAGGATCCGGCACACTTTCTTCTTCAAACTGATAAATTTTATGCTGAAAATCCTCAGGCGCCATTCGCTTCAAATCTCGGACATTGCTTTCATCCATACCAATGACGTAGTCAAAATCCGCAAAATCCGCTGCCGAAATCTGCTGAGAAGTCTTGTTCCTATCATAAGAAATGGCATATTTCTTAAAAATAGCTTGTGTTCCCCGATGAATGGGATTGCCATGCTCCCAGCTTGAGGTTGCCCGGCTCTCGATTTTCAGTTGGTCTGTTAAACTCTTCATGACAAACTCTGCCATCGGACTGCGGCAGATATTGCCCAAACATACAAATACAATTTTCTTCATACAATACCTCGCTATCTATTATAACAAAATAATGGCAAAAACTAGCCCTGAATCGTTTACAGTTTCCTGATTCTCGTTGAAAACTGGCAAGCCCTGCCCTTCTCATGCCTGAAAATAGCAAAAAACCACCGTTTGGTGGCTTTTTGTAGGGAGATTATTTTTTAAAAAGAAAAAAGTTTTAGGAGTTAAGTTAATTTCTTAACTTGGTTATAGTATAATATCCATTCCTTAAAACTTCCTTAAAATAACTTAAACATTTTACTCTTAGCTTATACCTATTTATCAGGATAGTGATATTCCAGCTGCGGCCAGCCTTTCTGCCAATTCTTCTTAACCAAGCGCTCAGCATAGACACGCTGGCGCTCCTTATTTTCAAGAAAATGAGGAGTCGGTCTAACCTGAAAGTTTAAGATATCCTCCAAACCATAGGGAGCAAAAAGTTCCAGTTTGTCATTTGCCAGCAAGCGCAGGCCGATAGCTGTGCAACGCTCAGGATACTTACTCATAGCTTCGCAAGCATTTTTATAAGGTGCTGTTCCAGGACTATGGCGGTGCATATAGGCTTGATTTCTCAGTTCCCATCGATACTGTGGCCAGTCTGCCTTGAGCTTAACTTCCAGCTCTATCGTCTCTGCCTTAGCATAAGTCGGATCAAAGAAAATGACATCTACATCCGTGTCTGGGTCAAAACCTGATCGCTCTGACAGTAAATTCCAGATAAAATTCCTCGCACATCCAGCCGCTAGCCAAGAATCCTTGAGCTCCAGACTGCGAATAATTTCCAAAATCGCTCGGATGTCTGGAGCTTGACCTAGTTGGTCTAAAATCTCCTTTTCTGTCATCATTCCTTCATATACTCATATCCTAAATGCTCATAGGCTTTACGGGTAGCCACGCGCCCAGTCCGTGTCCGCATGACAAAGCCTTTCTGAATCAGGTAAGGCTCATACATATCCTCTACTGTTTCACGTTCCTCAGCAATATTGACCGAGAGGGTTCCCAGCCCCACTGGACCGCCACCGTAGACCTCTATCATAGTCTTCAAAATCTTCTGGTCCACGTAGTCGAGACCTTCTTGATCCACATCCAGCATGGAGAGAGCCTGGTCGGTTATCTTATCATCAATCAGGCCATTGCCCATAATCTGCGCGTAGTCCCGCACCCGCTTGAGCAAACGATTGGCAATCCGCGGTGTGCCTCGGCTACGCAGAGCAAGCTCCTTCGCAGCCTCGTGGGTAATATCCATCTCAAAAATCTCTGCCGTCCGCTCAACGATTTCCGTCAAGTCGCCAGCTTCATAATACTCCATGTGACCGGTAATCCCAAAGCGAGCCCGCAAAGGATTGGACAGCATGCCTGCCCGAGTGGTCGCCCCAATCAGAGTGAAAGGCGGCAAATCCAGATGGACACTGCGACTGGTCTCGCCTGAGCCAATCATAATGTCGATGTAAAAGTCTTCCATAGCGCTGTACAGCACTTCCTCTACTGCCATTGGCAAGCGGTGAATCTCATCTATAAAGAGGACATCACCCGGCTCAAGGTCATTTAAGATTGCAACCAAATCACCGGACTTTTCAATCACCGGACCTGAAGTCTGCTTGAGATTTACACCTAGTTCATTGGCAATGACAAAGGCCATGGTCGTCTTTCCTAGACCTGGGGGACCAAAAAGCAGGGTATGGTCCAGCGCCTCATCCCTCAGCTTGGCCGCTTCAATAAAAATCTTCAGTTGGTCCTTGACCTTGTCCTGGCCGATATACTCCTGCAAATACTGGGGACGCAAGGTGCGCTCCACCAATTCCTCATCACCCATTAATTCATTGTCTAAAATTCTACTCATAGAACTATTATAGCAGAAAATAAGGCAGAGGAAGCAAATCTAATCCACGTCTGAACACAAAAAAAGACCACCGGATTGGGTGGCCTTTATGGGAGATTATTATGAAAAAGTTTAGGATT
>CBDFAZ010000150.1:0-3152 GCA_965245685.1 uncultured Streptococcus sp. | reverse complement strand
GCCAATGAGCAGATTAAGGACGGCCAGATTTTGGTCAATGGACAAGCCAAAAAAGCCAAATACTCTGTCAAAGAAGGCGATGTCATCTCCTATGAGCTGCCTGAGCCAGAAGTGGTTGAGTATGTGCCTGAGGATATTCCGCTAGAAATCGTCTATCAAGATGAGGATGTGGCAGTCGTCAATAAACCGCAGGGAATGGTAGTCCATCCTTCGGCAGGCCATTCTAGTGGTACGCTAGTTAATGCCCTTATGTACCACATCAAGGACCTCTCTGGCATCAACGGAGTACTCCGACCGGGGATTGTCCATCGGATTGATAAGGACACTTCAGGGCTTCTTATGATTGCTAAGAATGACCAAGCCCATGTGGCTCTGGCTGATGAGCTCAAGGATAAGAAATCCCTACGCAAGTATTGGGCTATTGTTCATGGAAATCTGCCTAATGACCGTGGAGTGATTGAAGCACCGATTGGCCGCAGTGAAAAAGACCGCAAGAAGCAGGCTGTGACAGCAAAAGGCAAGCCAGCTCTGACGCGCTTCCAAGTCTTGGAACGTTTTGGTGACTATAGCTTGGTTGAGCTTCAGCTGGAAACAGGGCGTACTCATCAAATACGCGTTCACATGGCTTACATCGGACATCCTGTAGCTGGAGATGGGGTCTACGGACCGCGTAAGACCTTAAAAGGACATGGCCAATTTCTGCACGCACGAACACTGGGCTTTACTCATCCTCGAACTGGTGAAGTGCTGGAATTTACAGCTGAAGTGCCAGCCATTTTCAAAGAAACCTTGGAAAAACTGCGACAAGAATAGGTAGGTTTGCTCATTGTTAAAATACAAATTTTCCTCTGACCGCTTCAATCGCGGTCATTTTTATTTTACGTAAATCGTGGTATAATAAGACAATCTAGCAGTGAAGGAAAAGGAAATGAAAGCAAAGCGAATCGTATTTAAAGTTGGAACTTCGTCATTGACAAACGTAGATGGCAGTCTGTCACGCGCCAAAGTAAAGGAAATTACTCGGCAGTTGGCCCTCTTGCACGAGGCGGGGCATGAGTTGATCCTGGTCTCATCAGGAGCTATTGCGGCAGGTTTTTCTTCTCTGGGCTTTAAAAAGCGACCAACCAAGGTGGCGGATAAACAGGCTTCAGCTGCGGTTGGACAGGGTTTGCTTTTGGAGGAATATACAACCAATCTTCTTTTGAAGCAAATCATTTCTGCTCAGATTCTTTTGACCCAGGATGATTTTGCAGATAAGCGTCGGTACAAGAATGCTCACCAGGCCTTGTCAGTCTTGCTGAATCGTGGAGCTATTCCTATCATCAATGAAAATGATACAGTGGCTATCGAGGAGCTCAAGGTCGGGGATAATGATACACTGAGTGCGCAGGTGGCAGCTATGGTTCAGGCGGACCTCTTGGTACTCTTGACAGATGTAGATGGACTCTACACTGCCAATCCCTCTCTCAATCCAGATGCCCAGCGTCTTGAAAAGATTGAGAAGATTTCTTCTGAGTTGATTGATATGGCAGGTGGTGCAGGAACGAGCAACGGAACTGGCGGCATGCTGACAAAGATCAAGGCAGCAACGCTTGCGACCATGTCAGGTGTGCCGGTTTATATCTGTTCCTCGCTCAAGACTGATGCTCTGCTGGAAGCTGCGGAGGAAACCAAGGATGGCAGTCTCTTTTTGGCCCAGGAAAAAGGACTAAAAACGCAGAAGCAATGGCTGGCTTTTTATGCTAAAAGTCAAGGTGAAATCTATGTAGACCAAGGAGCAGCTGACGCTCTCAGAAATAAGGGGAAAAGTTTGTTGGTATCCGGTCTTGTATCTGTATCGGGTAGCTTTACCTATCAGGATACGGTGACGGTTTATGAAGAAGGCAGCAGAGCTATTCTTGGTAAAGGCCGCGTGCGTTTTGGAAAGTCAGCTCTTAAAGATATGCTCAAGTCTAATAAACCTAAAGGTATTGTCATTCATCGGGATGACTGGATTTCTCTGACACCGGAGTTAAATGATTTATTTGCAGAATTTTAGAAGACGAGGAAAGGAGAAGAGATGACCTCAACACAAGCGATTTTTGAAAAGGTTCAGAAAGTCAAGAAGACGATCAATACGGCCACAACGGCTGAGAAAAACCATGCTTTGGAAGAAATGGCAAAGCAGCTCTGGCTTTCTCGTGCTGATATTTTAGCGGCCAATGAATTGGATATGACCGCAGCTAAAGGTAAGATTTCAGATGTGATGCTGGATCGCCTCTATCTGGATGAGGAGCGAATTGCTGCCATGGCAGAGGGTATTCGCCAATTGATTGACTTAGAGGATCCTGTAGGGCAAGTCTTAGAAAGGACCGAGCTTGAGAACGGCCTTGTCATCATTAAACAGCGTGTGGCTATGGGTGTGATTGGGATTATCTACGAAAGTCGGCCTAACGTCACCTCTGACGCTGCGGCTCTGGCCCTAAAGAGTGGTAGTGCAGTCGTTCTTAGAAGCGGAAAGGAAGCCTATCAGACAGCGCTAGCTATTGTCACAGCTCTGAAAAACGGCTTGGCTCAGACGGAGATTTCGCCGGATTGTATCCAGTTGGTTTCTGATACCAGTCGGGCTTCCGCCCAGGCTATGATGAAGGCCAAAGGATATCTGGATTTGCTCATTCCTCGTGGAGGTGCGGGACTGATTCAGGCGGTCGTGGAGAATGCGACTGTGCCGGTTATTGAGACAGGTACTGGAATCGTCCATGTCTATGTAGATAAGGATGCTAATCAAGATAAGTCTTTGGCCATTATTGAGAATGCCAAGACCAGTCGCCCTTCTGTCTGCAATGCCATGGAAGTACTACTGGTTCACGAAGAGATTGCAGCTGCATTTTTACCACGTTTACAAAAGATTTTGGTGACAGATCGTGAGAAAGCGCAAGACAACCCTGTTGAACTACGTTTGGATGAGAAAGCAGCTCAGTATATATCAGGCTCGCAAGCTAAACCAGAAGATTTTGATACCGAATTTTTGGACTATATCTTAGCGGTCAAGCTGGTTTCCTCGCTGGAAGAAGCGGTGGATCATATTGAAGCTCACAGCACTCATCACTCGGACGCCATTGTGACGGAGAACGATGCAGCGGCAGCTTACTTCACAGAGCAGGTGGATAGCG
>CBDFAZ010000149.1:0-3155 GCA_965245685.1 uncultured Streptococcus sp. | reverse complement strand
TTCCCAGGCATTGTAAATGTGAAATTTACAGCAGAAATGGAAGCGAAGCTGGATGATGTTGAAGTTGGGAAAGAGCAGTGGCAGAAAGTTATTGACGAGTTTTATCAACCTTTTGAAAAGGAAGTGGCTAAAGCTGAGTCTGAAATGGAGAAAATCCAAATCAAGGATGAACCAGCTGGTTTTGACTGTGAGGTCTGTGGCAGTCCGATGGTCATTAAGTTAGGTCGATTTGGCAAGTTCTATGCATGCAGCAATTTCCCAGATTGTCGTCACACTCAGGCTATTGTCAAAGAAATCGGCGTGACCTGTCCACAGTGCCAGAAAGGTCAAGTTATTGAGCGTAAGACTAAGCGAAATCGCATTTTCTACGGCTGTGATCGTTATCCTGACTGTGATTTCACATCTTGGGATAAGCCAGTCGGTCGGAACTGTCCAAAATGTGACCATTATCTGATCGAAAAGAAAGTCCGTGGTGGCGGCAAGCAAGTGGTCTGCAGCAATGGCGATTACGAAGAAGAAAAAGTGAAATAGCAATTTTTACATAATTTATATTACGTAAAATATCTTTCTGAAGAAGAGGTGAAGTTTTATGACAGATAAATTTGCAGAATTTCTAAAAATCGCGTCTCAACTGAATAAGATAGGAATTGTTCCACTTCTGATGGGTTCTCTAGGTCTGGAGCAAGTTACTGGACAAGACTGGCAGGCGCGTGATATTGATATTCATGTTCATGGTGATGAGCGTGGCTGGGAAGCACCAGATGAAGAACGTATTTACGATATGGACAAGATTGAGCCTGTGATGGAGCGCTTGGGCTATCGCTTAGTTGATCTGCACGAGCATGAATTTCAAAAAGAAAGCTTATCTATTGAATTTGGAGCCATGGAAACCTTGGAGTCATTCGCTGGTGTGCCTCTAGAGAAGCTGACTCGAAAAGAAGTTGAAGATGTTGAGTTTCTACTGCCGAATGCAGAGCAATTCTTAGCTATCTACCGTGCTTCTTCCCAAGATTCTTACCGAAATGAAAATAACAATCATAAGGATTTTGCTAAGATTGCTTACTTGGAAAAAATGACAAAATGATGGATAGATGGGAATTCTCCTGTCTGTCTTTTTTACTATCTTTTTGTTATAATGGTCAGAGTGAAAATCTAGAAATATCCAAGGGAGAGTATCATGTCATCATCCTATATCAATGTTATCGGTGCTGGTCTGGCTGGCAGTGAAGCAGCTTACCAGATTGCCAAGCGTGGCATCCCAGTCAAACTCTATGAAATGCGGGGTGTTAAGTCAACACCTCAGCACAAAACTGCAGACTTTGCCGAACTAGTCTGCTCTAACTCTCTGCGAGGAGATGCGCTGACTAATGCAGTCGGTTTGCTCAAGGAAGAAATGCGACGGTTGGATTCGGTCATTTTAAAAGCTGCAGAAGCGACTCGGGTGCCAGCAGGTGGTGCTCTAGCGGTTGATAGAGAAGGCTTTTCGCAGATGGTAACGGAGCTAGTGAGCAACCATCCATTGATTGAGGTCATTCGTGAAGAAATCACAGAAATTCCAGAGGATGCCATCACAGTTATTGCGACAGGACCCTTGACCAGCGATGCTTTGGCCGAAAAAATCCACGCGCTCAATGGGGGAGACGGTTTTTACTTCTACGATGCAGCAGCGCCAATCATCGATGTCAATACCATTGATATGACCAAGGTCTATCTCAAATCCCGCTATGATAAGGGGGAAGCAGCCTATCTCAATGCACCTATGACTAAGCAAGAATTTATGGATTTCCATGATGCTTTGGTCAATGCTGAGGAAGCACCGCTCAATTCCTTTGAAAAAGAAAAATACTTTGAAGGCTGCATGCCTATTGAAGTCATGGCTAAGCGAGGGATTAAAACTATGCTTTATGGACCGATGAAGCCAGTTGGTTTGGAATATCCAGATGACTATCAAGGCCCTCGAGATGGTGAATATAAGACGCCATACGCTGTGGTGCAGCTTCGTCAGGATAATGCAGCGGGCAGTCTTTACAACATCGTTGGCTTCCAAACTCATCTCAAGTGGGGCGAGCAAAAGCGGGTCTTTCAAATGATTCCTGGCCTTGAGAATGCAGAATTTGTCCGCTATGGTGTCATGCATCGAAACTCTTATATGGACTCTCCAAATCTGCTTGAACAGACTTTCCGCTCTAAGAAACAGCCAAATCTTTTCTTTGCAGGTCAAATGACTGGAGTTGAAGGGTACGTAGAGTCAGCAGCTTCAGGTCTAGTTGCTGGTATTAACGCTGCTCGACTCTTAAAGGGAGAAGAAGCACTTGTCTTTCCAGAAACAACAGCTATTGGAAGTCTGCCTCATTATGTTACTCATGCTGACAGCAAGCATTTCCAACCCATGAATGTCAATTTTGGCATTATCAAAGAGCTGGACGGCCCTCGAATTCGTGACAAGAAGGAGCGCTATGAGAAAATTGCTGAGCGAGCCTTGCAGGATTTACAGCCTTATTTGGATAAATAATCTATTTTCTATCATTATCTAATAAAAATCATCAAAAAGTTAGGAAATCCCTAACTTTTTTGCTTAATTTGTGATATAATAAATAAAAATTTTGAAAATAGAAAGTTTTCTGAAAATGAATAAATCCTATTTTTACCTTGAAATGAAAACACATGAGTTAGTTGTTCCTTATACCAAGCAGAAACGCCGTGTCCGCGTATTACTTCCAAAGAACTATAGTCAGGATACAAACAAGACCTATCCGGTCGTTTATTTTCATGACGGACAAAATGTTCTTTATAGCAAGGAATCTTTCAGCGGCCATTCGTGGAAGGTTATTCCGACAATCAAGCGTAATCCAGATATTGAAAAAATGATTGTCGTGGCTATTGATAACGATGGTCAAGGGCGGATGAATGAATACGCAGCTTGGAAGTTCCAAGAGTCCAATATTCCCGGCATTCAGTTTGGCGGCAAGGGAACGGAGTATGCGGAGTTTGTCATGGAAGTTGTCAAGCCTTTTATTGATCAGCATTATCGAACTAAGTCTGATCGGATGCATACGGCCATGATCGGCTCTTCTCTTGGGGGGAATATCAGCCAGTTTATCGGTGTTGAATACCAAGATCAGATTGGCTGTCTGGGCATCTTTTCGTCTGCAAAT
>CBDFAZ010000148.1:0-3193 GCA_965245685.1 uncultured Streptococcus sp. | reverse complement strand
GATTTTGACTAGATAAAGGGAGACGGGCATCAACCAAGACAGTCACAAAATCAACAAACTTAATACTTTCTTGAACCTGTCTCCGGGCTTTGGACATATGCCCAGGAAACCATTGAATCGTTGCCATATTTTTTCCTTTCAGCGAATATCTTTCAGAATATTTTCATCTTTAACTATTTTAACATATTTCTAGGATTTAAGCGGGTGAATGCTAAAGTGATACTCTCTACCTCAAGAGCGAAAAAAGCCCTAGCGGGCTTTCTAACTTTATCTTACTTGTTCAAAATGCAGATGCACAGCTATATGATCTCCATAGCCATTGCGCTCTAAATCGCGCTGCAAACGATAAGAAATATAATGCTCTGCAATAGTAATATAACCTGCACCCAAGAGGCGGCTTTCAACCATGGACTGAATCATGCTGATCGTCGCACGTTCAACCTTAGCTTCTTCCAAATCCAGAACGACTTTCTTTGTAACCTGCGCTAAATTCTGACGCAAATCATCTGTCAACACATAGACAGTCTGCGCCGCCTTTAAAACCGCTTGATAGATTTTATCTGGGTCAAATTCTACAACCTCACCGCTCCGTTTAATAACTTGCATAAAAAACTCCTTTTATATTATATATTTCTAATCTAATGTATGTCTCTAAGATGACTGCTGCCAATTCAGTTGTCTATAACTTGCTCGAAAAGAAATCCCAAAGCTAGACTACACCCTAATATTATATAATTTTTTCCAATATTTTTCAAAGGAAGCCTCTTTTTACTTTAGTCTTAAAAGACTATATAAAAGGACTGCTCTGGGCAATCCTTTTTAGAAATATTTTTTTCAATCTTATCAATCAATAATCCGGTCTCAGGACACCTTTAACCGTCTCTTTGGTTGCTTGGTAATCGCCATCAACCACGACCTTAATAATGCGTTTGGCATCTTCTTCAGGAGCCGGCACAAGCGGTAAGCGGGTTGGCCCAGCTGCAAATCCCAAGTAATTGAGGACTGCCTTGACTGGAGCTGGACTTGGGTAAGAGAAAAGGGCATTGACTTTAGGGATGAATTTCCGTTGGATAGCTGCTGCTTTTTTGATGTCATTGTGTTCAATAGCGTCCAGCATTTCAAACATTTCATCACCATTTGTGTGAGAAGCAACTGAAATAACTCCATCAGCCCCCAGATTCATAGCATGAAATGCATCACCATCCTCACCAGTGTAAATCAGAAACTCCTCTGGACGATGCTCAATCAGATAGGCCATATTCGCCAGACTGGTACATTCTTTAACCCCGATAATATTTGGATGCTCTGCCAGTCTCAGCATGGTCTCAGGCGTCATCTCAACCACTACTCGGCCAGGTATGTTGTAGATAATGATGGGCAGGTTTGAAGCATCCGCAATGGCTTTAAAGTGCTGATACATCCCTTCCTGAGAAGGTTTGTTGTAATAGGGAACAATGGCCAAACCAGCTGCAAAACCACCAAATTCATCTACTTCTTTGACGAATTCGATAGAGTCGCGTGTTTCATTGGTACCGACACCGGCAATCAAAGGGACACGCCCCTTGACAACTTTTTGAACTGCCGCAAATAGCTCCAATTCTTCATCGTGAGTCAGAGTTGGACTTTCTGCTGTTGTTCCAGCCAGCAAAATTCCATCCGTATGATGTGCCAAAAGGTGCTCAATCAAGTCTGGAATAGCTTCAAAATTGATGGAACCATCTTCATGAAAAGGTGTGATAAAAGCTGTGATGATTTTACAGTTTTTCAAATCCGCATACGCCATAAACTTACCTCTCTTTGTACGAAAAGAGGGTTGAAAGAACGATTATTCAACCCTGTGCTGTCAAGTTTCCTTGGTCACTTTATTTTAATTCAAAAACAACTTCTGCTGTCGGACGAACTAGACCACGCTCATGCAATGTCTCTGCGATTTGAACAGAGTTCCAAGCTGCTCCTTTGAGTAGATTGTCTGAAACAACCCACATGTGGATCCCTTTTTCCGCATCTAGATCTTTACGAATCCGGCCAACAAAGGTTTCTTTCTTACCAACCGCATTGATTGCTTGCGGATAAACCTGATGAGCTACATCATCCTCCAGAACAGCACCAGGAAAGGCTGAAATTGCTGCTTTTACCTGGTCAATAGGTGCAACTTTCTTAGTCTCGATATAGACAGACTCTGAGTGAGCAGACAAGATTGGAAGACGGACACATGTCGCAGAAACAGCAATAGAATCATCTTCCATGATTTTCTTAGTTTCCTTGGTCATCTTCATCTCTTCATAAGTGTAGTCGTTATCTGTAAAGACATCAATCTGAGGTAAGGCATTAAAAGCAATAGGATAGTGTTTTTTGTCACCGCTACATGGCAGGATATTGGCTTCTGTGTCCTTAGGATTTACACCATCATTGAGAACAGAGCGCAATTGAGCTTGGGTTTCAAGAATGGCCCCCATACCTGCACCAGAAACTGCTTGATAGGTAGACACAATGATGCGCTCCAGCCCCCATTGCTGACGAACAGGCTCTAAAGCCACCATCATCTGAATTGTCGAGCAGTTAGGGCAAGCGATAATTCCCTTGTGCTGATCTAAGGCATGGGCGTTGACTTCTGGAACAACCAGAGGAACATCAGGATTTTGACGGAAATAAGAGGTGTTATCGACCACTACTGCTCCAGCTTTGACTGCGTAAGGAGCGAATTTTGCTGAGGTAGAACCACCAGCTGAAAAGAGAGCAATATCTACACCTTCAAAAGCAGTCTCTGTCGTCTCTTCAATAGTAATATCTTGTCCCTTGAATTGGAGAACTTTACCAGCTGAGCGAGCTGACGCCAGATAGCGTATTTTATCAATTGGAAGGCTAGACTCTTCCAGCATTTTAATCATTTGAGATCCAACGGCACCAGTGGCACCTACTACAGCAACTGTATATCCCATGCGATAACCTCTCTAAATTTTCAAAAAATTTTGTATTGTTAGTATTATACTATTTTTAGGGAAAAATGCAAATTTTTCTGAAGAATATAAGTGCAATTTTTGATAAACCACACCAACTCTCATGCCTATCTAAGAGAGCTTTCAAGCTTTACAGCTTTTGTTCTTACGAACACAACTGCATCATCCATTGCTCTACGACTCAATTGCCTTCTGCGAAGTTGTTTCATCAAGAGCAATAGCACTCACGACGCCAA
>CBDFAZ010000147.1:0-3259 GCA_965245685.1 uncultured Streptococcus sp. | reverse complement strand
CGTGGGTAGTCAACTGCATCCATGTGTTTGTAGTAGTCAGCGATGGATTCAGATGCCACCTGAGCCAGAGCTCCGTCAAAATCTGTTACATTTTCTTCATAGGCTGGCACCTGACCGTCAAAGTACTTGTTAATCATAGAAACCGTACGGTTGAGGAGATTTCCAAGGTCATTGGCCAATTCATAGTTGATACGACCGACATAGTCCTCAGGTGTGAATGTTCCATCAGATCCCACCGGAAGACTGCGCATGAGGTAATAACGCAGGGCATCCAAGCCATAGCGTTCTACCAGCATTTCAGGGTAGACCACATTGCCCTTAGACTTGGACATCTTGCCATCCTTCATGACAAACCAACCGTGGGCAATCAAGCGGTCGGGCAGCTTAATATCCAGCATCATGAGCAGGATTGGCCAGTAGATAGAGTGGAAACGCAGAATGTCCTTGCCCACCATGTGGAAGACTGTTCCATTCCAAAATTTATCGTAGTTAGCATGATCATCCTGACCGTAGCCAAGTGCTGTCGCATAATTGAGCAGAGCATCAATCCAGACATAGACAACGTGTTTAGGATTAGATGGCACCGGCACACCCCAAGTAAAGGTTGTCCGAGATACGGCCAAGTCTTCCAAGCCTGGCTCGATGAAGTTTCTCAGCATTTCATTAAGACGACCGTCCGGCGTGATAAAGTCAGGATGTGATTTGAAAAATTCTACCAAGCGGTCTTGGTACTTGCTGAGACGGAGGAAGTAAGACTCTTCTGATACCCACTCCACTTCATGTCCAGATGGCGCAATTCCGCCGGTTACCTTTCCATTTTCATCACGGAAGACTTCTGCCAGCTGGCTTTCAGTAAAGAATTCCTCATCAGATACAGAATACCAGCCTGAATATTCTCCCAAGTAGATATCATCTTGGGATAAGAGTCGTTCAAAGACATCGGCTACAGCCTTTTCATGATAGTCATCGGTCGTCCGGATAAATTTATCGTAAGAAATATCCAGCAGTTTCCAGAGTTCCTTGACCCCAACCGCCATACCATCTACATAAGCTTGAGGACTGATACCAGCTTCTTCAGCTTTTTGCTGAATCTTCTGTCCATGCTCATCAAGGCCAGTCAGATAGAAAACATCGTAGCCCATGAGACGCTTGTAGCGAGCCAGAACATCACAAGCAATGGTCGTATAGGCAGACCCGATATGGAGTTTACCGCTCGGATAATAGATAGGGGTTGTAATATAAAACGATTGTTTCTCAGTCATTTTTTAATCCTTTCAAGGCTAATGAAACCTTTTTTAATAGCACTTCATTATATCATATTTTGTTAAGTTTGCGAAAAGACATTCATTTACAATAAAATCGCTGAAAAAACCTAGAAAATATTCTAGGTTTAATAGGTCACAACATTCAAGTTGCCGCTTTCATATTCTGCGATGAAGATATTAGAAATATCAGTGTAACCGTCTTTAGCCAGTCTCTCCACCAGCCACTCTTCTGTTTTATCAATAGACTCCAGAATATCAATTTGGACAACACCATCTGTAATAAGGGGATATTTAGGATTCTCTTCACCAGCCTGTACAATAATCAGCTGGCCGTTTTGTTCTATAACCGCCCGTTTGACCTGCTTGAGCTGGAAAATGCCTTGGCTGCGCAGCTTCAAAGCTACATCTGCTGCTGAAAGACCAACAGAACGGCAGGCTTCGGGACTCAATTTCCCATGCTGAATCAACGTTGTCGGCTTGCCATCAATCAAATGCTTAACTGCACGGACATTGTTATTGAGCCACTTTAGGGTCAAGACCAAGATGGTCCACATAATAAGAATGACTGCATACTGAAGAATGTTAATGGAGCTATTATAAATCACCCCACCGATAATGCCACCAAGGACATAGTTTTGAATCTGGTCGATTGCTGAATTGGGCGCCAGATTGCCTTTTCCCGTCACATTAATAACAAAAACCAGTGAGAAAAGCCCCAGTGCTAGCTTAATTAGGATTTCAAGAAAATTCAATGTCATTTTTCAACCTCCACTATTTCGATATCTGTCGTCTTATGCAAGTCAATTTTTTCAAGCAAATATTTATCCGGCTCACTGCCACTCATAGCCCGATAAAAGTTCTTTCCGACCTTCAAAATCGCTCCATCCGTTGCGGCTGAAGTATTGACATAAACTTCTGACTTATCCACACCTAAGTCTTCTGAAATAACCTCAATGAAATGCAGAGAGGTTTGAAACTGGTTGTTAGAGTCTTGGTCAGTCTGAAAATTGCTAATGCCAATCAAGACCATAGCCACCAAGGCCAAAACAGAGATGATGGCTAGTTCCCGAAATTTTGAATCGCGCTTATTGCGATAGGCCTTAAAAGCAAAAAATCCTGTCACAAGCAGCAGCAAGACAGAAAGTGCAACTGTCACCCAGTTTTGCTGGCTAATCTGACTCAAAACATAATCATAAGAATAGAATTTCATGGTTTCTTTCCTCTATTTTTCTAGGATAATTATAGAAAAATTTTCATTATTTTTCAAGCTTTCTTACAATCACTTTGCTATAAATCATTCCTAAATTTTGTTATAATAAACTCAGTAAGTTTTACTAGAAAAGGAAATTTTATGAAACTCATCTCTTGGAATATTGACTCCCTCAACGCTGCATTAACCAGTGATTCTGCCCGCGCTCAGCTCTCTCAGGCTGTTCTTCAGACCTTGCAAGCAGAAAATGCAGATATTATCGCCATTCAGGAAACAAAACTGTCTGCGACAGGTCCGACAAAAAAACACTTGGAAATTTTGACAAATCTTTTCCCGGACTATGAAAACACTTGGCGCTCTTCCCAAGAGCCGGCCCGCAAAGGCTATGCAGGAACCATGTTCCTCTACAAAAAAGAACTGACGCCAACCGTAACCTTCCCTGAAATCGGCGCTCCGTCAACCATGGATGTCGAAGGCCGCATCATTACGCTTGAATTTGACGGTTTCTTTGTCACTCAAGTTTATACGCCCAATGCTGGTGATGGCCTCACACGCTTGGATGACCGTCAAGTCTGGGATACCAAATATGCTGAATACTTGGGAACACTAGATAAACAAAAACCAGTACTTGCAACTGGTGACTATAATGTGGCCCACAAGGAAATCGACTTGGCCAATCCAGCCAGCAACCGCCGTTCACCAGGCTTTACGGACGAAGAGCGCGCTGGCTTCACCAACCTGCTGGGTAAAGGCTTTACCGATACCTTCCGTCACTTACACGGCG
>CBDFAZ010000146.1:0-3371 GCA_965245685.1 uncultured Streptococcus sp. | reverse complement strand
AATTCCAGTAGCAGGAGGAACTGCTCGATAATTATCAAACGATTTTTCTGCCCATTTGAGAAATTCGTAGCGCTCATTGTTGCGGACAAACTCTTGGTTCATATTGGCTTCTAGAGCTGTATCACAGCCATAAAAGTCCACCTGAACACTGTGGTCAATAACTAAATCAACCGGAATCTCTGGATTAATCTGATCGGCTTGACCTCCCTGCCCGACAATAGCATCGCGCATACTAGCCAAATCCACTACGACAGGAACACCTGTAAAATCCTGGAGAATGACTCGACTAGGCTTAAAAGGAACTTCTCCGCTTGGTGATTTAGCTTGATAATACATTAAAGAGCTAATGTTATCTTTTGTTACGTGAACATCATCTTCCTTACGAAGAACACTTTCTAATAATATTCGTATAGAATAAGGAAGTTTTTCTATATCCCCTCCTAGTAGTGCCGAGGCTTTTTCAAGGTCTACATATTGGTATAATTTGCCTTTGTAATTTAAATCGTTTAGGTATTCTGCCATATTTCTACCCCTCACTTATTTTAAATTGTTTTATATTATACTTTATTATGAAATTTTATGCAATAAAAATTATAATTTTTATGTTATGTTTTATTACATAAAATAACAGTTTTTTAAATATAGACCAACTGTACCAATCATTTTCTTTCCTAAGTAAGAAAAAAAACAAGCACCATTCTCAGTGCTTGTTATAGGGAAAATAATTTCAAATATTTACTTCTTATTGGCTAACCATTTAAGAAGCTTGGTTAGAAGTCCCCAGATGATTAGACTAATGACAACAATATAAATCCAGGCGTTTTTATCATTAGACAAGGGCAGAGGAACATTCATACCAAAGAAACCCGTGATAACTGCGAGTACTGCCAAAAGGACCGAAATAATGGTCAAGACCGTCAAATTGTCATTCAGATTGTTGTTCAGGATATTATTGTAGGAGCCAGAGAGCTGGCTGAGAACTTGAGCAATCAGATCAGTCATCGAAACGAGCTGACGAGCCTCAATCATAGCATCCTCAAACTGCTCGGTTTCTAATTCATCAAAACGGCGATAAATGCCATGACTTTTGATATGCTCTAGGAGCATGCGATTCTGCTTAGCTGCAGCAACTAGATAGACCATAGAAGTTTCCAAGTCTGACAGGGCAAAAAGATGCTTTTTGGTAGTGGTCTGACGCAGGAGAGCATTAATCTCATCCTTGCGCTTGTCCATCCGCTCAACAACCGGATAGTAAGAATTGGAGATCAACTCTAGACTAGCAAAGAGAAACTTATAGACCGATACTGGCTCATGACGCTCAGTATAAGACTTCATCATATCGACAACATAGGCATTATCCTGGTTGCTAATCGTAATGAGCCGTCTCTGTTGCACCACAAAGGTCATAGGAATCGTCTCATAATGTTCCTTATCTGTCGCTAGATCAAGGACATTGTAGATAAAGACAACAGTTCCATTCTCACGATTGTAATCCATGTGAGCCCGCTCGTTCTTATCCAGCGCATACTCGATGGTCTCTTTATCAATTTCATAATCCTGATAAATCCGGGCATTCTTTTTGAAACTATCTGAGTCAATGTTGATCCAGACAGACTGATCTTTTAGTTTTCTTTCCAGAAACATGGAGCTCCTTTCTACAATGTAGAATAATTTTCTAATAAACTAGCGCTCAACTTCATAAACTATTCCTGCAAGTAAATATGCAATGTCGGAGCACAAAACCAAGCAAATCAACTGCCTCGCCTGATGAGATTAGTCAAGTAGCAAGCAAGGGGCCAACTGAACTCGGCCTTAGTAACTTTAGTTTGTTATACAATCATAACAATCCCATTCACTACGACACGGAGTTTGGCAAATCGATTTTATTTGCCAAACGCAGTTAGTAAGGTACTTAGCCATGGTCCCATAGGACATGGCGTAGATTGCTTAGACTACTATGTAGCCAAGCAATCTTAGTACGTCACATCTTCTCTTCTAATTTAACATCTGGATACTTGTCCGCGAACCAGCGCAGGGCAAAGTCGTTTTCAAAGAGGAAGACTGGCTGACCAAAGCGGTCTTTGGCTAGGATGTTACGGCTAGAAGACATACGCTCGTCCAAATCATCTGGTAAAATCCAGCGGACTGTCTTTTTGCCCATAGGATTCATGACTACTTCAGCGTTGTATTCATTTTCCATGCGGTGCTTGAAGACCTCAAACTGGAGCTGACCGACAGCGCCCAGCATGTACTCGCCTGTCTGGTAGTTGGTATAAAGCTGGATGGCTCCCTCTTGCACCAGCTGCTCAATCCCCTTATGGAAGGATTTTTGCTTCATGACATTCTTGGCTGAAACCTTCATAAAGATCTCTGGAGTAAAGGTTGGCAGAGGCTCAAATTCAAACTTATTCTTGCCCACAGTCAGGGTGTCACCAACCTGATAAGTCCCCGTATCATAAACCCCGATAATATCACCAGCTACAGCATTGGTCACATTCTCCCGACTTTCGGCCATAAACTGGGTAACATTAGATAGCTTGGCAGACTTGCCAGTACGAGGCAAATTGACACTCATACCGCGCTCAAACTCTCCAGAAACGATACGAACAAAGGCGATACGGTCGCGGTGGCGCGGGTCCATATTGGCCTGAATTTTAAAGACAAAGCCTGAGAAGTCTGGGCTGAGTGGCTCGACTACCTCGCCATCTGTCTTCTTGTGGCCATGCGGTTCCGGAGCAAACTTGAGGAAGGTTTCCAGGAAAGTCTGGACGCCAAAGTTGGTCAGGGCTGAGCCGAAGAAAACAGGTGTCAGCTTGCCAGCCAAAATTGCTTCTTCTGAGAATTCATTTCCAGCTTCGCTCAAGAGCTCAATATCTTCTTTGACCTGCTCATAAAAAGGATTGGAGGCAAACAGTTGGTCGCCTTCTGTCAGAGTCGCAAAGCGCTCCTCACCCTTATAAAGCTCCAGCCGCTCATTGTAGAGATCATAAAGGCCTTCAAAACTCTTCCCCATGCCAATTGGCCAATTCATCGGGTAGCTGGCAATACCCAAAATCTCTTCCAATTCTTCCAACAAGTCCAAGGGCTCGCGACCGTCACGATCCAGCTTGTTCATAAAGGTAAAGACTGGAATACCACGATGCTTAACAACCTCAAAGAGCTTCTTGGTCTGGGCCTCAATACCCTTAGCCGAGTCAATAACCATGACCGCAGCATCCACCGCCATCAAGGTCCGATAAGTATCTTCTGAGAAGTCCTCATGCCCCGGCGTATCCAGGATATTGACCCGCTTGCCATCGTAGTCAAACTGCATGACAGAGGAAGTCACTGAAATCCCCCGCTGCTTCTCACTATCCATCCAGTCAGACTTG
>CBDFAZ010000145.1:0-3373 GCA_965245685.1 uncultured Streptococcus sp. | reverse complement strand
ACTGCTCCCACCGGCCAATCAGCTCCAGACCAGTATTATGATGGATTTTTTCAATGGAATAAATCAGGGCCTGGTTCCAATTTTTCAAACCTTCCAAATAATAGTCTGCAGCAGTCGGTACATCAGAGATAGAGTCCAAGATATAGCCATTTTGCAGATGGGTCACATAGTCCGAGGCTACTAGATTGATCTGCGGAATCCCGGCAGAAATCCCAGCAATTTGCGTATAAAGATTGGGCTGGTCACTCAGGTCAATGATTAACCGTGTATCATCCAACTCCTGAATCAAGCTAAGCTCGTCCGTGATATTCTTAATGGTAAAACGAAGGTCCTGCTCCTGATTTTCCAGCAGGGCATTCTCAGCCTGTTCACTGCGCCGGTAGTTCTTGACAAATTCATATTGATTCAGATACTCATCAATAACCTCCTGCACCTTGGTCTCCACCTTTTGGATTCCTTCCTGCCAGGCATTGTAAACTCCGATAGTCAGCTCTGTATCCGGATGCTTGGCCACATAGTGGAGAACCTTGAAGATGGCATAGTCATTAAGTATTTCTTCCAGATTAATCTGATAAAAAATCTTGGATTCGCGACGGCGTTGGCTCTTACCCAGCTGCAAGCGAGTATCAAAAGGCGACAGGTAATGCACCTTTTGAGCCTGTCCAGGCAGGTAGCGCTGAATAGCCTTCTTGAAATCCATGCGATCAGTCAAGACTAAATCTGCCTGCTGCAAATCTGCTTCTAAAGCTGGCCAATCAACTGTATGATTGCGCTCGTGGAAAAAGCTGAGAATGATTTGAACATTCTTGGGCAACAAGCGCAAAATAGCTTGAGTGTATAAGGGATGCGCTGCCAGCACAAAACGGCTGTCTGCTGCAGCATTGCGCTCGATATAGTAGCCTAATTTCTCCAAGATTAAGTCCGGCATCCGCTCATACTCCAGCTTATCAAAGTCCAGTAAGTAAGCCGGATTGACTTCTACTCGGCTATCGTCAGGCTTCAGATGCTCACGAATCCGCCAGTCACCATCCGGCTGCAGGTAGTCCTGATAAAGGGGCTGCCCCTCTTCATAGTAGGTGATACTGGAGACAAAGCCCCGATCATCAAAGATATAAAACTTGTCCAGCTGGTCATCCTTGAAAAACTTGATGAAGCTGATAAAGCCCTCGATTCCAAACTCGACATGGGCATAGAGCTGTCCTTGCCTGCGGACCATGATTAGAAAGGGCGTATAGACAAACTCACAGTCTGGTTCCCAGTCCAGATCCTTGATTTGCAGTACTTGCATTTCTTTAGACTGGATTCCCTGAATCTCATCAAAGACCGAGTAATAGTCCGTCTCAAAAATATCATGCCGATGCAAGAGATAGCGGGCATGCGGCATATAGGCTGGCAAAAGCAGCTGGACGGGCAGATTTTCACTTTGAAAAATCCGAATCTGATGAATGGTATCATCAAACTCCAACCGCTGCATGGAGCGGTACCAAGGGATAATATCCCGGTGCCAAACCCGATCCTCGCTGCCACTCCACGAAGGAATAAAGTAATACATAGTTTCTCCTACAACAATGAACGATAACGGTCATTCAGCGTCAAGGCTTCCACCTCGTCCTTAATAGAAAAGACCATTCCGATAAAAATCATAAAAATCCCCGGAATCATACTGAGCCGCAGATAGCGAATGTCCAGAAGGACCACCATCATAGGCAGACCAGAAATCAGGATAAGATAGAAAGCCCCCACTAGTGCAAAATAGGTCACCAAACCATTGATATACCGACGGGTTGCTGCTCCGGGATAAACATTTTCAATATACTCTCCACACTTTTGCATCCGCTCAGCAATCTGGTCACCACTGATATTGATAAAGGCGAAGGCCAGCGCCAGGATGAAAATAGTCAGCAGATAGAGGATAAACCAAGCTGGACTTCCCATAGACAGCGCCTCTATCCACTGCTCAATCAACTGGTTTTCCGGCTGGAGAAAGTAGATAATCAAAAGGAAATACTGGGGAATGCTGACCAAGGTCATAGCGTACATAATCGGCATCCCACCAGCAGGATTAAGACGAATATCCAGATAAGAGTATTTCTTGAAACGGTTATGGATATTGATCTTATTGACTGGAATTCGGTACTTGGAGCGCTCGACGGTCACAGCCAGATAGAGAAAGACTAGACTGAAAACCAGCAGCATGCCCAGCCAAAGTGAAGAAATCTTCAGCTCCTGAATGGAGTTCCAAATATCCTGCGGAATGTAGGCAATCATGCTGGCCATGACAATCATGATGGAGCCGCCAAGTCCCATGGCAGAATTCAAATCAGTCAGCCAGACCAGCATGTAAGTCCCAGCCACCAAGACAATTGTGTCCAGGATGATGATGGTGGTCATATCCACCCCTCCAGTCTCCTGCAGAGGCAGGTTTAGGACCAGCGCCACGGATTGAATCAAGGCAATGACCGAGGTCAGCAGCATCCGTCGCCTTTCCTGCACTTCCATAGGCAGCTTGCTTAGATTCAGGCGCTTAGACACGGCAAACATCTGCCAGATTAGCATGGAGGACATCCAAGGAGACAGGCCGACAGAAAAGAGAGACATACTGCGTAGATTTCCCCCCATCAGGGCTGTCGCATAGTTCAAGGTTGCAGAGGTTCCGTCCATAGCAGCTGCCTTACTCATATCGATGAAGGGCAGGGTCAGCTTGGTTCCCAAGACATAGATAAATAAGAAAAATAAGGTCCACAGAAACTTCTTGATAATGACCGTTTTAAAAAATGACTTCACACTGACTCCTCATGACGATGCTTAGAAAGCCTTTATGATAAAACTTCCATGACCGCATCTACTAAGACTTTCTTGCTAAAATAACCTTCCTTGAGTAGGAAAGAGAACTTTCTAACCCGCTCGACCATAGCCTGATACTCCTCGACAGTCAGATTTTCAACAATCCGACTGGCCTCTTCCAGACTGTCTACGACAAAGCCTAGACCGCGCTCGCGAATCAGCTCTGCATTGGACAGGTAAGAAGGGACGATGACCGGAATCCCAGCTGCCAGATAAGTGGCAGACTTATGAGAGATATTGAGACCGTAGTATTCCGGCTCGTCTGCTGGATTTTCCTCAACACCCCAGACCAGACCTATACCTCCCTTGGACAGCTCCAAGAGCAGCTCCGGCCGGCTGACCCAGCCCCGATAGCTGACATTGGCCTCTGGATTTGACTCTTCTTCAGGCGAAAAAATCTCCAGAGGCGTAGCATAAGACCAATTAATCAGATGTGGAAGACGCTCCACACTTCCTGCGAAATACAGCTTAGGCGCAAACTGAGGCTGGTGCAGGGGCAGATCATAGGGATGATCCCACATGCGCTGAA
>CBDFAZ010000144.1:0-3447 GCA_965245685.1 uncultured Streptococcus sp. | reverse complement strand
TATTTTCACGACTAGCCGACTCTAGCACTTCTTTCAGAGTTTCAACCGTAGAGATGGTAGGATTGGTATTGGCCATCATAACAACAGTCGTAAAGCCACCTGCTGCTGCTGCCAAGGCCCCCGTATGAATATCTTCCTTATGAGTCTGGCCCGGCTCCCTGAAATGGACGTGTATATCCACCAAACCTGGAGCCACCACCAAACCACTGGCATCAATAACTTTTGCATCTTCTGCCTGCAAATCTTGACCGATTTTAACGATTTTCTTCCCCTCAACCAAGAGGTCAGTAATTTGGTCAAAACCAGTCTTAGGATCCATAACTCGTCCGTTTTTGATTAATAGCATCGTCTTTTCTCCTTATTCGTAAAAATCCACCTGAGTATCCAGTAGCTTATCCCCGTCATAAACAAACTTTGCTGAAAAGAAAGGCTTGTCTTCTAAAAGCCACTCAACAAAGGTATGATCTCCTTCCCAAGTTGGTTTAGATAAAACCTGGTCATAGGGCACCCATTCCAAAGTCCCTTCGTTGCATTCAATCAGTTCACCCTCGAACTCAGTCACCTTAAAAACATAGGTGTACCAGTCCAAGTCGGGAGTAAACTCTGGAAAAGTAATAACGCCTTTGAGAACAGGTTTAGCCTTTAGTCCTGTTTCCTCTAGAATCTCGCGTGCAGCGCATTCCTGCGGGGTTTCTCCTCGCTCTAGCTTGCCACCGACACCAATCCACTTCCCAGCATGAACATCATTGGGCTTTTTGTTGCGGTGCAGCATGAGAAACTCCCGGCCATTATCGATATAACAAATCGTTGCTAACTGAACCATACTACCTCCTAAGCTAACCAATCAATAGGTTCCAAGCCCTTAGCCACTAAGAAATCATTGGTACGTGAAAAAGGTTTGCTGCCAAAGAAACCACGGTAAGCTGACAGCGGACTTGGGTGAGCTGACTCGATAATCAAATGTTGGGAATTACTAATCAAGACTTTTTTCTTACGGGCGTAAGAACCCCATAGGATAAAGACAACTGGATCGCTCTTCTCATTAACTACCTTGATAATAGCATCTGTAAAAGGCTCCCAGATTAAGCCGGCATGCGCATTAGCCTGGCCAGCAGGCACAGTCAGCCCAGCATTGAGCAAGAGAACCCCTTGCTGAGCCCATGAAGTCAAATCATGCGACTCCTTCACTCCGATATCATCTGCCAGTTCTTTAAGAATATTCTGCAAAGAAGGCGGAGCTGAAATATCATCAGGTACCGAAAAACTCAAGCCCTGTGCCTGTCTCGGTCCGTGGTAGGGATCTTGCCCCAAAATAACCACCTTAACATCTGCTAAATCTGTCGTCTGAATCGCATTAAAAACCTTTTCCCGAGGCGGGTAAATGGTCCCTGAAGCATACACTTCGTCTAAAAAATGATTGATTTTTGCAAAATAACCTTCCGGCAGCTGCTCCTTAATCAAAGCGTGCCAAGCTGAATGCTGCATATATGTCTCCTTATGTCTCAAATTCACGAACTTGTTCATCTAGTTCTATGGCCGGATAATGGTCGGCTAGATAAGAACTAAGGCGACTCCAATTTTTCTCTTTGTACCTAAGCGGCATAAACTGTTCTCTATAATCTAGATTTCTGACAATAAGGAAGAACTTCGGCGGTAAAAGAGACTTGTTTTTCTTGCCCTTGTATCGACTATATTTCTGATATTTATTCAAGAAAATCTGCCAAATTTGAGAATCAATCTTCCTAAAACAGAAATAATTATGGTAAGTAATGAGGCAATTCTTATAAATCAAAAGCTTTAATTCTTTGTCATGAAAGTCAGCCTCTTCTTCCATTGTTTTAAAATCAGGAGTTGGAGATAATTCCTCCGTCATTATTTTAAGATATTTTCTATGCCTGCTAATATGCTCAGTTAATTCAAGAAATCGAACAAAAGCGAAGCCGGAAATAATAATTCCACCAGCGACCCCTACATAAGCACTTTTTCTCTCACTCTTACTCGCTTCTTCCCGCACATATCCACTTCCATTATGAATCAAATAGGAAAAGGCAAAAACGGTCAGCAAAATCAGAAGAGTAAGAAAAACGATTTTGTATATAAAATTAAAAAACAAACTTCTCTTTATCATAAAATTTTAGAGACTTCCTCTTTGGAACAAGGCAATAAATAATTTTTTCCTATCTAATCCACCTAAGTGCTCTTCTTAGTTCTGCTGTGCCATTTTCCAGAAAACAACGGCCATGGGCTAGTATGATTTTCTCCGGTTGCCAAGCCAGCATCTGCTCTAGACATTTTTTTGCTTCTTTTTGATGGCCGATAAAGGTCATACGGTAGTCAATAGGCGTCTGGCCGTCCGGAGCTGCAACACGAACCAATTTATAAGCCTTGCTGCGAAGCGAACTCGGAAAACGCTCTGTTTCAAAATTCTCAATCAAATCTGTCAAAATCAAGGTTTGACTGTCCCTATGAAAAAAGATAACTTCCTCAATATAAGCACTTCCCTTGAAAATCAACTGTTCTATCTGGTCTCCCCAAGCTTCTGGAGCCTCATCCGTCAGCTTTTCATCAAAAGAGACTGGGATTTTCTGCTTGGTCGCTCTCTCCTCAATTCCTGGGCTAGACCAAGCAATTGCCTCCGGATAACGCTTCTTCCAGTCAGCTATATAGGCATAGTGAATCTTATTAGGTGAAACGAGGTGTGCGACTGGTCCCAAAGCGTCCAACTGATCAAACAAAGCTTGATTTGGATGAATTGGTGAATGGCACCAGAGCTGGCCGTTTGCTAACTTAATAACAGTCATGCGGGTAGAAAAAGGCAACTTTGTCAGCACCGCATCCATTTCAATCAAATCACCGTCGGCAATCCAGATATTCTCAGCAATGGGCTTCAAGCTATAAAGCGGTTCATAGATAGGAACAGGTCTTTTCATTCTAAAGACTCCTTCTTTCTAGTCCAAAAACGAAACTTCCCTAGAACTTGTGGATACTGGGCTAATCCTAGGGCGGACAGAATCAGAATCTGTGGCAAAAACTGAATCAGATAACGCGTCTTTCCTCCCTCAAAAATCTGCAGAAAAAGCAGGCCGCCAAAAACAGCTAAGGTTAGAAAATTCAGTTCGTCACTGGATCGATATTTCCAAAGAGCAAAGACAAGTCCTGCTGCCATGACAATCCAGACCACCTGCTTGGACAGCGAGAAATAGACAAATTCTGATTTGTCAGTATTCAAGAAGAAGTCACGGACAAACTGAGTAAAGGGATTATTCTTCGTATCTTTGTAAAAGGGCGATATATAAGGTGTCTTTTCATTTTCGACACTGCGGTAGAGCCAGCCCAAATCTCCTTCAGCTACAGTCAGAGACTGCTTATGGAAGAGATGGTGAGCTAAAGTAAAAGGATTATATTCACTTAAGCGCCGCTTGATTTCCTTGATAACATATTCCTTGG
>CBDFAZ010000143.1:0-3521 GCA_965245685.1 uncultured Streptococcus sp. | reverse complement strand
TTGAGGACATTGATGAGATTGCCCGCCAGACAGATCAATAGAAAAAGAAAGCCCCTTTGCTGGCCGATATTGCCGTTGACTGAATAAGCAGATACATAGAAATCAAGCCCCAGAAAATTTCCTTGACTCAGCAATACAGCGATTTCTATCAGATAAGCTAAAGCAAAAAATATACTCCCCCAGATTAGCCCTAGACTAACACGACGGAACAAGTTTTTGGTCCCCAAGCCAATTTGTTTGAAATTCAGACCGTAAAAACGCAAAGCTGGGACCAGTAGTACCAGCCCTAGGAGTTTGTGGACAAAAGATTCTCCCCAGAATGTCTGATCCGTCCTCAAAATCATGTATTCTGCAATCCGTAGAATACAGCAAACCAAATAAATAATCAAAACAACTTGAATCTGTCGGACATATTGGTCTTTAATTCTCTTTATTTTCATACTTTCTTATTCCCCTTTCCTACCTCCACGGATTATAAAAGCGGCCGTGATTGACTGCGAAGAGAGCAAAGCAGAGCAATAGAAAGATGACTGCCAGTGTCAGCACTATCATATCTCGCTTAGTCAGAGCCTGATAGGTGTACCAGGTTCGTTTTCTATTTTTTCCGAAACGGCGCAGCTCCATGGCCGTGGCAATGGTATTGATTCGCTCTAGCGAGCTGAAAATTAGCGGAATGATAATCTGCAGATTTCCTTTCACGCGCTGAGTCAGTTTGGCTTTCTTGGATAATTCCTGCCCGCGCGCTTCCTGGGACATCCTGATGAGGAAAAATTCTTCCTGCAAATCTGGAATATAGCGGAGCGTCAGACTGACCGCGTAAGCAATTTTATAGGAAATACCAAGCTGATGAAGGCTGGAAGCAAACTGACTGGGATGGGTTGTCATGAGGAAAATCACTGCCAGAGGAATGGTCGAAACATACTTGAGCAGGAGATTAAAGAGGTAGAACAGCTCCTGAGCTGTTAGATTATAGGCTCCCCATCCGGTCCAGAGGACATCTTTGGCTCCATAGATATCGACACCATACTGAGGGGCAAAAAGATAGACCATCACTAAGTTAAGAGCAGCAAAGGATGCCGCAAAGACTAAAACAAATGAAATGTCTTGGATGCGGATGTGAGACAGACGAAAGAGGCAGAGGGACAGCAGGGCTAGCCCCAGCAAAAAGCGAGTATCATAGCTAATCATAGCTGCCACTGATACCAGAACGAAGAAGAGCATCTTGCTGGCACCGGACAAACCATGAAGAAACGTCTCGCCTGCATGGTAGCCGATTAATTTTCGCTGATTAAGCATGCTTGTCCTCCTTTTCTCGCATATAAAACTCGGTCAAAGCCAGAGGGTCGGCACCAATCTTCTCAGCCAGAGCAAAGATTGACGTTTCCTTTAGATGAGCCGCCGCAATCAACTCTTGATCTGTCAGCACCTGCGCAGGCGCCTTATCGGCTAAAATCTGACCATCCACCACAACCACTGCCCGATCTGAGTAATCCAGCATCAGCTGCATATCGTGGGTAATCATGATAATCGTATGTCCCTGATGGTTGAGCTCGTCTAGAAAGTCCATCATCTCGGTATAATGGCGCTGGTCCTGGCCAGCTGTCGGTTCATCCAAGAGGATAATCTCCGGATTCAGCACCAAGATAGACGCAATCGTCACCCGCTTCTTCTGGCCGAAAGACAGGGCCGAAATCGGCCAACTACGGAATTCATAGAGGCCGCAGGTTTTAAGAGCCGCATGGACCCGCTCTTCGATTTCCGCTTCTGCCAGTCCGCGCAAGCGCAAGCCTAGAGCCACTTCATCAAAAATCATGGCTGCCGAAATCATCTGATTTGGATTCTGCAGGACATAGCCAATCCGCTCAGCTCGCTCCTTGATAGAGTCTCCTTTGATGTCCTGACCTTTCCATCTATAGCTCCCATCAGTCTCGATAAACTGACAGAGGGCCTTGGCCAGGGTTGACTTACCAGCTCCATTTTTACCAACGATAGCTATCCGCTCACCCTTGAAAATCTTCAGGCTCATATCCTGCAAAATAGGCTTGCCGCCGCTCTGGTAAGCAAAGGACACATGATCCAGTTCCAGTAAGGGCTCCTGAGGATCTTTGTTAGAATCAGACCAGTCTCTGCCCTCAAAGGTCACATCTGCCAGCTGCAGCTGATCCAAGCAGGACAATCCTTCAGTCTTTTCCACATCAACACCCAGCTGGCGTAGGGTCGTAATGTAGAGCGGTTCGCGGATACCATTTTCAGCTAGCAACTGGGTTTTGAGCAAGTCATCCGGCTGTCCATCAAAGAGAATGCGTCCGTCATTGACAAGCACTAGCCGATCTACTGGCCGATAGAGGACATCTTCCAAGCGATGCTCGATAATCAGAGTCGTCGTTTCCGTCTCCCGATGAAGCTGGTCAATCAAATCAATGGTATCCTGACCCGACTTTGGATCCAGATTGGCCAAGGGCTCGTCAAAAAGCAGAATAGGACTCTCGTCAATCAAAACCCCAGCCAGACTGACGCGCTGCTTTTGGCCACCTGATAGATCCTGGGGCCGATGCTGTAAAAGCTCTGCTAGATCTAGCTTCCCAGCCCAAGTTTGGACTTTTTCGCGCATAAGCGACAGCTCCATCACGTCATTTTCCAGCGCAAAGGCCAAATCTTCTGCTACGCTAAGCCCGATAAACTGGCCATCCGTGTCCTGCAAGACCGTGCTGACTAGATTGGACTTATCATAAATGCTGGATTCAAAGGCTGGCTGCCCCTTAATCAAGAACTGACCGCTGGCCTCTCCTTTATAAATGTTCGGGATAATCCCATTGAGACACTGGCCCAGCGTTGACTTGCCAGAGCCAGACGGACCGACAATCAGAACCTTCTCTCCCTCGTAAATAGTCAGATTGATCTGCTTGAGGGTCGGCTCAGACTGAGCCTGATACTGAAAGCTAAAGTCTTCAAATTGGATAATTGGTTTTTTCATCTTATTTCTCTATAGTGCCAGAGCGATTTGAATCGCTAGATTGGCAATCTTATCTTTTTCGTCTAAGTCTGCATGATTGGCTAGGTTGCGCATATCCCAAGCTTCCTCAGACAAGTGGTCGGCTGCATAAAAGAACTGGCAGACGGTTATCTCTCGAAAAGCTGCTAAGGCCGCTACAGCTGAGCATTCCATGTCCACACAGATCGCTCCCTCCGCCTTTCTCTGGCGGAGTTTAGCTGGCGTCTCACGGTAAATGCCGTCTGTCGTCCAGACCTTGCCCTTGCTGTGGGAAATACCACGCTCATCCAGAAAAGCCGTCAAAAAATCTTTCAGGCCAAGATTGACTTCCTGCTCACGGCTAGCCGGCTGGTAGTGATAGCTAGTCCCTTCATCTCGCAGGGCCTCCGTCGGGATAATGACGGACGTTTCCTTAATCTCCTCATCCAAGATACCGCAAGTACCGAAAAGCACCAGCTTCTTCATGCCAAACGCAATCAGGTCTTCCAGAATAGCTACACAGGCCGAAGCTCCAACCGGGGCATTGAAG
>CBDFAZ010000142.1:0-3535 GCA_965245685.1 uncultured Streptococcus sp. | reverse complement strand
AGCCTCTGTCTAACTTGGATGCTAAGCTGCGTGTTTCTATGCGGGCGGAGATTGCTAAAATTCACCGCCGTATCGGGGCAACAACTATCTATGTTACCCACGACCAGACTGAAGCTATGACTCTGGCTGATCGGATTGTTATCATGTCAGCGACCAAGAATCCTGCTGGAACTGGAACGATTGGACGAGTGGAGCAGATTGGTACGCCGCAGGAAGTCTATAAACATCCGGCAAATAAGTTTGTTGCTGGCTTCATTGGCAGCCCAGCTATGAACTTCTTTGAAGTGACACTGGAAGATGGTCGTCTTGTTGGACCAAACAGAGACTTCAGTCTCCAAGTCCCAGAGGGCAATCTTAAGGGGTTGCGGGAGAAGGGCTATGAAGGCAATAAGTTGATTTTTGGTATTCGTCCTGAAGATATCAACATGGAACCAGCCTTTCTGGAAACCTTCCCTGAGTCGGTTCTAACTGCGAAGATTTCTGTTTCTGAGTTGCTTGGAGCGGAGTCTCACCTCTACTGTGCGGTTGGTGGCAGTGAGTTTGTTGCCAAAGTTGATGCACGTGATCATATGAATACCGGAAGCAGTATTAAACTTGGCTTCGACCTAAACAAGGCGCATTACTTTGATGCTGAGACGGAAGACAATATTTTCTAATCTATTGCTCCTTATAAAATAATCCAGACAGATTACTGTTTGGATTTTTACAAAAAATCTATCTATAAAATTAGTAAAATTTTACTAAATTTATTGAAATTTTACTCGAAAATAGTTATAATAAAGATAAGAAAACGATTACAATATCGATCATTCATTTTAAAGGAGTTTAGCTTATGTCAAATCTAATTTCAGCGGAGCAAGTCCGCGCAGATTTTGCCAAGGTTTTTGGAGTAGAAGCGGATCACACATTCTTTTCACCTGGTCGGATCAATCTGATTGGTGAGCATACCGACTACAATGGCGGCCATGTCTTTCCTGCAGCAATTTCCCTAGGAACTTATGGAGCTGCTCGCAAGCGGGATGACCATCTCTTGCGATTCTTCTCAGGGAATTTTGAAGAAAAAGGGATTATTGAAGTGCCACTGGAAGACCTGCACTTTGAGCCTGAGCATAACTGGACCAACTATCCGAAAGGAGTTCTGCATTTTCTGCAGGAGGCAGGCCATACAATTGACCGAGGCATGGATGTCTATGTTTATGGAAATATTCCCAACGGGTCGGGCTTGTCTTCTTCTGCATCTCTAGAGCTCTTGACGGGTGTCATTGCTGAAAAACTTTTTGATTTGAACTTGGAACGTTTGGACCTAGTGAAAATCGGTAAATTAACTGAGAATGAATTTATTGGGGTTAATTCTGGCATTATGGACCAGTTTGCTATCGGAATGGGAGCTGACCAGCGGGCTATTTACCTAGACACCAATACTCTTGAATATGATTTGGTACCGCTTGATCTCCAGGACAATGTTGTAGTGATTATGAATACCAACAAGCGTCGGGAATTGGCGGACTCTAAGTACAATGAGCGTCGGGCGGAGTGCGAAAAAGCTGTTGAGGAACTTAACCGCAAGCTGTCTATCTCTACCTTGGGTGAGTTGGACGAGTGGTCCTTTGACGAGTATAGCTATCTGATTGAGGACGAAAATCGTCTCAAACGGGCTCGCCATGCTGTTTTGGAAAATCAACGGACCTTGCAAGCACGGGCAGCTTTGCAGGCAGGCGATCTTGAAAAATTTGGCCGTCTCATGAATGCTTCCCATGTTTCATTGGAGCATGACTATGAAGTGACTGGTCTAGAGCTGGACACCTTGGTTCACACAGCCTGGGAGCAAGAAGGTGTTCTGGGGGCTCGTATGACTGGAGCAGGCTTCGGTGGCTGCGCCATTGCTTTAGTTGCTAAGGATGCGGTGGAAACTTTCAAAGAAAATGTCGGCCGCAAGTATCAAGAAGTCGTTGGCTATGCCCCTAGCTTTTACATTGCAGAAGTAGCTGGTGGAAGCAGAGTGCTGGACTAATTTCACAGAAAAGGAACTTGGGTCTGGGACAAAAGTCCTAGCCTCTCAATTGTCTTTGGATTGTCGAGCAAGACGCAGTGGTTGAGTGGGCTCTACTACGCTGATTTCATCAGCTTTTACAGCCCTACTCAACTGTGCGGAGGTGGGACGACGAAATCGAATTCTAACGAATTACCGATTTCTGTCCCACTCTCTTTACTAGCAAAAGAAAGGAAGACCTATGTCCAAGAAGTTACTGGATGTTTTCGTATCAGCAGTGATTGACAATAGCACTTTTGAGGAAATGGACACCATCTATCTGAGTAATCGTGTCATGGCTTTAGTCGGAGAGGCAGTGGCAGAGCAGGAAACAGAAGCTGAGCAGCTAATTGACCTTAAGGATAACTTGGTAGCCGTAGCTGTGAAGAATGGGAAGATTGGTGATACTCTGGCTGAGCAGGATATAGTGGGAGCTGAGCTCATGGACTTGATTACACCAGCTCCTAGCCAGCTCAATCGGGACTTCTGGACGACTTATACCTCAAGTCCCCAGCAAGCTGTGGCTGATTTTTACCGGCTTAGTCAAAAGAATGACTACATCAAGGTCAAGGCTATTGCTAAAAATATTGCTTTTAAAGCACCGACTGCCTATGGAGATTTGGAAATCACCATCAATCTCTCTAAGCCAGAAAAGGATCCAAAGGAAATTGCGGCAGCTAAAAAGGCTAAGAATAGTAATTATCCAGCCTGCCAGCTTTGCATGGAAAATGAAGGCTACCAAGGCCGCTTGGACCACCCAGCCCGCGCCAATCATCGGATTATTCGCTTTGAATTGGCTGGACAGGAGTGGGGCTTCCAGTATTCGCCCTATGCCTACTTTAATGAGCATTGCATCTTTCTGCACAGTCAGCACCTTCCCATGGCTATCAGCCGGCTGACCTTTGAGCGCTTGCTAGACATCGTTGAGACCTTTCCAGGCTATTTTGCAGGATCCAATGCCGACCTGCCTATTGTCGGCGGCTCTATCCTGACCCACGACCACTATCAGGGCGGACGTCATACTTTCCCTATGGAAATAGCAGAGCTGGATTACAGCTTTACTTTTAGCGGATTTGATGAGGTGGAAGCAGGTATTGTCAAGTGGCCCATGTCCGTCATTCGTCTGAGGTCTGAGAAGAAGGAACAGTTGATTGAGTTGGCTGACAAGATCTTGCAAGTTTGGCGGACCTATTCTGACCCGAGTGTGCAGGTATTGGCAGAGTCTGAGGGTGAACCGCATCATACCATCACACCGATTGCCCGCAGGAAAGATGAATCTTTTGAGCTAGACTTGGTCTTGCGGGACAATCAAACTTCCCCAGAACATCCAGACGGCATTTATCACCCTCATGCAGATGTGCAGCATATTAAGAAAGAAAATATCGGTCTGATTGAAGTTATGGGACTGGCTATTCTGCCGCCTCGGCACAAGGAAGAACTCAAGCGGGTGGAACTTTTCTTGCTAGGAGAAGACTGTCAGGTTGCTGCCTATCATCAGGAGTGGGC
>CBDFAZ010000141.1:0-3541 GCA_965245685.1 uncultured Streptococcus sp. | reverse complement strand
ATGTGATTGATTTGTCTATCCCAGTGGCAGAAGTGATTGAGAAGCAGCCTGGGGTTTTGGGTGTTCTGGTAGAATTAGGCTTTACGCCTCTGGCCAATCCTGTCATGCGAAATACTGTCGGGCGCGTGGTTTCGATCAAAAAAGGAGCCAGCATGAATGGCATTGACCTGAATAAAATCAAGCAAACTCTGGAATTAAACGGCTATGAAGTGGTGGGGATTTAGGCATGGCTACTGAACGCATTGAAGTCCTCAAGTCTATCTTGCTGGATTTACATAACGGAGCTTCGGCAGAGTCCGTTCAGGAGCTCTTCAACGAGCATTTTGCAGGTGTATCCGCTATTGAGATCAGCTTGATGGAGCATGAGCTAATGAACTCGGATACGGGAGTGACCTTCGAAGATGTCATGTCCCTCTGCAATGTCCATGCTAACCTCTTTAAAGGTGCCATTCAGAATGTAGAGGTGGCTGATACCGACCATCCAGGTCATCCTGTTCAGGTCTTCAAGCAGGAAAATCTAGCCTTGCGGGCGGCCCTCATGCGAGTTCGCAGGCTCCTATCCACCTATGAAAGTACAGAAGATGAGGACCTTCTTCCTGAAATCCGCAAGGGTCTCCAGCGCCAGCTGAGTTTGGTAGGGCAGTTTGATGTTCACTATCAGCGTAAGGAAGAGCTCATGTTTCCAATAATGGAGAGCTACGGTCACGATTCGCCTCCCAAGGTCATGTGGGGGGTAGATGACCAGATTCGAGATTTCTTCCAAGAGGCTAAGATTGCTGCAGAGCGACTGCCGGATACTTCGATTGAGGAAGTCAAGGACAAGTTTGAGACTTTTGCTGCTGAGTTTGAAGCTATGATTTTTAAGGAAGAATCTATTTTGCTGATGATTCTCTTGGAGTCCTTTACTCAGGATGACTGGCTCAAAATTGCTGAGGAGAGTGATGCTTATGGCTATGCCATCATCAAACCGACAGAGAAATGGATTCCTGCGCGGCACTCATTCTCGGAGGAGGAAGCTGGGGATGCTGCTGATGAAGGAAGCGAAGCGCCAGCCAGTAGAGAACAGACTAGTGATGGAAGGTTTCAGCAGGTTATTGATACGCCAGATGGTCAGGTCACTATTTCCTTTAAGCCCAAGGAAAAGAAAGAGCAAGCCTTTAATCGGGAGGCCCAACAGCCTTTTGGTCATGGCTATCTGTCAGTGGCGGAGGCCAATCTGATTTTGGATTATCTGCCCATGGAGATTACCTTTGTCAATAAGGACGATATTTTCCAGTATTATAATGACAGCGTGCCGGCGGATGAGATGATTTTCAAGCGGACGCCGTCCCAGATAGGGCGCAATGTCGAGCTCTGCCACCCGCCCAAGTTTTTGGATAAGGTGCGGCGGATTTTCAAGGCTCTGCGCGAGGGAGAGCGGGACAAGTTTGAGATGTGGTTCAAGTCGGAATCGCGGGCTAAGTTTGTTCATGTGACCTATGCAGCGGTTCGGGATGAATCTGGTGAATTTCAGGGGGTGCTGGAGTATGTACAGGACATTCAGCCCTTCCGTGACATTGACAGTGATTTTTACCGAGATTTGGACTAGGTATTTGCAGTTAGAAAGTGAGAGAAATGAGTTACGAACAGGAATTTTTACAGGAGTTTGAATCCTGGGTCAAGACCCAGGTCATGATTAATGAAATGGCTCTCAAGGAGAGTCAGGCAGTCTACGAGGCGGACCAGGACGAGCGGGCCAAGGAAGCAGCCATTCGTTATGAAAGTCGTCTAGATGCCTACCAGTTCCTTTTAGGGAAATTTGCCAACTATCAGGCGGGCAAAGGATTTCACGATCTGCCAGATGGACTTTTGGGTGAGAGAAATTATTGATTTTTCGCTTGAAAGGTGATAGAATAGGTTCATCAGAGGTGTTTTGAGTCAAGCATTTTACAGAAAGTGGTGATGCTGAGAAGTCCACAAATGTGTCAAAACTGGTTGCTGATGAGATGAAAAATTGAAATAAAAGTGTCTTTTTGTTTCCTTTTAGGACTAGGCAAGGAGTTGTAGGTTATACTAGTTTATGCCAAAGCGAGTTAACGACGTCATAAAAGGGAAAGAAGAGAAAAGTTGCAGGCATCTGCCCGAAATTGGGTGGTACCGCGGATAAACACATTCGTCCCTCTCATGTAGATGGCAGGGGCGATTTTTTGTAGAAAGCGAGGCAGGAAGATGGAGCAGGTACGATTACCAGATCGACTAGAAACGGAACGGCTAGTGTTACGAGTCCGCACCGTGGCTGATGCTGAGGATATCTTTGACTATGCCAGTCGGCCAGAAGTCTCCTATCCAGCAGGCTTTCCGCCCGTCAAGACCTTGGAAGACGAGATTTATTATCTGGAGCATATCCTTCCTGAGCGTAATAAAAAGGAAAATCTCCCAGCAGGTTATGGGATTGTTGTCAAAGGGACTGATAAAATCGTTGGCTCTGTTGATTTCAACAATCGCCATGAAGATGATGTGCTGGAGATTGGCTATATCTTGCATCCAGACTATTGGGGACGTGGTTATGTGCCCGAAGCAGCGCGTGCTTTGATTGACCTGGCTTTTAAAGAATTGAATCTACATAAAATTGAATTGTCTTGCTTTGGCTATAATCTTCAAAGTCAACGAGTCGCTGAGAAACTTGGCTTTACCCTCGAAGCTCGCATAAGGGACCGCAAAGATACCCAAGGCAATCGCTGTGATGATTTGAGGTATGGCTTGATGAGGAGTGAGTGGAAAGAGCAAATGTAAAACAAACTTGTAAGATTATTTTACAAGTTGAACTGTTCGGAAAAATCGAACAGTTGAGGGTTTATGAGCATTTGGAAGCGAGGTGAGAAAAATTGGATATAAGTCAGATAATTACTCTGCTGAGCGGCGCAGGTATTGGAGCGGTCTTGAGTGCAATTTTGGTATTTGTGAATAACAGCAAGAGGAATCAGCTTGATTATATTACCAAAGAGCGGTCTGAGTGGAGGAAGAAGATTGAAAATATTATTGAAGAGCTTGAAGGTTCCTCGAGCCATGAGGGTGTTCTGGCAAGATTAAAGAGCCAGATTAATCCCTATGGTTACAATCTAGAAATAAAAAACACAAAACCATATTTTATGAAAGATGGTCATATTTGGGATAGTATCGTAGATTGTAAATATGAGGACACCATTTACTTTTTAGAATTACTATTAAAATATGATTGGGAAAGGAGAAAACAAGAGTCTAAGTTTCAATATTCAATTATATTGTTCCGGATAGTGCAAATATTTTCAGGTGTTTTCTCTCTCTATTTGTTTTATTTAGTAGCTCAGTATTTGGTGAAAAATCTATGGTCTCAGATAGTTCTAGGGGGACTAGTTTTATCAATATTTCTCATTATATTACAAGGCCTTGTTATTGATGGTTTAAAAATAAATCCATCTAAAAATGACGAAGAAAAGAAATGGATATATATTATCTTTTTTGCCACCCCATATGTTATTAATTGGGGGGTAGGTGTTAACTATACGGATTTTCTAAAAAATCC
>CBDFAZ010000140.1:0-3644 GCA_965245685.1 uncultured Streptococcus sp. | reverse complement strand
ACTGAAAATGAAACTGAAAAACAGTTTGTTTTCTAAAAAATAGGCAAATTAAGTCTATTTTTGCTTTAATCGTGTTATAATGTAGTTAGTTATAAAACGTTTTCAGAGTTAAGAGGTTGCGCGATGGTTGAAGAGAAAATTGAAGAAGCAGTTGATTATGGAAAGGTAACGGGCATGGTCCACTCCACCGAAAGTTTTGGAGCTGTTGATGGACCGGGTATCCGTTTTATTGTTTTTTTGCAGGGCTGCCACATGCGCTGCCAGTATTGCCATAATCCGGACACATGGGAGATGGAGACCAACAAATCTCAGCTGCGGACAGTGGATGATGTCTTGCAAGAAGCTCTCCGTTATAAGGGCTTCTGGGGTAACAAAGGTGGCATCACCGTCAGCGGAGGAGAGGCCTTGCTGCAGATTGATTTTCTGATTGCCCTCTTTACCAAGGCTAAGGAACTGGGCATCCACTGTACTTTGGATACCTGTGCCCTGCCTTTTAGAAATACGCCTCGCTATCTGAAAAAATTTGACAAGCTTATGGCAGTGACGGATTTAGTTTTGCTAGATATCAAAGAGATTAACGAAGAACAGCACAAAATTGTGACCAGCCAGACCAACAAGAATATCTTGGCTTGTGCCAAGTACCTGTCTGACATTGGAAAGCCAGTCTGGATACGCCATGTCTTGGTGCCGGGATTGACCGACCGTGATGATGACCTGATTGAGCTAGGTAAATTTGTAAAGACGCTGAAAAATGTTGACAAGTTTGAAATCCTACCTTACCATACCATGGGAGAATTCAAATGGCGGGAGCTGGGTATTCCTTACAAGCTGGAAGGTGTTAAGCCTCCGACAGCTGATCGGGTCAAGAATGCCAAGGAACTCATGCAGACTGAGTCCTATACAGAGTATATGAATCGAGTGCATAGTAACTAATCTACTTTAAGTCTGAATTAATGGGCTGGTGGGCTAACCAGTCCATTTTTCTTCAGAAAATGTCCTTCTGCTTTTGTGAAATGCCTGTAATTGTGGTAAAATAAATGCAATAAACATTATATAAAAGAAGAGGTTTATCATGTCTAAAATTTTAGTTTTCGGTCACCAAAATCCTGACTCAGATGCCATTGGTTCATCTTACGCTTTTGCTTACTTGGCTCGCGAAGCTTATGGCTTAGATACAGAAGTTGTTGCTCTGGGTGAGCCTAATGAAGAAACAGCCTTTGTTTTGGATTACTTTGGTGTGGCTGCACCGCGCGTGATTACATCTGCCAAGGCAGAAGGGGCTGAACAAGTCATCTTGACAGACCACAATGAATTCCAGCAGTCTGTAGCAGATATCGCTGAAGTTGAAGTTTATGGCGTGGTGGACCACCACCGTGTTGCTAACTTTGAAACAGCTAGCCCCCTTTATATGCGCTTGGAGCCAGTGGGGTCTGCTTCCTCTATTGTTTACCGCATGTTCAAGGAGCACGGCGTAGAAGTTCCAAAAGAAATTGCAGGATTGATGCTGTCTGGTTTGATCTCTGATACTCTCTTGCTCAAGTCACCAACGACCCATCCGACTGACAAGGTCATTGCACCAGAATTGGCTGAGCTAGCTGGTGTCAACTTGGAAGAGTATGGTTTGGCTATGCTTAAGGCAGGTACAAACTTGGCTAGCAAGTCTGCCGAAGAATTGATCGACATTGATGCGAAAACATTTGAGTTGAACGGAAACAATGTCCGTGTAGCACAGGTCAATACTGTTGACATTGCAGAAGTTTTGGAGCGTCAAGCAGAAATCGAAGCGGCTATTGAAAAAGCAATCGCTGATAATGGCTACTCTGACTTTGTCTTGATGATCACAGATATTATCAACTCAAACTCAGAAATTTTGGCTATCGGAAGCAATATGGATAAGGTCGAAGCAGCCTTTAACTTTATTCTTGAAAACAACCATGCTTTCCTTGCAGGCGCTGTTTCTCGTAAGAAGCAAGTGGTGCCTCAACTGACAGAAAGTTTTAATGCTTAAAGAGCTCATTTGAGGGAATAAGTTACTAGATGAGGGCTATTCCCCTCATACTTAAAAAGGGGTCTCGGCTCCTTTTTTGATAGGCGAGAGAAATGAAGATTCAAGATTTACAAGACGGAGATTTGATTTTTACAGTCGGATCTTCAGAAATTGCAGCAGCCATTCGAGCAGCAACGGGTTCATATAGCCACGTGGCCATCTTTTTTAATGGTGAAATTTATCATGCAACCCATGAGAATGGTGTTGTCAATCAAGACTTGTCTGATTTTTTGCAGGATGAGGACGTTTATGACATGTACCGCTATCCAGCTATTGAAGCAGAAGTTGTCTTTAAAAGGGCCAAATTATATCTAGGAAAGCCTTACAATTTCAGCTTTTATCCTCAGTCCGATGGTTTTTACTGTTCGGAGTATATTGCGGAAATTTTGCCGATTTTTGATACGATTCCCATGCAGTTTGGCGATGAGGAAAATCAGATTTCTGATTTTTGGCAGGAATATTATCGGGACTTGGGCTTAGCGGTTCCCCTAGGTCAGCCCGGGACGAATCCTAGCCAGTTGGCTCAGTCAAGCAAACTAATCTATAAAGGAGAACTCCATGATTAAGATTATTAACTCCAGCCGTTTGACGCGCCAGCCTTTTTTTCAGGAGCTGATTGATTATTTGGATCAGCATGAGGCAGTGATTCTACGGGAGATTAAGAGAGAGTTTGCAGGTGTAGCCAATATTGACCGCTCGATAGAGGACTATATCAAGGCAGGCTACATCCGGCGGGAGAACAAGCGATATTACCTGTCGCTGCCTTTTGTGGAAAGTTTGGAGGATTTGCGTTTGGATCAGGAGGTCTTTATCCGTGATGACACTCCCCTCTATCAGGAGCTGTTGGAGCTGCGCTTTGAGACCCAGCTTTCCAATCAGACCAATGCGGCGGTCTTGCTGGAAGAGACAGATTTTCAGAGGGATGAGCTGACCTTGGCTAATTATTTTTACAAGATGCAGAACCAATATCCGCTGTCAGAGGCACAAAAGCCCCTCTATGCTGTCTTGGGCGATGTCAATCCTGAGTATGCACTAAAGTATATGACGACCTTTCTTCTCAAGTATGTCCGCAAGGATGAGCTCATGCAGAAGCGGCGGGACATTTTTGTCGATAGCCTAGTAATCTTGGGCTATATCCGGCAAAACGAAGCAGGCAAGTATGAGTTACAGGCCAGCTTTGATAAGGAGAGATTGACTTTCCAGCTGGACTGATTTTCCCATAGAATGAGCAGAATATTTGACCTTTGAAAAGAAAAAACTTATACTACTGTAAACGGTATCAGAAACCGTAAAAAAGAATGGAGGCAATCATATGTCATTAGAAAATAAATTCGATCAAGCTAAGGGTGCTGTTAAAGAAGGCGTGGGCAAAGTTACAGGAGATAACAAGACAGAAGCAGAAGGCTTTGTAGAAAAAACAGTTGCTAAAGCCAAAGAAGTTGCTGAAGATGCTAAAGAAGCTGTAGAAGGTGCCGTTGAAGGTATCAAAAACAGGTTGGATAAATAAAAAATAATCAGTCGATTATTCGGCTGATTATTTTTTTTGCTGATACATAAGGTAGAGGAAGTAGGGGGCTCCAATAATGGAAATCAAAAT
>CBDFAZ010000139.1:0-3691 GCA_965245685.1 uncultured Streptococcus sp. | reverse complement strand
GACCTGCTGCAGCGGGCTTTGGTCGTTCAGTTCTCGTATTTCTTGATGAAGGCGGTTAAATTGCTGGCGCAGATCTTGCAGCTTGTCTGGCGCCTGATGTAAAAAAGCCTTAGTTACTTTTTGCGTTTTCAAGGCTACCCGCAGGAAATTTAAGAGCAAGGCTGGACTTAATTTGCTGGTAAAACCTTGACCTTGGTAGTCTTTATTAACTCCCAGCTCATCATCAAAGTCTCGCTCAATATAGCCCGGAATCTGCTCCATACCTTGCTTGACCACACCTAAGTTCCAGAAAGGCCGAGCATAATGGAGACGCATCAGCGGCGGCATCGCACCTTCAGGCTCTAGGCCAATAGCCAGCAAAAAGCTGGAGAGTGCTTCTTGCCAAGAATGGCGATAAAGACTCCACATTAGGTTTGGGCAGGGCTGAGCCGCCACGCCTCCGTCCCGAAAATTCGCCGTCGTCCAGCGACCACTGTCGATTTTAGTTGGTACTGTCGTGATGGGCCGAGCCTGCAGCAGATATACTTGCTCTTGGGCAGCGCACCACTCAATATCCATCGGCCGACCAAAATACGCCACAATCTCCAAAACCTGCGCGTGCAGTTTCTGCAAGACTGCCAGAGGGATTTCAACTTTTTCAAACTTGCTCCAGTCCGGCTTGTACCAAGAAAGAGTCAGCTGCTCAGGATTGACTTGACCGCTAACCAAGCTCTCAGCTGAGCCTTTTACATACTCCAAGAACATGGCCTGGTCCTGATTGGTCGCCACGTCTAGGGAAAAGCAGACACCGCTAAAGTCAGGCTCTATCTGCTCCTGAATCAGCACTGCCATAGCAAAATCCTGCTCAGCAAGCCCATGACGCTGCCAGTAGGCCAATGCTTCTGGATTAAAGAGGGAAAGCAGACAAGAACGAATGCCCTGCTCAATTTCTGACAGTGTCCGGCAGTTGCCAATCGAGTCATATTGACCGGCAAATGACATGGCCTGTCCGTCTTCTAAAAGGGCACTGCTGCGAACGATATAAGCTTGATTTTCCTGACAAAAAGCTACTAACTCCTGTAGCCAAGCTGGATCCAAGGGATATTGCTGCAAACGCTCCGCAATTTCCTCCTTGCCCAGTTCGATTAATTCTTTAAGTCCCTGTTTTGAGTATTCTGGCAGAGCTACTTTTAGCCAAGCCATGACTTGGTCTGCCGGCAATATTAGAGCCCTAGGCACCGAAAGCCCCAGCTGACAGAGGTTGATTAACTGATTGATTTTACCGCCATAGACGGCCGAAGGCTCTTTTTCCAGCCATAGTTCTTTCATCAAAAGCTCCCACCTCACATACGATTTTTTCTAAGTTTAGCCCAGTAGAGCAGACGATTGACTCCTAGATGCGTGCCTGCCCCCAGGATTATAATGCCCAGCATCTGCTTCCAGGACAGAGGAATATAGAAAAGCAAGAAAATGATACAGCCAATCAAGGAATCAATCTGGTCTATCCAGATAAAGGTCCATTTCCAGCCATTCTCCGCCGTCTTGCCCTCTCTGATTTCCAAACGGCGCTTGATAAAGCTATTGGGCAGCTCAAACAAAACATAGGCCAGCCCCAAAAGAGCCCCAAGGACCAGATTAAAGAGCACGGTATTTTCGTAGAAGGCATAGACCAAGTGTAGCTTCTCTAGAGTGGGAATACTCTTTAAGAGCAACCCCCAGAGAATCTGAGCCAAAGCTCCCCAGACAATCATGCCAATGAAACCTTTCCAGGTCTTGTTAGCCCCAAAAAGCCTCTTCCCATCCTTTAAAATCAACCCAGCATCCATTGGTCGATAAACCGCCTCTAGCAGTGAAGACTTGCAAAAGATCATATTGATAACCCCAGCCAGAATGACCGGCATCAGGGTGATATATAAGGCAAGAATCGAACGCATACTTATTTCCTATTCTCTTTATGAAAATCTGCTTGAAAAGATTAAGAGACTTCTCAAACTTTTATGGCTTCATTATATCATAAGTCTCTAAAGCCCTTACACAACAAACTGTCAAGATCTGTCTCATCTGATAGTGGTGCAAAAAAATCGCTATTCTACATTCTTATTTCTCCTTGCATCTGCGAATACCATGATTTATCAAGACATACTAAGAGTTAGTAACAACTAAACAAGATTGCAGATAATATGTCAATCAATCTTCCTTTTATTATAAAAGGCTTTTAAAAATTTGTAAAGAAGGGTTTTATAATTCAAAGCAAAAAACCAGCTTTTCAAGCTGATTTGTCAGTTTATTCTCTGTCATCATAGCCATTTGGATGACTGAAATGCCATTTCCAAGCGGTTTCGATAATGGTTTCGATATTGTCAAATTTCGGCTGCCAACCCAGAACATTTCTTGCTTTCTCAGAGGAAGCAATCAGTGTATCTGGGTCACCCAGTCGCCGCTCTGCTATTTCCAAAGGAATAGGATGGCCGGTCACCTTTCGAGCTGCTTCTACAATCTGCAGGTTAGAAAAACCAGTCGAAGAGCCAAGGTTAAAGGCATCTGAAGGATGTCCAGCACGCAGATGCTCAACAGCCAAAATATGGGCGTCAGCCAAGTCGAAAGGATGGACATAATCGCGTACATTGGTCCCGTCCGGAGTATTATAATCATCTCCAAAGACGGCTATCTTCTCACGTTTGCCCTGAGCCACTTGAAGCACAATGGGCAGGAGATGGGTTTCAGGTCCGTGATCCTCGCCGATTGAGCCGTCAGGTTTGGCACCGGCCACATTGAAATAACGCAGGGCTACAAACTTGATGCCATAGGCCTGGTCTGCCCAGCGCATAATGGTCTCCATCATGAGTTTGCTCTCACCATAAGGATTGATCGGCTTTTGAGGAGTCGTTTCCAGAATCGGCACTTCCTCAGGAATACCATAAGTCGCCGCTGTTGAAGAGAAGACAATATTTTTAACACCGCATTCCTGCATAACCTCCAAAAGAGAAACCATGCCGGCTGTGTTATTGTCAAAATACTTGAGTGGATCCGACATAGACTCTGCCACCAGAGAAAAGGCAGCAAAGTGAATGACTGCATCGATATATGGATGTTTGGCAAAGACATCACGCATAAAGTCCTTATCCGCCAAATCCCCCTCATAAAAGACTGCTTTCGGATGGACGGCTGCCCGATGACCAGTCACCAAATTATCAACGACGACTACTTCTTCCTTGCCTGCCGCTACCAGACGGTCTACCATGTGCGAGCCGATATAGCCAGCTCCACCTAATACTAAAATTGCCATAAAACTTCCTTTCCCTGTTGCACTAGATTCATTATAACACATTTCCTAGGGCTGGATGCCGACGGATTGGACGAAGCGCATGAATGCTTCCTGCCCCTCCTCTGTTCGCTTGTAAACTCCCGCATCTTCCAGTACTCGGCTGAAAATTTGTCCAACCGAGGCCTGAACAACTCCTTCCACTGTCTCAGCGGTAACATCTGGATTCTGGTCTTTGAGTTGATTGGCCCACTCCTGATGATAGTCCGCAACCTGACAGTCTTCTCCTAGTAAGAACAGTTCCACCTGCTTGAGTTCTTCCTTGAGCCGAGGCGGCAGAATAGCCAGTCCCATGACCTCAATCAAACCAATATTTTCTTTCTTAATGTGCTGGACATCCCTATGGGGATGGTAAATACCATCTGGATGTTCTGGCGACGTTTGATTGTC
>CBDFAZ010000138.1:0-3943 GCA_965245685.1 uncultured Streptococcus sp. | reverse complement strand
GACCTTTGGCCTTGACAGCAGCCAACATAGTATTGGTGGTAGCACCCACGCTGTCCGTATCCATATAAATGCTAGCGCCTTTCAGCTGCTGACCTCCTGTGGATAGGTTCATGTAGTTGCCATCCATGGTCATCTTAGCGCCCATCGCTTCAAAAGCCTTGAGATGCAAGTCAATAGGACGCGGCCCTAAGTCACAGCCACCAGGCAAACCCACCGTCGCTTCACCATAGCGGCCAAGCAAGCTGCCATAGAAATAATAGGAGGCTCTTAGACTGTTGATTTTTCCATAAGGCATAGGGACGTTTTGGATACCACGCGGATCAATTGTCAGACTGTCCTCAGAGCGAGTAACACTAGCTCCCATGGCAATCATAATATCAATCAGGCTATCCACGTCCGAAATATCCGGAACGCCATCCAACGTTACAATATCATCCGCCAGAATCACAGCTGGAATCAAGGCAACGACACTGTTTTTAGCACCATTAATAGTCACCTCTCCTTTTAAGGGGCGACCACCATGTATTACAATTTTTTTCATGTTTAAAATAAAGCTCTTTCAAGGTATTGCCATTTATTATACCACAGATTCGGGAAATTTCCTATACTTTTAGATAAATAAGACAATTGAAATTAAAATGAAACAGGGAAAATGGCTTTTTCAATAATTTTTCAGAAAAAATAGTATTGCAAAAAATGAAAGAAGCGCAAGGCTAGACTGCTTGCCTTTTAAAAGTTGCCTGTATAGAAATGACTTTTTCATTAAAAAATAGAAAAGTTCCCAATCATGACGATTGAGAACTGTCATCTTACTGCACTGCTGCTTTCAAAGCCTCTACATTATCCAACTTTTCCCAAGGCAGGTCAATGTCTGTCCTACCCATATGGCCATAAGCTGCTGTCTGACGGTAGATTGGACGTTTCAAATCCAGCATTTGAATAATACCGGCTGGACGCAGATCAAAAATCTGACGAACTGCTTCCTGCAGCTTGCTTTCTGCAACTGCTCCAGTGCCAAAAGTATCGATGCGAACAGAAACCGGCTGAGCCACACCAATGGCATAGGCTAACTGTACTTCTGCTTTCTTGGCCAGTCCAGCCGCCACGATGTTTTTAGCAATGTAGCGAGCTGCGTATGAAGCTGAGCGATCGACCTTGGTCGCATCCTTACCAGAGAAGGCACCGCCACCGTGACGAGCATAACCGCCGTAAGTATCCACAATAATCTTGCGTCCTGTCAAGCCAGAGTCCCCTTGCGGACCCCCAATTACAAAACGTCCGGTTGGATTGATGAAGAATTTCGTCTTTTCATCCAAATATTGGGCTGGGATAACTGCTTTAATCACCTTTTCAGTCACATCACGATGAATCTCTTCATTGGTCACTTCTGGGTCATGCTGGGTCGAAATAACTACCGTATCCACGCGCACAGGCTGGTCATTTTCATCATACTCAACGGTCACCTGTGACTTCGCATCAGGGCGAAGATAGCTGATTTCACCAGACTTGCGAAGCTCTGCCAAACGACGAACCAGCTTGTGGCTGAGTGAGATAGGAAGAGGCATGAGTTCTGGCGTTTCATCCACAGCAAAGCCAAACATAAGCCCCTGGTCTCCAGCGCCAATCAAGTCCAATGGATCTTGATCTGCATTCCCGCGAACCTCCAAAGCTTCATTGACACCCTGAGCAATATCTGGCGACTGTTCCACCAAAGACGGATGCACACCGACTGTCTCGGCTGAAAATCCATACTCTGTATTGGTGTAGCCAATCTCTGCAATGGTATCACGAACCACACGGTTTATATCTACATAAGCTATGGTCGAAATTTCACCAAAAACATGAACCGAGCCTGTATAAACAGCTGTTTCAGCAGCCACATGGGCATCTGGATCCTGACTCAAGACAGCATCCAAAATAGCATCGGAAATTTGGTCTGCAATCTTATCGGGATGTCCCTCCGATACAGACTCAGACGTGAAAAGTTTACGTTCTGACATAGAAATGTCCCCCCTTAAAAAATATTAAACAAATAAACAAACTCCGAAATGATGAAAATCTTGTCAGCTGCGAGTTACGACGCGAAAGAAATAAAAACAATACCTTTTTATTTCTGAAGCTAGTAAGACGCATAGGTTGACCGCAGAATAGCGACAACCGTAGAGTGACGTGCGACTTTTGGAGCCGTCATTGTTTGCGAGTTACAAAGTACTGATAGAAGTTTCCTACCACCTTATCGGGACTATATAACTTCTTCATTATACCACTTTTCGCTAAAAAATTCAGAATTTTTTAAATAGAAAAAGCTATAATCAGAAACTATAGCTTTATTGCAATGATAAACTAAGGGCAGCTTGCTAACAACTCTTCAACTTCCGCCTTACCGATAGCATCACCAGCTTGTTCAAAAAGTCTGATAGCAGCCGCAAAGTTGGTTCTTGCTTCTTTGAGATTTCCCAAAGCTTGAGCAATTTCACCCAATCCTCGGCAAATACATGCATGGTTTACCACATCATCTGACTCCTTAGCATAGATATGCGACTTTCGCATAAACTCCTGAGCTTGAGTCAATCGGCCTAATTTAAGATTTAGGTAGCCTAACTCATAGAGATTTACTGAATGACGATAATGGTCATCTGGGAAATACATCGCTAGGAAAGCAGCTTCTTTTTCTATCCACTCTAAAGCTTGGTAAAAATCTCCCGCAGCTCTAGCAACATAGCCTAGCTGATGATAAGCGATATGCTCATTTTCAATATCACTATCATTCTGAGCCTGAATCAGATAAAGCTCCAAATTTGCAAAAGCATTCTGATAATCTTGCCTTTCTACAGCAAGATAAGCTCGCAAATTCCAGCGGCTAAAGGAATCTTTTTCAAGCTGCCGCTCTAGTTCTTCGGCCTTATTTAACTGTCCCTCAAAGAAATGCTGCCAAGCGGCTGCCAATCTCTCATTCATCTGCCTTCTCCTTTTACCTCCAGAACTTCTCCCACTAAACCAAATCCGTTTGAGCGATAGCCTTCTTGACATCATCCAGCGGCAGATGAACTAATTCCACCTCTTTTTCCTTGTAGAGATATTGAGCATAGTCATCTATCCGATATTGGTTGATGTAGACCACCCGTTTGCAGCCGACCTGAAGCAGTTGCTTGGTACAATTGAGGCAGGGAAAATGGGTCACATAAGCCGTAAAGCCCTTGGGAACCCCCCGCTCGGCTCCTTGTAAGATGGCATTGACCTCAGCATGCAAGGTCCGCACGCAGTGACCGTCAATAACCAGACACTCATGGTCAATACAGTGCTCAGTCCCTGAAACCGAGCCATTGTAACCAGTTGAAATAACCTTATTGTCCTTGACCAATACAGCGCCAACCTTGGCCCGCTTGCAGGTTGAGCGATTAGCGATTAAGAGAGCCTGAGCTGCAAAATATTGATCCCAAGCTAAGCGATTCTCTGACATAATTTCTCCATTCTACTGATTTTTTATTTACATAAATGTCTGTTTTTTCTATTATATCGCAAATCCCTATTTTTAACTAGCTTTATCATGAAAGATATCTTATCAGCAACATGCCTTTATCTATACTATAAGTGGCATGGCAGGCTATTTCTCTCTTCAAACTTTTCATTAAGAGTTATCGTAAAAGAACCAAGGAAATCCTCAGTTCTTATTTTAATTATTTACCAAGCTTAGCTTTAGCTGCATCTGCAAGAGCTGTGAAAGCTGCTGCATCGTTAACAGCCAAGTCAGCCAACATTTTACGGTTCACTTCGATTTCAGCCAACTTCAAACCATGCATCAATTGTGAGTATGAAAGTCCGTTCAAACGAGCTGCCGCGTTGATACGAGTAATCCAAAGTTTGCGGAAGTCACGTTTTTTCTGACGGCGGTCACGGTATGCATAGTAGTAAGAGTTCATTACTTGCTCTTTTGCAGTACGGA
>CBDFAZ010000137.1:0-4016 GCA_965245685.1 uncultured Streptococcus sp. | reverse complement strand
TTTTTATGATATGCTTGTCATTACGTTTTTCGGCAATTTACTTGCCTTCTTTTTCCTTTCTGCGCTTGGCCAAGGCGCAGTTAATCTTCTTGGTCTTAAGATTTGTATCCAAGTAAAGAAAGAGCCATACAAATAGATAAATCAGAATAAAATCCAGCCAGAAATGCCAGTTGGCAATTAAAAATCCCCAGTTATTGTAGACCATGAAGCAGCATACCAAGACTGCGACCGCAGCAAAATGCAGCAAAACCGAGACTGAAAAAGGGAATCGGTCTTCAAGAGTTTTTAACATTGAACTGATGAGTCCGATCAAACCGCTCATCACCATGACACTGATGATATTACTTGTTGTGGGCGGATGTTTTTGAATAGAGAGAGCAAGGACAATCAGATAGACTGCACTCCCTGTCTGGATGCCCATTAATATAGCGTGTAGACATTTTTTTATACTCATCACTTACCTCCTAGATTCCCAGATATTCCATTAAGAGTTTGACATAGCGACGGCTGACTTCGGTTTTGATTTGATTGGTCAGCTTGGCCGTCATATTGCCAGAAAAGCTGTCAGACAATGACTCCAAATGGTCAATATTGATGACAGCATGCCGGGAAACCTGTATAAAGTTCGAGCTGCTAATCCGCTGCTGAAAGCGAGTCAAGGTCTCTGTCGTCTGGTAAATGCCATCTCTGCTGTAAATCATCAAAGTTGTCTGGTTGATGTCTGCTAAGATAATATCTTCAGTCCTCAACATGACCAGTTTATCGTCCGACTTGATAGGCAGGACGCCACTAGGCCCAGCCTTGTACTGCTCTATATAATCTAAGATGGCCTTAGCTTCTGCCCCTAGCTGGTCTGCCTTGACCACAACCAGCGGATCCTTGGATGAAATGGTTGGATCTGTTTCAAATTTTGCTTGCAAGAGGAAGCTCCCTATTCACATTCTATTGTAGTTTCAGCCGGCGGATGGCAATCATATTTTGCACCATCCAAATAAGCGCTATTGCAACTAAAACTATTCCAACTATATAGAAAGTTTCTGTCCTTGTCAAGAGCTCCTGCCATTCAATGCGAATTCCCATTGTTTTTTCAAAAGCTGCTTGTGACTGGCTGCTATTAGCAAAAGTATCTGCTAGACTTTCTTTCATGAGAACCTGTCTGAAAAGAGATGCCATGTAGTTAGAAGGCGTAAGCTTCATCAGGTTTTGCGCCATATTCGGCAAGGTTCCAATGGGGATATAGGTACCCACTAGAAAACCAGAAGTTGCTCCGACTACTGTCGCCAATTTCCCTAAACTATCCACTGATTTGAAGCATTGAACAATCAGAGCATTTATCAGTGTGGCCAAGAGGCTGTTTAAGAGCATCAGAAGAACCAGGTAAGGAAGGATTCCCCACTCAAAGGAAATGTTATCCGCTAGCGTAAAATAGCTGAGCATAAAGGCAAACATAATGACCTGCATCAAAAAGCCGATAATGACAGAGCTGACAAGATAACTAAGCTGCAAGCCCCATGGTCCCAATTCTGTGATAAAGAGGTCGTCTGTCACCTTCCGCTCCCGATCTTCGACCTGCCGAGAGAAAGCTGCTAGGGTGGTCGTTAATCCTGTAACTGCCAACACACCACCAATCAGCCACAAGTCCATCAGCTGGCTGGAATGGTCTTTGTAATTATTTTTCAAAAAAACGATATAAAGCACAAAGGGAATAATCGCTCCGAAGAGGGACAAAATTACCCCACTGCGGTTGCGGAAATAAAGTAAAAAATTACGTTTAATCAACATTAACATTTAACGTACCTCTCTTCCTGTCAGTGCCATAAAGGCATCATCCATCGTTCCGGGTTGGAATTCAAATTGTTCGATATAGGGACCAGCCTGAGCCAATAAGGTCAGAGCTTCTTGAGTCGTTTGAGGGTGGAGGATAAATTCCCCTTCCTTGACTTGCTCCCAAGAGCAGCCTCTTGGCAAGCTTTTCTCTAAACCTGCTGCATCTTGACTTAAAATCCGTAAGACATTGCGAGCGTAGTTTCCCTTAATCTGGTCTGCAGAGCCTTGGGCAATGACCTGACCATGATCTACGATATAGATCTTGTCAGCATCATCTGCTTCATTGAGATAGTGGGTTGTCAAGACAATGGTCATCTGTTCTTCTTTCTGAATTTGCTTGAGCAAACTCCAAATACTCTCCCGAGTCTGAATGTCCAGGCCTGTTGTTGGCTCATCCAGGAAGAGCAGGTCGGGACTATTGAGCAGGGCTCGCGCAATGTCCACCCGACGCTTTTGACCGCCAGACAGTGTCCCATAAGGCTGCTTAACAAAGGCTGACAAGCCTAGCTGAGAAACCAAGCGCTCGATTCTACCTGCCGGCATCTCCTTGTACTGCTTGGCTCTGATAGTAAGATTTTCCAAAACTGTTAGCCGAGCGTCCAACACACTGTTTTGGAAAACCACACCCAGCCTATGCTTTTCAGCATAGCAAATCTGCCCGGATGTCGGCTGTAAGAGACCAATCAGCATCTGAATGGTCGTTGATTTTCCAGCGCCATTTGGTCCTAGAATAGCGGTGAAACTGCCTCTCTCAATCTGAATATCGAGACCATTGACAGCCACCTTATCGCCATAAACCTTACTAAGATTTTTCGTTTCTACTAACATGATCTTTTCTCCTGTCCTTAACTTCTGAGACTATGATAGCAAGTCTTTTTTGAAAAATCTCAGCTTTTTGGACAAGCGGTAAAATGAGGAAGATGAGAGGTAAAAATCCAGACATCAAAAATCCCCAACCAGAGGTCAGGGATTTGCTCTTAGCGGGCGACAATCTTGCGGTAACTGCGTGAAGTCAGAAGAAAGACCAGAATATAGGTCAGGAGGAAGACTCCGCAAGTTGCAAGTGTTGTCTGAATCAAAAGAGGAAGATTGGTCACACCTAGTAGGGCAACTATCAAGCGCAACATGTGAAAGACCGCTGCTACATGTAGAAAAGCAAAGATGAGAGGTAGGAAGAAAACAGTCAAAATCTGCTTGCGAATGGTACTTCTAGTCTGCTTTTCATCTAAACCAACTTTTTGCAAGATGATAAAGCCATCGCGATCTTCATATCCTTCAGAGATTTGCTTGTAGTAAATCACGAGAACAGCTCCTAGAAGGAAGATAACGGAGAGGAAGACACCGATGAAGAGCAAGGTTCCAGTAAGTTCTTGATAGCTCTTTTCTGCACTATAACGGTCACTAGCCATTGCGAAGCTACCATCTTGAGCTTGTTCCTGATCCAAAGTGTCCCTCAACCCCAGCTGGACTTGCTCGACAAACTTTTTACTGTCTTTAGTCTCTGAAGCAACTCCAATGTAGTAGTAATGATCCACATCGAGATTAACCTCTTTGCTATCATTGACCACCATATAGAGCCCCTGTTCCATGGTTACATCGTTTGGATTAGGGATTTCCCCATGCGTGAAATTCGACGATAAAAGCTGCTTAATCTTCCAGTCCTTGCCATTCACTCGGAGTGGCTTGTCCTTATTTAAGGAAATATTTTTTCCATAGACAAGAGTTTCATCGTCTGCCAAGTCTATCTTTTCCCCTGTCATTTTTTCATAATCCTGACGATTGATGACCGTAATCGTGCCTGCAGACTTGGTCAAGATACTTGTATCCGACTCCAGCTCGCTTTGCATTGGAACTGTCACATCATTACCAGCCAGTTTCATAATGAAGGCTGATTGGTAGAGATAGGTAGTATAGCTTGGCTTCTTCAGACCTGTGTCCTGAGCGACTTGCTGGACCTTGTCTAACAGAGCCTCCTTCTGATCGGTCGATTTCGGCAAGACGACGCTGACATTATAATCTTTTGGATGCAAGGTAGTAATATAATCCTGACCTCCAACATAGATATTGATTGTACCAACCAGAGTCACTAAGAGCATGGTAGATAGAATGGAGATAGTTGCCAATCCTGCTGCATTTTTACGCATCCGCGAGATAAGATTGGAAACAGAAATGAAATTCTGCGTTTTATA
>CBDFAZ010000136.1:0-4169 GCA_965245685.1 uncultured Streptococcus sp. | reverse complement strand
TTAAGCTCCAAAGATGACCTAATCAACTGTGCGGGGGTGGGAAGACGAACTTTTTAACTTGTTTGAAGTTCTTTCCCACTCCCTTTTCTTGTGAAACAGACAAAATCAGCTGGTCTTCTCTGCTTTAAATCGTCTGACTTTTTTCAGAAAGATATTTTTGATGAAAAGTCCGCGAAATACTGGCTGATTTATGATAAAATAAAGTGTTGTAGATAAACTATCCAAGATTGTTAAAGGAAGAGTATGCGTAAAGATATTTCACCTGAATTGTATAATTATAATAAATTCCCAGGACCAGAGTTTAAACAGATTGACAGCAAGATTGTTGCAGAAAAATTCGAGTTTGAATTGATTGAGAACTATAAGGAAGGCTTTGACTTGACGGCCTTTCATCAGCGCTTTTCAGAAATTCTCACCAAGTTTGACTATATTGTCGGTGACTGGGGCAATGAGCAGCTGCGCCTGCGTGGTTTTTACAAGGACGAGCGAGCTAATGAAAGTGATGAGAAGATCAGCCGCTTAGAAGACTATTTGCTGGAGTACTGCAGTTATGGCTGTGCTTATTTTGTCTTGGAAAATCCAAATCCCCAGCGCGCTTCCTTTGATAAGAAATCGCATGGCAAGAAAGAGACAGAAGGTCGGTCAAAACGTTCTCGCAACAGCCGTACGGCGAGTAACCGTAATCGTAGAAGCGAGCGAGACCGAGACAGTCGTTCTAAAAGGGACAATAAGCGCTCTCGCAACAATTCCCAGCAAGATAGGCAGAAAAAGCAAAAAGACAGCAAACGCCATTTTGTAATTCGTCAGAATAAAGGAGAAAAATGAAACCATCTATTTATAGCTTAACGCGCCAGGAAATGATTGAATGGGCGGAAGCTCAGGGAGAAAAGAAATTCCGTGCTGCCCAGATTTGGGAGTGGCTCTATCGCAAGCGGGTCCAGTCTTTTGAGGAGATGACCAATCTATCCAAGGACTTAATTGCCAAGCTAAATGATCAGTTTGTCGTCAATCCGCTTAAGCAGCGCATTGTTCAGGAGTCGGCTGACGGTACGGTCAAGTACCTCTTTGAGCTGCCGGATGGTATGCTGATTGAGACGGTGCTCATGCGCCAGCACTATGGACTTTCAGTCTGTGTGACTACCCAAGTTGGCTGCAATATCGGCTGTACCTTCTGTGCTTCTGGCTTGATTAAAAAGCAACGTGACCTTAATAACGGTGAGATTGTAGCTCAGATTATGCTGGTTCAGAAGTATTTTGATGAGCGTGGTCAGGATGAGCGGGTCAGTCACATCGTGGTTATGGGAATCGGCGAGCCTTTTGACAACTATGACAACGTGCTCAAGTTTGTTCGGACGGTCAATGATGACAAAGGTTTGGCTATCGGTGCCCGCCATATCACGGTTTCGACCTCAGGGCTGGCTCATAAGATTCGTGACTTTGCCAATGAAGGTGTACAGGTCAATCTAGCTGTATCCCTCCATGCCCCGAATAATGATCTGCGGACCAGTATCATGCGGATTAACCGGTCCTTCCCTATCGAAAAGCTTTTTGCAGCTATCGAATACTATATTGAGACGACGAACCGCCGTGTGACCTTTGAGTACATCATGCTCAATGAAGTCAATGACGGTGTAGAGCAAGCCAAGGAGCTGGCTGAGCTGCTCAAGAACATTAAGAAACTGTCTTATGTCAATCTCATTCCTTACAACCCCGTTAGCGAGCACGACCAATACAGCCGCAGTCCCAAAGAGCGTGTGATGGCTTTCTATGATACTCTCAAGAAAAACGGAGTCAACTGTGTGGTTCGTCAGGAACATGGTACAGATATTGATGCAGCCTGCGGCCAGCTGCGTTCTAATACTATGAAGCGTGATCGCGAGAAAGCATTGGTAGAAAATGTTCAGCCTTAAGAACTATCTGACTTCAGACGGTGAGTTGACAGCCAAGGGACGGAGATTGCTGATAGTAGGAAGCTGGCTCTATTTCTTGATGCTCTGCATTCTGTGTTTTATTCCTCAAGTTCCAGAGCCGGGAATGGAGACGCCGGGAATCCAGTACTTTGGCCGAATAGTGGTTTTGTTAATCCCTTTTAATTCCTTTGTTAACATTGGCGAGATTACTTCTTGGATCCAGCTAGTCAAGGTCTTTATCCAAAATCTAGCCAATATCTTTCTGCTATCGCCTTTAGTCTTTCAATTGCTTTACCTCTTTCCTAAACTGCGGAGCACAAAGAGAGTTGTATGGCTGAGCTTTGGAATGAGTCTGTCTATCGAAGTGACTCAGATTCTGCTGGATCTTCTTATCAACGCCAACCGAGTCTTTGAGATTGATGATCTCTGGACCAATACTTTGGGTGGTTATCTGGCTTGGCGGGCATTTCAGCTTGGTCAGAAAATCTGGAAAAATCGTCAAGACGACGCTTTCAAAAGAGATTAGTGAGAGAAAGGTTCGGATTTAGGAGAAAAAATTAAATTTTTTCTTGACAAGAAAAAGGGAAAGGCCTATAATAAAATAAATCATCAGAAAAGTAATAATTTTTTCTACTTTCAGGGAGCCTGTGGTTGGTGGAAACAGGCAGTGGAAGGTTATGAAGTGGGCTGATGCAAAAAATGAATTTGAAGCAATAAAAATTCGGTGAGCACACCTTACAGTGCAGCTTGTTGTTAGACAAGACAGAGATATGGAAGCAGTCTATACTTTGCTCCATAATTGAGGTGGCACCGCGATTTTACGCCCTCACACAGAGTTTTTTCTGTGTGTGGGCTTTTGTTTTGCTTGAAAATAAAGAAATGAGGAAATCAATATGACAGAAACTAAAGGATATTTTGGACAATTCGGCGGCTCCTTTGTACCGGAGCCTATCCAGGCCTTGCTGGATGAATTGGAAGCGACTTTTGAAAAGTATAAGGATGACCCAGAATTTTTAAATGAATACCGGCATTATTTGGCGGATTATTCAGGTCGGGAAACCCCGCTCTACTTTGCAGAAAGTCTGACCCAGCATCTGGGCGGAGCTAAGATTTATCTGAAGCGGGAAGATCTCAATCATCTGGGCTCGCATAAGCTCAATAATGTTTTGGGGCAGATTTTACTAGCTAAGCGCATGGGCAAGACCCGAGTCATCGCTGAAACTGGAGCTGGTCAGCATGGTGTGGCAACTGCGGCAGCCGCAGCTAAGTTTGGCATGAAGTGCGATGTCTACATGGGTGCAGAGGATGTAGAGCGCCAGCGCCTCAATGTCTTCCGCATGGAAATGATGGGAGCGACTGTTCACGCAGTGGAAACAGGCACCAAAACCCTCAAAGATGCTGTGGATGCGGCCTTTGGGGCTTGGATGAGCGATTTAGAAGCCTTCTATGTTTTGGGTTCGGCTGTCGGACCTCACCCCTATCCGACCATTGTCCATGAGTTCCAAAAGGTGATTAGTGAAGAATCACGCCGTCAGATTTTGGACAAGGAAGGCCGCTTGCCAGACTATGTTATTGCCTGTGTAGGCGGTGGCTCCAATGCTATCGGTGCCTTCTCCCAGTATGTGGCGGATGAAGAAGTTAAGTTGGTGGGAGTTGAAGCGGCTGGACGGGGTCTTGACACAGACCAGCATGCAGCGACTATGACCAAGGGAAGTGTCGGAGTAGTGGACGGTATGAAGACCTACGCTGTCTTTGCAGAAGATGGTCAGGTGGCACCGGTTTACTCAATTTCAGCAGGTTTGGACTATCCTGGAGTTGGTCCCGAACATGCTTTCTTTAAAGATTCTGGCCGAGTAGAATATGTGGCAGCGACAGATGATGAAGCTGTGGATGCCTTGCTCCTCTTGACACAAAAGGAAGGAATTTTGCCGGCAATCGAAAGCTCCCATGCCATTGCTGAAGCTATCAAGCGAGCTCCGCAATTGTCGTCTGACCAAATCATCATTATCAATGTATCTGGTCGTGGAGACAAGGATGTGGCAGCCATTGCTGACTATCTAGAAAAACGAAAATAAAATACCCAGCAGAAGAGTAGTAACATCTCTCCTTTCAGAGAGTCTGTGGTTGCTGTAAACAGGCAGGAGAAGTTATGAAATGGGCTGCTGGAGTCAAAATTTAGACCTTTAGTTGATCTTTTATCATTTTGTTAGCTTACTTTGCTGTAAACCAGTATGCTGCCTTGTGCTAAAAGGGATCTAA
>CBDFAZ010000135.1:0-4185 GCA_965245685.1 uncultured Streptococcus sp. | reverse complement strand
CTTGTTTTCATCTTATTCATTCATAGATACGTGAACGTGGTCGTAGTGGTTTTCGGTTACGCTGCCACGGTCTGGCATTTGGTTCCAAGTATTAGCTGGTCCATAAATGCTTTCAAATGGTGCATAGAACTGTTGCTGCCAGATAACGTAAGAGATGCCTCTTTCAGTCATGTTAGAAGTAACATCGGCTGCGACCTGGTTTCCTAATTCAGTATTGTCACCAACGATAAAGTCAGCCGCCAAGCCTTTACCATGGTCACCACTATCACCTGGGCGGTAGAGACTAAATTCTGTAATTCCATATTTAGCTGCTATCTCTTCTTTCAGAGCAGCAGTCTGTGGCTGAAGACCTTCATTAGCAGGATTGTTAGCCGTCACGCTAGCTGCATCTGTTACAGCTGGAGCATTGTAAGTTGTAGGTTCAACTGCAGCAGTTGCTTGACTGACCTGGTCTTGGCCTAATTCAGTCACTTCTGGAGCTGCCTCTGCTGGTGCTGCTGGACTTGCAGCTACTGCTGGCTGTGGAGCTGCCTCTACAGGAGCTGCTTCACTTGCAACTTCTGCTACTGGTGCAGGCGCTTCTTCAGCAGGCGCTGGTGCTTGGTCTGCTGGAGCCGCAACAGCTTCCTCAACAGCCGGAGCTGGAGTTTCTGCAGCTGGAGCCGGTGCCGCTGGAGCGGCTTGCTCAGTACCAAAAATCTCGTCAGCTGTATAACTTTCTGTTACATATCCTGCGTTATTTCCTGCTTGGTAGCTTTGGATTTCTACAGAGGTAATTTCATTTTGTCCATTTGTTGTAACGGTCAAAACAGTACCTGGGAAAATCAAGTCTGCATTGGCAATTTGATTGATTTTAGCCAATTCAACAAGGTCAATATTCATCGCTTGAGCGATATTTCCTAAAGTATCTCCATATTGAACAGTGTATGTTTGTTGGTTTTCATTACTAGTAATATCTGCTTTAATTTGCTCAACTGTTCTAGCAGTCCAGTTTTGTGGCTGCTCCTCAGCTTTTGTTGTAAACAAAGGCAATGCTGACAAAGCAACAGTTGAAGCCAAAAGTAATTTCTTATTCATTTTCATTTGCATAATGCACCTTCCTAATCATTCATGATACGAGAACCATCTTACCATAAATCTTCTAAGAAAAAACCCTTTTTCGACCTATTTAACAGAACTGTCTGCCCTCTGTAATATGGAGATTTGTTTGTAACATATAAAAATTTGCAATAAGCAAAAGAACCCCATTTAGAGAGGTTCTGTTTCTTTTGGACTTGTTTAAACTCTTGGTATTCTGTTAAGCTAAACCCGACCTAAGCTCTGGGCAAAATCATAAAATCTACTAGAGGCTAACGCCTTTTCGTCTATTTTCCTATTTTTGCTGTGAGCTCTTAACGGTCTTGGTATCTTATTTCACCTTCATCATTCGGACGAGGCTGGCCCGTTCGGCCTCTTCGAGTTTCATTTCAATGTAATAGATAGTTTCTTTGAGATCAGGGATGGTAGCATACTCTAGTCCGTTGACCCGACGACGGGTTTTCTCAATTTCATCCGCCATGAGCTGGCAGCTTTTTTCAATCTCAGCCAGTCGCAACAGGTCGGGAAGCAGATCGCTCATACTTTCAATGGTTTCATCCATCTGGCTGTTAGAAGCCACATAGCTATAGACCACGTCCCCCTCGTCATCACTGTATGAATTGTCAATATGGGCATGCATCTTGGGCACGCGCACACTCATGATATTCTCCGTCTCCACATGCAGATTGACTTCCCGCATGGGCACTGCAAAGATTTCCTGGACCATGAGGTCGCTCTCCAGTGCCTTGGCCATGACAAAATCCTGCAGGTAACCGACCAGAGCTGCTTCGACTTTTTGCCGGAGCTGATTATTCTCACGGACAGACTCAATGAAGCGCCGCATCAGCTCATCCCGCTTGTCCTTGAGCAGTTTATGCCCACGGACAGCCGTTTTGAGACGGGCTTTTAAGTTATTCAGCTCCATCCGAGTCGGCTTGACATTGAGTCGCGTCATCTTTCTTCCTCCTTGGTCTGCGGCAAGTATTGGTCAATCATGTCATCCTTGATCCGCTTGAGTTCTGTTCTTGGCAAGATGGACAGGAGTTCCCAGCCCAGATCCAAGCTTTCCTCAATGGTTCGGTTGGTCTGGAAACCTTGATTGATGTATTCCTGCTCGAAGCGATCCGTAAAGCGAACATAGAGCTTGTCCGTTTCGGACAGGGCGGATTCCCCCAGAACGACAGCCAACTCCTTGGCCTGCTTGCCTTGCGCATAGGCAGCAAATAGCTGGTTCATGGTGGCAGCATGGTCTCCTCTGGTCTTGCCCTCACCTGACCCCTTGTCCTTAAGACGAGACAGAGAAGGCAGGACATTGATGGGCGGACGATAGCCGCTGTTGTATAGGTCACGTGAAAGGATAATCTGCCCCTCCGTAATATATCCCGTCAAGTCCGGAATCGGATGGGTGATATCATCCTCTGGCATGGACAGGATCGGAATCTGCGTCACCGAGCCTTTCTTGCCAACCAGACGTCCAGCCCGCTCATAAAGGGTGGACAGGTTAGTATAGAGGTAACCCGGATACCCCCTACGGCCCGGCACCTCGCGACGAGCTGCAGAAACTTCCCGCAGGGCTTCACAATAGTTGGTCATGTCAGTCATGATGACCAGAACGTGCATGTCCTTTTCATAAGCTAGATACTCGGCTGCTGTCAGGGCAATCCGCGGCGTCGCAATACGCTCGATAGCTGGGTCATTGGCTAGATTGATAAAGAGCACCGAGCGGTCAATAGCACCTGTTTCTCTCAAGTCATTCATGAAGAACTCGGCTTCTTCAAAGGTAATCCCCATAGCCGCAAAGACCACGGCGAAGTTTTCGTCAGAGTTAAGCACCGTTGCCTGACGGGCGATTTGAGCGGCTAATTCCTTATGAGGCAGACCAGAGCCTGAAAATACTGGCAACTTTTGCCCCCGAACCAAGGTATTGAGGTGGTCGATGGCCGAAATTCCAGTCTGAATAAACTCATCTGGATAGTCGCGAGCTACTGGATTGATAGCTTGACCGTCAATATCCAGATATTTTTCTGGCAGGATAGCTGGGCCGCCATCAATCGGCTTGCCCATTCCATTGAAAATCCGGCCTACCATGTCTTCTGACACTGGCAGCTCTAGCGGACGGCCGGTAAAGCGAACCTTGGCTTTTTCCAGATTGATACCGCTCGATCCCTCAAAAAGCTGGACCATAGCCTTATCTTCTTGGACTTCCAGAACCTGGCCCTGACGCTTGCTGCCGTCATGCAGCTGGATTTCTACCAATTCATTGAAATGCACACCAGCGACTTGGTCGACAATCATCAGAGGGCCGACAACTTCACTGACGGTGCGGTATTCTTTAATGACGCTCATTGTCTAGTCCTCCTTGGGCAAGAATCTGATGCAGGGTTTCCTCGATAGTCTGACTGAGAGCCTGAATGTTTTCCAACTGGTCTTCATGGATAAACTTGCTACGGGCAATTCGGTCACGCAGCTCCACCGTTCCTTCCATGATTTCCCGGAAATAAGCCCCCAGCTCCAAGGCACGATTGGCCTCCGCATCGAAGGCCAGGATATTGCTCAATAAAGCCACCTGCTTTTTGAAAGAAGTATAGGTGTCCACATCATCAAAGGCATTCTGCTGCAGATAGTCCTCGCGGATCATCTTAGCCGCATTCATGGTCAGCCGGTCCTTCTCAGACAAGGAATCCAAGCCCACCAAACGCACGATTTCCTGCAGTTCGCTTTCCTTTTGCAGGATATTCATGGCCTTGGTGACTTTTTCTGCCCAAGCAATCTTCTCATGCTGATCGATATAGGCTCCCACTTCGTCTAGGTAGAGAGAGTAGGAGCTAAGCCAGTTGATAGCTGGGAAATGCCGGCGTTGAGCCAGCTGGGCATCCAAGCCCCAGAAGACCTTGACAATCCGCAAGGTATTTTGCGTCACCGGCTCAGAAATATCTCCACCCGGAGGGGATACGGCTCCGATAGCAGTAATAGAGCCTTCACGCGCAGTCGAACCGAGCGTCTTGACCCGGCCTGCCCGCTCATAATACTCCGCAATCCGGCTGCCAAGATAGGCTGGATAGCCTTCGTCACCCCGCATTTCTTCCAGACGGCCGGACATTTCCCGCA
>CBDFAZ010000134.1:0-4214 GCA_965245685.1 uncultured Streptococcus sp. | reverse complement strand
CGGAAGCTGGAAGCCTGACTGTTTTTGATGGTTGCTGTGTCAGTTCCGTTGAGAAAGACACGGCCCTCAGTCGGCTTGTCCAGCATGGCTAAGATGTTGAGCAAGGTGGATTTCCCAGAACCTGACTCCCCCATGATGGCGACATATTCGCCTTTTTCTACCGTAAAGTGAATGTCTTTCAAGGCCTCTACTTGGCTGCCCTGAAAGCGGGTTTTATAAATCTTTTTCACGTGTTGTACGTCTAATAATGTCATCTTTAATCCTTTCTGTCTAGCAGGCACCTATCAAAGCCCTGCTTTTAGCAGCATTTATAAACTGCCTCCTAATTGATAAGTCTATTTTATCTCAATACCAACCGCCCTGCCATAACCTAAGCTTACATTTTAAAGTGCAATCTTACACTTTTGTAAGATGAGATGGGCTTTATTTTACCCAAAAGGCAATCAAAGCAATTAGCCAAAGGTGGGCTGGATAGAATATATAGAAGAAATATTTGCTCCACTTGCTGCTGGATCCTCGCTCACCATTATAGAAGTGCAAGAGAGGAAGAACACTGATAAAGAGCCAGTCTGAATTATAGAGCAGCATCGATAGCGTGTCCTGCAAGGTTGGATAAATTTGAATACTCATGGCAAAGAGAACTCCCGCCCAAACTACATAGGACAAGTTTCTGAAAAAGACTTGATTTCTAAAAAGGTAGGTCAAGAGCATGAAAGGAAGCAGAGCCATGCCTCCTTCGCTAAAGAGAAGCCCAGCTAGCAAGACTAATACTCCTGCCGCTATCCGCAAACCACGCTTCCTATCCTTAGCAGCTCCGTCATTGTCAGAAAAACCAAAGAAAAGACTCAGCATGAGAACCCCGCAGGCCAAGGTCAGGAAGATATTGTGAGTGAGGTAGATGCCCTTCTCCTGAAAGAGAAGCGTAAGGATACAGTTTCCTGTCTGCATCAGGGCTGCCCAAAAGAAGAGCCGCATATTGTAAGCCAGACGGTTGCGAGTGTGGAGAAAGCCTTCCACTGCCATGAAGGCAAATGCTGCTCCGACACAGCGGGTTAGGGCATGCAAAACGCCGTCCCAGCCATCCGGCACCAGCCCCGGTATCTGGCTGATATGGTCAAAAACCATAAGAAATGCCATGAAGAGCTTCAACTGAAAAGCATTTATACCTTTTGATTTCATTTTTCTGTCTCCTTCTTATTTCTTGCCTCTATGATAATAAAAAAGAAAGGCCGGTACCATAACCTAACCTTTCATTTGCTAGTTTTATTCTTACAATTTTGTCACTTTAAAAATCATGCAGGAGCATCCGTCAAAAATAGCACAAAACCTAGTGGCTTTTATGAGAACTTTCTTCTGTATGCAACTGTTCTAAAAAGCCTTTGACCGCTTGTCGGTCTTCTTCCGTTCCAGAGCCCTCTATGTTACGAATATGACGGAGACCATATTGCTCCACTATCTTATCCGTCGCCCCGCAAAAGGTCCGCGGATAACGCTTCTGATTGCCATTGATGACAAAGCCTTTGATTAGATGCTCATACTTTCTGATGAAGCGCTTGGTCGTCCACGGAATCTGCCCTGCTCCGCTATTTCTGCTGACTAAAATACAGGGTCCCTCCAGCTTTTTCCAGACTGACTGGCTAGGCAGTCCCAGACTATTAGCAAACTTCTTGCCCAAACCAGTCAGACTATCATAAACCACTACTAGCAATTTTCTTCCTCCTATTCAAAGATCAATTTCTTCTCAGGAAAGGCGATGGAAACCGTCGTTCCCTGACCAACTTGAGAGTCTATAGCAATCTTGTGTCCCAGCTGATCAGCAATTTTCTTGGACAGATAAAGACCTAAGCCTGAGGACTGCTGGGTCAAACGACCGTTGTAACCTGAGAAACCGCGCTCAAAAACCCGCAGCAAATCAGCATTTTGAATCCCCAAACCCGTGTCCTTAATGTAGAGGCTGCCCTCGTGAAAATAAATCTCTATGTTGCCTTCTTTGGTGTATTTAAGACTATTGGACAGGACCTGCTCCAAAATCACTAGAAACCACTTTTTATCAGTGACAATCATGTGGTCTAGATCATGAAGATTGAGACTGAGTCCTTGCTGAATAAAGAAAAGGGCATATTTCTTGACTACTTCCCTGACCAAATCAGCCAGATTTTCCTGCTTCAGCACTAGATCGTCATGGAAGCTTTCCAGACGGAGGTACTGGAGCACCAGATGAACGTAGGACTCAATCTTAAAGATCTCCTGCTCCAACTGAGACTTAGCTTCCTTATCCTTCAAATCTCCAATCAAGAGCGAACTGGCAGCAATAGGAGTCTTGACTTGATGAACCCAAAGAGTGTAGTAGTCCAGCAAATCATTGTATTTTTCCTGTTCAACCAAGAGCTGATTCTTCTGTTCGTACTCCAGCTCTTCCACTCGTTCCTGCAAGAGCTTTTCTAGAGGAGTCTGAGCCTGAGCAGCGACCTGCAGCTTCTGGCCGCGATAGCCCTTAAAGGACGTCCAAGCATCTGCTCCGATAAACAAGAAAGACAGAAAAGCCAGCAAAAGCGCGACATATTCTAGCAGACTGCGGTAAGCATCAAAGACAAAGGCAAAAATCAAAATGAAACCTAGCAGCAGAATCAAAAGAGCTAGAAAAAATCGCCGTGAATAAAGGTAAGATTTAAGAAAGAAAAATTTATCCTGTATGTCCATTGATGAGACCGTATCCTATTCCTTTTTTGGTTTCGATGAAGTTTTTCAATCCGTGCTCTTCAAGCTTCTTACGCAGGCGAGCAACATTGACAGATAGGGTATTATCGTCGATGAAAAAGTCACTATTCCAGAGTTCCTTCATCAGATCATCACGCGCCACGATACCATCAGAATGCTCGAAGAGGACCCGCAAAATCTGAAATTCGTTCTTGGTCAAGGTCACCACTTTCCCATCAAAGACCAGATCTGTTGACTTGAGATTGAGAATGACACCTTGGTGCTCCAAGAGACTTTGGTCATTTCCAAATTCATAGGAACGGCGCAGCAATCCCTGAACTTTAGCCAGAAAGACATTATTGTCAAAAGGCTTGGTCACATAGTCATCTGCCCCCATATTGATAGCCATGACAATGTCCATGGACTGATCACGGGAAGACAGAAACATGATAGGCACCGTTGAAATCTTGCGGATTTCCTGACACCAGTGATAGCCGTTAAACAAGGGCAGGCCGATATCCATCAGTACCAAATGCGGCTCCTCTCGGACAAAGACAGTCAGCACATCCATAAAGTCCTCGACTGCCACTACCTGAAAGCCCCATTGTTCCAGCATTTTCTTAACCATCTGACGAATGACCGGATCATCTTCTACTAGTAAAATCTTGTGCATCTTTCCCTCCCGATTACTTGCTAGTAACATTATACCAAAAAATGCGATTGCTTGTTTATCATCCTCAGTCTAAGGTAGGATTTTTCTGGAAAAGAGAAATTCTATCAGAAAAATATGCTATACTAACTAGTAGAAATTGGAGATGAAACATGAGCAATATTTTTACTTACCTTGAAGAAGTTCAGCATGACAGCATTTATGATAAACCTTTCAATGAACTGGATCTGCTAATTCTGACAGAGCTAACCTACTTGCCTTTTGACCAGCTGGTACATGAAGATATGTCCCCTTACTGCGACTGCCGGCTGCTGGATTTGGCCGATCAAGTACCGCGCGACCTCTCCATGATGGTCAGCAAAAACCGACTGAAACTGCTAGATTTGGCCGCAGCCTCTACCCGCTTTAAAAATCTAAAATTGATGGGCTATGTCAATGATGTTGACCAAGATATCCAGAAGCAATTCGCTGCCTTGATTTTCAAAGTCAAGCCTGATACCTATGTCCTAGTCTTTCGCGGAACGGACGACTCCATCGTCGGCTGGAAGGAAGACTTCCACATGACCTATATGGATCAAATCCCTGCTCAAAAAATGGCCGCCCGCTACCTGCAGAAAGCCTTAGAAAATCTATCAGGTAACTTTATTCTAAGTGGTCATTCCAAAGGCGGCAATCTAGCTTCCTATGCAGCCAGTCAGATGGAAACATCGCTCCAAGACCGTATTGAAGCTATCTACAGCTATGACTCTCCCGGTCTCAATCACTCTGTCATCGAAAGCGATGGCTATCAGACTGTGGTTGAAAGGATGAAACGCTACCTGCCTCAGAACTCCATCGTCGGCATGAT
>CBDFAZ010000133.1:0-4302 GCA_965245685.1 uncultured Streptococcus sp. | reverse complement strand
GGAGAAGAAGCAGAAAGCCTGTCTTTCGTTTATCGGGCTCTCAACGAGCTCTCCTTTACCGGCTTTGTTCTCAAGCTTCGGACAGGAGTCAGTCAGGAAGACCGTGAGCAGCTAAAAGCAATTCAAGAGCAGTTGCTTGCTCACAAGCCGGCTCAGTATATCATTGGGAGCAGTGACTTTCACGGTCTAACTCTCAAGGTTGATGAGCGGGTTCTAATTCCTAGGCCTGAGACGGAGGAGCTGGTTGAGCTGATTTTGTCAGAAAATCCCGAAAGTTCTCTTTCTGTCTTGGATATCGGCACCGGCAGCGGCGCCATTGCTCTTGCATTGGCAAATAGCCGTCCAGACTGGCAGATTACTGCTTCTGATCTCTCGGAAGCTGCTCTTGCTTTGGCAGCAGAAAACGCTCAGTCTTGCGGCCTTAGCCTCACTTTTGTCCAATCTGATTGCTTGGATGCAATTCAAGGAAAATTTGACATTATCGTCTCTAACCCGCCCTATATTTCAGAAGTGGATAAGGATGAAGTTGGACTCAATGTTTTGACCTCAGAGCCTCATATGGCCCTCTTTGCTGAGGAGGATGGCTATGCCGTCTATCGGAAAATAGCAGAGCAGGCAGGGGACTATCTGACAGAAAAAGGAAAAATTTATCTGGAAATTGGGTACAAGCAAGGAGATGGCGTCGCAGAGTTGCTGAAAAAAAACTTCCCTCAAAAACGAATCCGAGTTCTGAAAGATCAATTTGGCAAAGATAGAATGGTGGCGATGGACAATGGATAAGATAGAAAAGACTCTGGCTGCAGGCGGAGCAGTTGTCCTGCCGACAGAAACTGTTTATGGCCTCTTTGCTCAGGCTTTGAATGAAGAGGCGGTTGAGCGAGTCTACGAATTAAAACAAAGGCCTCGCGATAAGGCTCTCAATCTTAATGTGGCTAGCTTAGAAGAGATTTATGCTTTTTCTAAGAACCAGCCCACTTATCTAGATCAACTCTACCAAGCCTTTCTGCCTGGGCCACTGACTATTATCCTCCAAGCCAATGACCAAGTGCCGACTTGGATAAACTCAGGTATGGAAACCGTGGGTTTTCGGATTCCTAATCATCCCGTTACCCTGGACTTGATTCGCAAGTACGGTCCCTTGATTGGTCCATCCGCCAATCTTTCTGGAAAAGCCAGTGGAACTTCTTTCCAGCAGATTATGATGGATTTCCAAGAGGAGATCTCGGGAGTAGAAGATGATGCATCCTTGACAGGTCTGGATTCAACTATTCTAGACTTGTCTGGAGAAAAGGCATTTATTCTACGCCAGGGAGCGATTACTCGCGAGGATATTCTCGCCCAAGTAAATGATATAACATTTTAACTTTTAGGACCTAAGGTCCTATTTTCGCAAAAGAAGGGAGACACCTTATGATTTTTGACCAAGAAGACTACAAAGCATTTGACCCAGAGATTTGGGAAGCAGTTGCTAAAGAAGAAGAACGTCAGCAGCATAATATTGAGCTGATTGCTTCAGAAAATGTTGTTTCTAAAGCTGTCATGGCTGCTCAAGGTTCTATTTTGACCAATAAATATGCTGAAGGTTATCCAGGTCGTCGTTACTATGGCGGGACAGATGTAGTGGATGTGATTGAGAGTCTGGCAATTGAGCGCGCCAAAGAAATTTTTGGTGCCAAGTTTGCTAATGTTCAACCTCACTCAGGCAGCCAGGCAAATTGTGCAGCTTATATGGCTTTGATTGAGCCAGGTGATACAGTTATGGGCATGGATTTGTCTGCCGGCGGCCACTTGACTCATGGTGCATCAGTCAGCTTCTCTGGTCAAACCTATAATTTTGTATCTTATAGCGTAGATCCAGAAACAGAATTGCTGGACTTTGATGCCATCCTCCAGCAAGCCAAAGAGGTTCAGCCTAAGCTGATTGTGGCTGGGGCTTCAGCCTACTCTCATATCATTGACTTCTCAAAATTCCGTGAAATCGCTGATGCAGTAGGTGCCAAGCTTATGGTAGATATGGCTCACATCGCTGGCTTGGTTGCTGCAGGTCTCCATCCTAGCCCTGTTCCTTATGCAGATATCACAACCACGACAACCCACAAGACCTTGCGTGGTCCTCGCGGCGGCTTGATTTTGACAAATGATGAAGACCTAGCTAAGAAAATTAACTCAGCTATCTTCCCGGGCATTCAAGGCGGACCATTGGAGCATGTCATTGCAGCCAAAGCAGTTGCCTTTAAAGAAGTGCTGGATCCAGCTTTCAAGGTTTATGCTCAGCAGATTTTGGATAATGCCCAAGCCATGGCCCAAGTCTTCCGTCAGCATGACAAGTTCCGTGTGATTTCTGACGGTACTGAAAATCACCTTTTCTTAGTTGATGTTACTAAGGTTGTAGAAAATGGTAAAGTAGCGCAAAATCTCTTGGATGAAGTCAATATTACCCTTAATAAAAACTCCATTCCTTACGAGACTTTGTCACCATTTAAGACTAGCGGAATTCGTATCGGTACAGCAGCTATTGCAGCTCGAGGCTTTGGTGTAACAGAAAGTATCAAGGTAGCCGAGCTTATTATCAAGGCTCTAGAAAATGCTGAAAACGAAGCGGTGCTAAATCAGGTGCGGGCAGAAGTTCGCGAATTGACGGACGCTTTTCCACTCTATGAGGGCTTGAACTAAGATGGATATTTACGTAAAAAAAGCGATTATTCATCAATTCAGCCCAGCTGATACCGAACTGCTGCTGGCGGATAAGTTTCTCAACATTACTCCCAAGATTGAAGAGTACCTGCGCAAGAAGATTGAGCGGGTCTACTCTGATGATGCTAAAACAGGTGTTTTCGATCCCGAAAATGTCTTTTTAGCCCAGCTTTCAGACGACCTACTGGAAACATCAGTGACAGTGGCCAAGCTCTGGCAGGAGGAGTTTTCAGTCAGTGAAAACCAGAAAACCAATGACCTGATTTTTGTCCAGTTTGACAAAGAGGGTGTGGAGCACTTTGCTTTTCTGCGGATTGCTCTGCGGGAAACTCTGACCCACTTAGGTGGCGAGGTGGACAATCCTATCAAGCTGACGCAGAACAATCTGCCTGGCTTTGGTACGGGTGCGGACGAGGCTTTGGTCATCAATCTCAAATCTCGCAAGTACCATCTGATTGAAAAGCGCATCAAGTATAACGGTGCCTTTCTCAATTATATGTCAGACAATCTCTTGCAGGTCAATCCGACAATCTCAGCCAAGAAATCAATCAAAGCGCTTGAGAAGACTGCTCAAAAAGTTGCCGAAAGCTTTAATAAAGACGATTTCCAGTTCCAGTCCAAGGTCAAATCAAGTATTTTCAAAAATCTGGAAGAAAATGACGAACTGTCGCCTGAGAAGTTGGCTGATGATCTTTTCGACAGTAATCTGACTGCCCGCCTTACCTTTATTGATCAGGTTAAGGAAGCTATTCCTGAGCCAGTCAAGTTTGATGAGATTGACAGCAGCCGCCAGAAGAAAAAGTTCGAAAATCAGAAACTCTCCCTTTCAAATGGAATTGAGCTCATCGTTCCCAATAATATCTATCAGGACGCAGAGTCTGTAGAATTTATCCAGAACGACAACGGGACCTATTCTATTTTGATTAAGAACATCGAGGATATCCAAAATAAATAATGTTTAAATTTTTAAGAAGACTGATTTTAGTCCTTTTCGTGCTCTTTGCCGGCTACAAGATTTATCAGGTTCATCATGATGTCAAGCAGGTCATGAAGTATCAGACTTTGGTCAGAGAAGTGCTTGATGAGCAGGACACAGCGGCCAATGAAGAATTGGTACTGGCCATGATTTATACAGAAACCAAGGGGAAAGATACTGATGTCATGCAGTCAAGTGAAAGCGCGACTGGTCAGACCAATGCCATCACGGACAACAAAGAAAGTATTCGCCAGGGAGTTCAAACCCTGTCTGATAACTTAGAGTTAGCCAGCGAGAAAAAGGTAGATGTTTGGACAGCAGTACAAGCCTATAATTTCGGTCAGGCCTATATCGACTACGTCGCTAAAAACGGTGGTGAAAATACGCTGGAGCTGGCTAAGAAATATTCAAAAGATGTAGTAGCGCCAAGCTTAGGAAATGTAACTGGCAAGACCTACGGCTACTATAACCTGATTTCAATTTTCCACGGTCCAGAACTCTATATCAACGGCGGTAATTATTATTATTCCCGTCAGGTCAAGATGAACATGCACATCATGCGCCTCTTAAAATGGTTTTAGAGAGTGGGACAGAAATCGGTAATTCGTTAGAATTCGATTTCGTCGTCCCAC
>CBDFAZ010000132.1:0-4607 GCA_965245685.1 uncultured Streptococcus sp. | reverse complement strand
ATTCTCATGAGCCTGGACCACACACTTCATCTCCACAATGCCAGCCGGCAGGAGGAAACGGTTCTAGCTCCCTTTACTCCCTATATCTTTGAAGGGAGTGATTCTATCACAAGTCGGGGAACTTGTACCGACTTTAACTTAATCTACAGCGACCATTATCAGGGACAGATGATTGCCATCTCGAATGGGCAAGAGCTTAGCCGAGACGAAGAGATTCAATTTATCTATGCCTTAGGTGATCTGACGTTGACAGGAACAAACCTGCCAGCGCTTAATCTAGAGGCAGAGCAGCTTCTGATAGTGGAAAAAGAGACTCAGGAAACTGAGTTGCAAATAATGTTTTCGAGTAACCAGCCACAGGGAACGCCCCTTGCTATATGGGCTGGTTTGACCCACATCCCTACTAGGTAAAGATACCATGATACCTTGTCACCATTCTATCTTTACTTGGAAAGGATCCCATATCTCTAAAGGAGAAACATTATTATGGACGCAACTAAACTCACTGCACAAGAACAAGAACAGGAAAAAGCGAAATTCAGCTTTTCCGGTGCAACTCTCTACGGTATCAATGCCGTTATCGGTTCAGGGATTTTCCTCCTACCGCAAAAGATTTATAAAGGACTTGGTCCTGCCTCTCTATCTGTCATGCTTGGAACTGCCCTCCTCGTTATTCTCCTAGCCGTCTGCTTGGCAGAAACTGCGGGTTATTTTAACAAAAACGGCGGAGCCTTCCAATATTCTAAAGCGGCCTTTGGAAACTTTGTCGGCTTTAATGTAGGTTTTCTGGGCTGGGTCGTAACCATTATCGCTTGGGCTGCTATGGCAGCCGCATTTGCAAGACTTTTTGTCATTACTTTTAAAGCCTTTGAACCTTATGAGCTGATACTCAGTGTGAGCCTGATTATCCTACTCAGTTTGATGAATATCTCTGGTCTTAAAACTTCAAAAATATTCACCTTAACTGCTACTGTAGCTAAACTCATTCCAATCGTTGCCTTTAGTTTATGCGCAATTTTCTTTATTAAATCTGGAATTGATAAAGAAAACTTCACTCCATTTCTTCAGCTAGAACCTGGCGTAGATATCATGAAAGCTATCTCAAGTACAGCCATTTATATCTTCTACGGATTTATCGGATTTGAAACTATGTCTATCGTTGCTGGTGAAATGCGCAACCCAGAAAAGAACGTGCCTCGGGCTATCTTAGGCTCTATCAGTATTGTATCTGTTCTCTATATGCTGATTATCGCAGGAACTATCGCCATGTTAGGCAGCCGTATCTTGCAAACAGATGCTTCTGTACAAGACGCCTTTGTTGAGATGATTGGCCCTGCTGGTGCTTGGATTATTTCCATTGGAGCACTCATCTCTATCACTGGTCTTAATATCGGGGAGTCCGTCATGGTACCGCGTTATGGTGCAGCTATCGCAAATGAAGGCCTGCTTCCTAAGAAAATTGCTGAAACCAACTCTAAAAATGCCCCTATAGTTGCCATTATTATTTCAGGAATCCTGGCTATCGCCCTGCTCTTCTCTGGTAAATTTGAAGAATTAGCAGCTCTCAGTGTGGTCTTCCGCTTCTTCCAATACATTCCAACTGCTCTAGCTGTACTAGTATTAAGAAAGAAATATCCAGATAAGAAAGTGGTCTTCCGAGTTCCATTTGGTCCTGTAATTCCAATTTTGGCGGTTCTAGTCAGCCTCGTCATGATTTGGGGTGAAAACCCAATGAACTATGTCTACGGCCTCATCGGTGTCCTTATCGCCAGTGCAGTATACTTTATCTATATAGTACTGATTTGTAAAAATAAAGTTCCTGAACAAGAAGGAGAATAAATCTTATGTCACATGTAATCAATTTGGATGGCGAACACCTTACTTTAGAAGACGTCATTGCAGTAGCTCGTCATGGAGCCACTTGCGAAATCGACCAAGAAGCTAAGAAAGCTGTAGAAGCTTCCCGCAAAATCGTGGATGACATCGTCCGAGAAAAGCGTGTAGTCTACGGTGTTACAACTGGATTTGGCTCTCTCTGCAATGTCAGCATCTCACCAGAAGATACGACGCAGCTGCAAGAAAACCTAATCCGTACACACTCTTCAGGCTATGGCGATCCTCTACCTGAAGATGCCGTCCGCGCTATCATGCTAATCCGGATTAATTCCTTGGTAAAGGGCTATTCTGGCATTCGTCTCTCTACTGTCGAAAAGCTCCTAGAATTGCTCAATAAAGGTGTCGTGCCTTACATTCCGGAAAAAGGATCTTTGGGAGCTTCTGGAGATTTAGCACCGCTGGCTCACATGGTTCTGCCTATGTTAGGACTGGGTCGCGCTTACTATCAAGGCCAACTGCTCTCTGGGCAAGAAGCTTTGGACAAGGCCGGTATCGAGAAAATTGCTCTAGCAGCTAAGGAAGGGCTGGCGCTGATTAACGGAACGACTGTCCTGACAGGTATCGGAGCTCTGGCTACCTACGATGCCATCCAGCTGCTTAAGCTGTCAGATGTCGCTGGCGCTCTTTCCATGGAAGTCCACAATGGTATTACCAGTCCTTTCGAAGAAGATCTGCATACCATTCGGCCTCAAAGCGGACAGCTGGCTACAGCCCGCAATATCCGCAACCTGCTGGAAGGCAGTGGCAATACGACCGTAGCTACTCAACAGCGGGTGCAAGACCCATATACCCTGCGTTGTATTCCGCAGATTCATGGTGCCAGCAAGGACTCTATCGCTTATGTCAAGACCAAGGTTGAGATTGAAATCAACTCCGTTACAGACAACCCTATCATCACCAAGGAAGGCCATGTTATCTCAGGCGGTAACTTCCACGGAGAACCAATGGCACAGCCATTTGACTTCCTCGGCATTGCCATTTCTGAAATCGGAAATGTATCCGAGCGTCGCGTGGAACGCCTGGTCAACAGCCAACTGAGCAAGCTCCCATCCTTCTTGGTCAAACACCCAGGACTCAACTCTGGCTTTATGATTACCCAGTATGCTTGTGCTTCGCTTGCTTCTGAGAACAAGGTCTTGTCTCATCCAGCCAGCGTAGACTCTATCCCATCTTGTGAGAACCAAGAAGACTTTGTCAGCATGGGAACAACCGCAGCACGCAAGGCAGCTGAAATTCTCAAGAATTCTCGCCGCATAGTGGCAACAGAAATCATGGCAGCCTGCCAAGCTCTGGATTTGAAACCAGAAAACCATGAACTTGGTAAAGGAACCAAGCCAGCCTACGACCTCTTCCGTCAGCATGTCCGCTTTATCGAGTTCGACAAGGAGATCGAAATCTATGAAGAGCTCAACAAGGCCTCTGAGCTGATTGAAAACGAAGAATTCCTAGCAGCAGTTGAAAAGGCTGTAGACTTGAGCATTCAGTTCTAAAGCTGATGGCTCTGTAAAAAAGCTAACCTAAGAAGCCCACTCTCATGCAGCTGGGCTTCTTTTCCCGCCAAAAGTCATTGACAGGCTTTGTGGAAACTCTTATAATAAAGTCGCAAGTATCGTTATGGAAAAGGAAAAGATTATGTTAGAAGATTATTACCAATTAGATAACAGCTACTATCATAAGAGACTGGATGATGATTTATATGCTGCCAAATGGGGGATGGTTATTGAGTTTTTGGACTTAAATGACCCCAACTTAAAACCCTTTGACGGCGTCAACTTTGCCTTGATTGGCTTCAAGAGTGACAAAGGGGTCTATATCAACCATGGCCGAGTGGGGGCTGTCGAAGGACCACAAGCTATCCGAACCCAGCTGGCCAAGCTCCCTTGGCATCTGGGTAGAAATGTCCGAGTCTTTGATGTTGGTGATATTGATGGTCCTAACCGCTCTCTGGAGCAGCTACAGCAAAGCCTGGCTCGGGCAGTCAAACGCCTGCGAGAGCTCAATCTCCGGCCTATTGTCCTAGGAGGTGGTCACGAAACAGCCTATGGTCACTATTTAGGCCTCAAGTCGTCACTAGCACCTGACCAAGACTTGGCCGTTATCAATATGGATGCCCATTTTGATTTGCGCCCTTATGATCTGACTGGCCCTAACTCCGGTACTGGTTTTCGCCAGATGTTTGATGACACCCTTGCCCAAGAGCAAATCTTTAACTATCTTATCCTAGGAATTCAAGAGCACAATAACAATCTCTTTCTCTTTGACTTTGTAGCCAGATCCAAGGCCATTCAGTTTTTGACTGGACTGGATATCTACCAAATGGGCCATAAGGAAGTCTTCAAGGTGGTCGATGCCTTTCTAGCTAACAAGGAACAGGTCTATTTGACCATTGACATTGACTGCTTTGCTGTCGGTTCTGCTCCTGGTGTCAGTGCCATTCAGTCGCTCGGTGTGGATCCCAATCTGGCTGTTCTGGTCTTCCAGCACATCGCCGCTTCAGGCAAGTTGATTGGCTTTGATATCGTCGAAGTCTCTCCGCCTCACGATATAGACAACCATACGGCTAATCTGGCAGCCAGCTTTGTCTTTTACCTGACCCAAGTCTGGGCGCAAATTCATGATTAATATCTGCTTTTCAACATAAAAAAAGAGGATGAAATGTACTGACCCCAAAAAGTTAGACAATTAATTATTGAAAGGATTTAGTTCTGTAT
>CBDFAZ010000131.1:0-4676 GCA_965245685.1 uncultured Streptococcus sp. | reverse complement strand
AAGCTGGACTGCTCCTTTTGCTCCATCAAGAGTTCCAAGGTCGCCTGCTCTTTTGCAAGGCTGGCTTTTTCCTCGGACAGACGCTCCAAGTCATTCTTTTCAAAGCGTTGGTTGGAGGTCAACTCTGTTCGCTGGAGCTTGAGTTCAGCCAGACGAGAGGAAAGCTTTTCAAAGCGAGCCTGAACTGCATCTTTGTTCGACTTAACCTGCTCTATTTCTGCAGTGATGTCCGTTTTTTCTTGCTCAATCTCAGTCAAGCGGGTCTGCAGTCGGTCTTTCTCTTCTGAAATATCCAAAGCAGATTGACCAGCCAACTCTTGTTCCTGTAGATTTTTCAGACTTGTAAGCTCTTCTACGCGCTTGGCCAACTGTTCATAGGCTAGATTAGCCTTTTGCTCAGCCAAGCGAGCCTGCTCACCGTCTGTCTTGATTTGTTCCAATACCTGCTTAGCCTGACTTAGCTGGTTTTGCAGAATTTGCACTGCTTCTTCCTGCTCTTTCAAGCTGACATTTTTCTGCTTAATCTCCTCAAGCAAAGCATCTAGCTCCGGCTTGATAAAGATAGTATTGTTATTGCGGTTGGCACCACCAGCATAAGAACCGCCAGTCCGAAGCTCTGTTCCATCCAAAGTCACCATGCGAACCTGATAGCGTACTTGGCGAGCTGCTGCTCGGGCATGCTCCACTGTATCAAAAATAGCGGTCGTTCCCAGCAGATTTTGAAAAATGCTGTCTAACGATGACTCATAGCTGACCAAGGAAGAAGCCAGTCCCAGAAAACCAGCACTTTTTTCAATCGTAGCATGGTTATGGTCAGGCAGCTGACGCGGCTTAATGGTTGTTAAAGGCAGGAAGGTTGCCCGCCCAGCCCGATTTTTCTTCAGAAATTCGATAGCCCGAGTCGCAGCAGCCTCATCTTCCACGATAATGTTCTGACTGCTGGCTCCCAAGGCAATTTCCAACGCTGTCTGATAGTGGGGATCGAAGCTAAGATTTTCGCTAACTGCTCCTACAATACCACCCAGTCGACCTGCTTCCTGCAGTACACTCTTGACTCCAGCATAGAAATTACTGTGATTTTTAAGAATGGCTTCCAAACTATTGGAACGCGCCTGCTTGTTTTTGAGGTCGTCCAAAAGCTCAAACATCTTAGTCTGCTGATGTTTATAATCTGCCTCTAGCTTCTCTACCAACTGAACCTGACTCTGGTAGTCGGCCAGTAGATTCTTGAGGGCTTGGCGAGCAATTTCCAACTCCTCCAAACCAGCCTGCTCCTGAGTCTGGCTAGCTTCCAAATCAGCCTGCAGCTTAGCATAGTCTGCCTTCTTGCTCTCAGCCAATTTAAGCTCGCTAGCCAGCTGGCTCTCCAGAGAAGTCAAGTCATTAGAAAGATTTGCCTCTTCCTGCATGAGCTTAACATACTGCTCACGCAGATGTTCAATCAGCTGGTCCGGATCGTCTGAAAAGTCTGCTAATTCTGCTTCCAAAGCAGCGATAGACTGCTCATTGTCACTCAGTTGGGCAGCTATTTGGCTCAATTCTGCTTGCTTGGCTTCTATGTTGCTTTCTATCTGAGAAAGTTTTTCTGACAGAGTGGCCAAACGTTCTTCATTTTCCCGACGGCTCGTCGCTGCCTGGCTGGACTCCAGCTTAGAAAGATCAATCTGACGCTCCAAATCACTGATTAAGCGGGTCAATTCCAGCAAACTAGCCTGATCATCAGATAAAGTTTGATTGAGCTCATGGCGCTTGGCCTTCAAGGTTTGATTTTCAACTTCCAGCTCGTCGCGCTTGCTGTAGTAGGAAGCTAGCTCCTGCTGGATATTCGTTAAATCTTCTTCAGCCTTGGTCAGCCTTTCCTTGTTAGCTGTCAACTGAGCGACCAAAACATCCAAGTAAAGCTCTCGGCGCCGGCCATCCAGACTCAAGAAGCGCTTAGCAGTTTCAGCCTGCTTCTCCAAGGGCTTGACCTGGCTCTCCAGCTCGTAGATAATGTCTTCCAGACGGTCCAGATTATCCTGAGTCTGACTAAGCTTGCTTTCCGTTTCTTTGCGGCGTGTCTTATACTTAAGCACTCCAGCCGCTTCTTCAAAAATTGCCCGGCGTTCCTCTGGCTTGCTGTTAAAGATTTCTTCGACTTTCCCTTGGGAAATGATGGAGAAGGAATCTCGTCCCAGCCCTGTATCCATGAAGAGATCATGGACATCGCGCAGACGGACTTTTCTTCCGTCAATCTTATACTCGCTGTCACCGCTGCGGTAAATGTGGCGCTCCACCCGAATCTCATTAGCAGCATCCTTGATAAATTGGTCACTGTTGTCCAGAACCACTACCACTGATGCGTAATTTAGTGGCTTGCGGGTTTCTGTTCCCGCAAAAATCACATCGGGCATCTTGCCGCCCCGCAGACTTTTTACACTAGACTCTCCCAAGGCCCAGCGCAGGCTCTCCGTAATATTGGACTTGCCAGAACCATTTGGCCCAACAACCGCTGTCACTCCCTGATCAAAGACAACCTTGGTCTTGTCAGCAAATGACTTGAAGCCCTGAATTTCAATTTCCTTTAAAAACATGAAGAACTTTCCTTTTCAAATGCGTTTTTAGCAGCTTCCTGCTCGGCCAGCTTTTTAGAACGCCCCTGGCCTTGACCGGACTTGCGGCCATTGATGAGAACAGCCACCTCGAAATTTTTGGAATGAGCCGGCCCTGTTTCAGAGACGACCTGATAGGCAATTTCCACATCACCATTAATCTGCAGCAACTCCTGCAGCTTGGTCTTATAGTCCGTCACCCGCTCAAAATCTCCCGCTTCCACCTTGGGAATCATGACTTGATAGAGAAAGCTTTTGACTGCTTCCACACCTTTATCCAAGAGCAAGGCGCCTAAAAAGGCCTCGAACAAATCACCTAAAATCGTATCACGATTCCGGCCGCCAGACTTCTCCTCACCGCGTCCCAGCTTGATAAACTGATCAAATTGACAATCACGGGCAAAGCCTGCCAAGCTCTCCTCCCGAACAATCATGGAACGCAGTTTGGATAAGTCGCCCTCTGGTCTCTTAGGATACTTGGTATACAGATACTCCGAAATAATCAGTTGCAGAACAGCGTCTCCTAAAAATTCCAAGCGCTCATTGTGTGTAATTTTTAAGAGGCGGTGCTCATTGGCATAGCTCGTATGGGTAAAAGCCGTTTCCAACAAGGTCTCATCAGAGAAGACCAAGTCAAACTGCTCCAGCAATGCTTTTTTCAAATTTTCCATTACTATTTTACATCATGCTGACTTCAGTCAGATAAGCAGCATGATACCTTTTCCTTTCCAAAGATATACAGTCTCTATTATAACAAAAAACAGGCGCAAACGCACCTGCTGACAGCGATTTCTATTCCTTATCCGGAATTACTTTAAACAAATAATAGGTGATAAAAACAGTCAGACCAAACAGTCCAATCTTAACCCAAATAATAGGTGCTAGAAAAATGGAAATCCCCATCAAGACATAGATGGAAACGATAATCTTTTTCTTACGCTCCTTGGAAATCGTTCCCGTCTCTCGAAAATCTGCCACATAGGTCTGATACATCTTTGTATGATAGAGCCAATTCTCAAAGCGCTTGGAACTGCGCGAAAAGCAGGCAATGGACAAGAGAAGAAATGGTGTCGTTGGCAGGAGAGGCAGAAAAATCCCCAAAACTCCCAACCCTAAAGATAGTAGACCTACCACAAAGTAAATTGGCCGCATACAAGCTCCTTTGCAAAATAAAAACCCTTGCTTTTTAAATATTTAATGGATACCGCACTAGAGCAAGAAAACCAAACCTTTCGGTCTAGTGTTTAAATACTCGTCAAAGGCGTCGCGGTATCAGGCGAGGTATCATAGACCTGGAAGTCGTGGCCAACCGCCATATCAGCTTGAGCCAGTTGATTGACCATGGTCATATGAGCCAATTCCTTGATATTATTTTCCTTACTGAGATGTCCCAGATAGATTCGCTTGGTGCGATTGCCCAGAGTCCGAATCATGGTCTCTGCTCCATCTTCATTGGACAGGTGGCCCATATCCGACAAAATCCGTTGCTTGAGACTCCAAGGGTAAGCACCGCTGCGAAGAATTTCAATATCATGGTTGCTCTCAATCAGGTACCCGTCAGCATTTTCGATAATCCCAGCCATCCGGTCACTGACATAGCCTGTATCCGTCAGCATGACAAAACTCTTGTCATCCTTCATAAAACGGTAAAATTGTGGACAAGCTGCATCATGACTGACACCAAAGCTCTCCACATCCAAGTTTCCAAAGGTCTTGGTCTTGCCTAACTCAAAGATATGCTTTTGACTAGCATCCAGCTTGCCCAAGTCCTTTTCCATAGCCTTCCAAGTAGCCTCATTAGCATAAATATCTAAATTATACTTGCGAGCCAACACACCAACACCATGAATGTGGTCCTTGTGCTCATGGGTCACTAAAATGGCATCCAAATCCTCAGGCTTGCGGCCAATTTCGCCCAGCAAACTCGTAATTTTCTTGCCTGATAAGCCAGCGTCAACCAGAATCCGCTTTTGATCTGTTTCCAGATAGAAACAGTTACCGCTTGATCCTGACGCTAGAATACTGTATTGAAATCCTTTAGTCATGTTTACTTTCTATATATCATCTTCATTATCCCAGTCGTCA
>CBDFAZ010000130.1:0-4705 GCA_965245685.1 uncultured Streptococcus sp. | reverse complement strand
CAACGGCCTCTATTCAACCCAGCAGTATCTGGATAGCTTAAAGACAACTTGGACGGAGTACCAAAAACGCCACAAGCTGGCTCTCAAAGATTTTGCGGCCTACTGCTTCCACCTGCCTTATCCAAAATTGGCTCTCAAAGGTCTCAATAAAATCATGGATAAAAGCCTGCCCCAAGAGCAGCAAGACCAGCTCAGAGAGAATTTTGAAGCCTCTATTCTCTACAGTCAGAAAGTTGGAAATATCTATACAGGCTCCCTCTTCCTAGGCCTCCTGTCTCTTTTAGAAAACTCCGACAACCTCAAAGCCGGAGATCGGATTGCTCTTTTCGGCTATGGCAGCGGAGCTGTCTCTGAAATCTTCAGTGCGAATTTGGTAGAAGGCTATGAAAAGCATCTATCCAAGACACGCCTAGAGGAATTAGACCAGCGTCAGGCTCTTTCCATCGCAGACTACGAGCGCATCTTTTTTGAAGAAGCTGAGCTGGATGCGAAAGGCAATGCCAGCTTCTCTGGCTATGAGGAACAAAGCTTTGCTCTGGCGGAAATTACAGATCACCAGCGTAAGTATATCAAAGTTGAGAAATCATCATGAAAGTAAACTGGACTGGATTTTCCAAAAAAACTCCTGCTGAACGGCTGCAGATGCTGAAAGAAAAGGAACTTTTACAAGATGAACATTGGCAGCTGCTAGAAAGCCAAGAGACTTTGCCTCTGGAAACAGCCAACCAGATGAGTGAAAATGTACTGGCCACTCTGGCCCTGCCCTACTCTCTGGTGCCAGACTTTCTGGTGGATGGCAAGACCTATCAAGTTCCTTTTGTGACTGAAGAGCCATCTGTGGTAGCAGCGGCTAGCTTTGCAGCTAAGATTATCAAACGTTCAGGCGGATTTGAAACCGAGATTCACAAACGCCAGATGATTGGGCAGATTGCACTCTATCAGGTTGAAAAGGTTGACCAAGCCATCAAAGATGTTCTCAAAAAAAAGAAAGAGTTGCTGGAACAGGCCAACCAAGCCTATCCATCGATTGTTGCCCGTGGTGGCGGAGCTAGAGATTTGTGGCTGGAGCCAAAGGAAGACTTCCTCATTTTCTATCTATCTGTGGATACGCAGGAAGCCATGGGAGCCAATATGCTCAACACTATGCTGGAGGCCCTTACCCTTTCTCTGGAAGAGCTGACTGGCGGTAAGAGTCTGATGGCTATCCTGTCAAACTATGCAACAGATAGCCTGGTAACAGCCCGCTGTGTCATCGACTATCGCTTTCTCAGCCGGGATAAGGCTGAGGCGGAGCTGCTTGCCGATAAGATGCAGCTAGCTAGCAAATTAGCCCAGGTCGACCCTTACCGGGCAGCTACCCACAATAAAGGCATCTTTAATGGCATTGATGCTTTGGTGCTAGCTACTGGAAATGACTGGAGGGCTATAGAAGCTGGTGCCCATGCCTATGCCAGCCGAGAAGGAAGCTACCGCAGCCTCTCTACTTGGACGGCAGACCCAGTCACACGCCAGCTTCGTGGTCAGATGACCCTGCCCATGCCCATTGCGACTAAGGGAGGCTCCATCGGTCTCAATCCAGCAGTGGCAGCCAGCTTTGACTTGCTAGGGCAGCCTCAGGCCAAGGACTTGGCTTCCCTCATCGTTTCAGTCGGATTGGCGCAAAATTTCGCTGCCCTCAAAGCCCTGGTCAGCACTGGCATCCAAGCCGGACACATGAAATTGCAAGCCAAATCTTTAGCATTACAAGCTGGAGCCCAGGACGAAGAAATTGCTGCTATAGTCAGTCGCTTAACAACTATGAAGACTTTCAACCTAGCTGCTGCTCAAGATATACTAGCTGACTTACGAAAACAGAACAAGTAAAAAGGCCTTGATGGCCTTTTTTGTATGTCTTTATGCTATTTAATCTGTTCCTGAGCTTCTTTCAGCCGACCGTAGAGTAGATAGGGTACACTCTTTAGTTCTTGCAAGTTTCGGCAGGACAGGGCGCACATGATGAGGCGCAGATCTGATTTCCAGCCTTCTACAATCTCAATAACCTCTTCCACTGAGTGATTTTCCACCAACTCCAGCATGGTACGAGAAAGGCCGACCGCCTTGGCTCCTAAGATCAAGGCTTTGATCATATCCAAAGGATGGCGGACACCTCCACTAGCCAAGAGTTCGACCTCATCGCGCAATGGCTGAAGCGCCAACAGGCTCTGCAGAGTAGATTGACCCCAATCATTTAGATAGTCACGATTGCCACCCCGCTGATTTTCAATATAGGCAAAGCTAGTGCCGCCCCGGCCGGAAATATCAAAAGTCTGAATCCCCAAGGAGCGCGCTTCTTCGACAGTAGATCGATCCATTCCAAAGCCAACTTCTTTAAGAATTAGAGGAAGATCCAGCCGCTGACTATAATCAGTCAAGTGCTGGCGCCAAGAGCGAAACTCCCGCTCGCCCTCTGGCATCAGCAATTCCTGCATGAGATTGACATGGACCTGCAAAAAGAGGGGATGCAAATCTGCTACTGCCTGTTGGGCTGCTTGATAAGGCTTGTCCAAGCCGATATTGGTAGCCAGCAATAAATTAGGCCGACCAGCCGCCACCCGATAGGAAGGATCAGAAGGATTTTTCAAGGCTGCGCTGTAAGAGCCAGTTACAAAAAGAAGGCCGCAACTTTCAGCTACTTGAGCCAGCTTTTCATTGACTTGACCGCCTTTTTTGCTGCCGCCAGTCATGGCATTGATGTAAAAAGGAAACTCCCAGTCACGGCCAGCAAAGTGAGTAGATAGGTCTATCTCTGCCAAATCATACTTGGGCAGAGAACGGTGAACCAGTTCCATTTCATCAAAACTGTTGTAACCCGGACTCTGCTCTAAAGCGTATTTTATATGGTCATCCTTACGATTCTGGCTCATCATGGCCCATCCTTTCTCTGTATAATAGCTCAATGCCAGCTTCTCGCCAGGCTTGAATTAGTTGGTTGCTAGATGTGGCATCAAAGCTGAGAGCAATCCCGCAGTCACCACCGCCGGCACCACTGCTCTTAGCCACACAGTTCAGTCCCTCTGCCGCTTCTTTTAAGACTTTCAGCCTGTCTATATAAATAGCTGGGCTGAGCCTTTCTAAGAGCAGGCTAGCCTTTTCCAGACTAGACTGAATAGCAAGCTTCTCTCCTGCTAATAAAGCTCTCTCAAAAGCATCAACCTGTATCCTACTACCTGTCAAAAAGGACTCTGAAATAGCTGACTTGACCTGATTGACCAAGTCCTTAGAAATCGCCGGCTGCTTGGTCCAGCCAACTAGAAAATCCATGGCTAAGCCAGACTTAATGCTGCGAATTTCAAAGCCCCAATCCTCTGCTAGTAATTGCTGTAAATCAACTTTGTCCATGCGCTTGCGGACCAGCTCTCTATCAAAAGATCGGTAATAAATCAGATCTTCATAGACAATGCAGGCTAGATCTCCCATGGAGCCATTGTCTCCGCACTTGAGGAGGACGTAGGAAGCCAGCTTAAAGAGCAGCTTCGGCTCTAGGTCCAGCTCGTAAAGTGCTGCCATAGCCTTGAGAGTTAGAACAACAACACTACCGCTGGAGCCAATCCCGAACTTCTTGCCATCTTTTTCCATCTTCCCGCAAATCTTCAAAGAAAAAGGCTGAAGTTGGTAGCCTAAGGCTAGCAAATAAGTGTCCATAACCCCTATCGTCTCCTGAATCAAGGCATAATCAGGGTCTGGCTCTAGGTTAGAGCTGTGTTCAAACATATCTGATGTCAAGCGATAGGCAGACGTCGCTTGGATTTCCCCCGTCATATAGATGGGAATGGCCTTGATAATGGCCGGCTGGCCGGCCGTCAGCACTGCATATTCACCCGCCAGATAGAGCTTGCCGCAGGTTTGGACTCTTGCACTAGCTTTCATCTGACAAGTCCTTTGTTTTGGAGACGATAAGCCGGTAGTCCTTCTCAAAAATAGCCACCAGATGGTCTAGGTCTTCCTCCAAGCAGAGCACCTTGACATTTGGTCCCGCGTCCATGGTAAAGTAGCAACGCTCGCCCTGCTCCCGCAGCTTTCTGACAGCATCCATAGCCTGGTAAGACTCCTCTGTCAGATAAGAAAAGGGCGGATAAGCTTTTTCTGTCGTGGCATGCATCCGAAGAGCATTTTCTTCCGTCAGCTGGCCCACCTTGGCAAAATCATTGTCCCGTAAATAACCCAGCATAGCCTGATAATCCAAGGCAGACTGGGTAATCCAATCTGGGAAAATCGTGGAAGTTTTAGCACAGAGCTCCATACCGTCACGGCTGGAAATGGGCTTTTTCTCATCGTGCAGAACTAGCATAATCATGGCTAATTTCAAATCCGTCTTGACTGGATAGATGGCCCCGCTGTCCTTATCCCAGGCTGCTAGCGGACCAAAGAAAGACCGAGCAGATGACCCTGAAGCAAACTTAGCCAGCTGGGCCAGCTCTTGCGTCTGATAGCCCGTCTGAAAATAAGCATTGCAGGCCTTGACGAGGGCAGACAGACCGCTGGAGCTGGAAGACAGACCCGCTGCTGTTGGCATATTGTTGCTGGTATCAACTCGGACAAAACCATCTTCTAGAGAGCGGAAACGGTCAATTATCTTACTGATTTTGGCATGTTCTGCCGGGCTTTGCAGCTGACCGTCAATATAAAACTCATCTCCAGTCGCTGTAGCCGGCAAAGGACTCAGTTG
>CBDFAZ010000129.1:0-4730 GCA_965245685.1 uncultured Streptococcus sp. | reverse complement strand
ACTCTTATCGGCTGCCAGAGCCTCTTTTGTTCGCGTATTATAGTAGACGGCTTTATCACCACTCTGCCCTATAAAAATTATTTTTCTCATATTCTTTCTAGCTATTCTTCTTTCTATTCATTTTATAATCTTATTACACAAGCTTCATTGGCATTAACTAATTTTCATCTCCTCGCATACTGAATGCCTCGGAAAAGGAGAAAGGCTGTTAGAATCAGGGAAACAAGCCAGATGGTCTTCAAGAGGTAAAATTGAATCAGATAGGTAGAGATGATGGCTCCGACTACAAAGCTTGCCAATAGGGCTACAAAGAAAAGGCCTTCTTTCAAATCTTTCCCTTTCTTGTTTCGAGTATAGTTACCAAAGGCTACCATGGTTTTCTTGATATTCCCCGTCATAAAGGAGTTGTTATAGACAATGCCATCCACCTCGCCAAAGGCTGTCGCAACCAGTCCCATACAGAAAGCCAGTGGTGGCACAATATAGAGATAGGGCACATTTGCTGGCAAAAATCCAGCGATAACTGTCGTCAATATCAAAGGAAAAACACTGGACAGCCTGCTCCAAGAATGCTCAAAATGATGCTGAAAAACAGTCATCAGAAAAATACCCAGCATAAAAGCCAACATAGTTGCCAATTTCACTTCGATTCCTCTTGTCTCCTGATTGATGAGCTCAACCGAAAGGAAAACGACGTTTCCCGTCTGACCTGCCACCAAGGTCCCTCCCCTCTCAATGAAGGTATAGGCGTCGATAAATCCTGCACAAAAGGTCAAGAGGCAGGCAAAAAATTTTGAACGAGAGTGAAACTCTCTTTTTACAAATTGTTTCATAAACCACCTACAAAATAGGGGAGTGACCAGACTCCGAAAATCCTAGATTTCAGTCCGTCCACTTCCCCTTGCTAGATTACATTTCAAAAATCTTGCAGCTACTGCGATTCACCAGATTGACAACTATTTATTTCCTCAAATGACAGAGCAGAAAACTACGTGTGCTAGCCTTCTCTGGCTTCCTTAAGGATTTTTTCAATCTTGGTCGTAATCAGGTCAATAGCCACCTTGTTAGAAGCTCCCTCTGGAATGATGACATCCGCATAGCGCTTGGTCGGCTCTATGAACTGATGATACATCGGCTTAACCACACCCAAATACTGCTCAATAACACTATCCAAACTGCGGCCACGCTCTTCCATATCCCGCTTAATCCGACGGATAATCCGAACATCATCATCTGTGTCCACAAAGATCTTAATGTCCATCAAATCCCGCAGGCGCTGATCCTCTAAAACCAAAATCCCCTCAACGATGAAAACATCCTGAGGCTCCTGACGATAGGTCTTTTTGCTGCGGGTATGCTCCGTATAGTCATAAGTGGGAATGTCCACTGGACGACCAGCCAAGAGCTCCTTAATCTGCTCAATCATCAGGTCCGTATCAAAGGCAAAAGGATGGTCATAGTTGGTCTTCACCCGCTCTTCAAAAGTCAGATGCGTCTGATCCTTATAGTAGGAGTCATGCTCAATCATGGCAATATTTTCATTTGGAAAATTAGCCAAAATTGCTCGAGAAACACTGGTCTTTCCGCCTCCGGAACCACCAGTCACACCAATAATAATAGGTCTATTTTGCATTATAAGCTCCATCTCTTGTTATGTTATCTATTTTACCGCAATTCATGTTATAATGAAAGAGCTAAAATAAAAAAAGTACATGCTTAAAAATAGAAAAAAGGAGGTTTTTATGTTCAAACTTGGAATCATCGGAACAGGTTCTATTTCTCATGAGTTCATCAAGGCCGCTCACTCAACAGGCGACTATCAGTTGGCAGCTGTCTACTCTCGGACTCTGGCTTCTGCTGAGCGCTTTGTGCAAAACTATGAAAATACAGCTCTTTTTACGGAGATGTTGGACTTTCTCTCGTCTGACATAGATGTCGTCTACATAGCCAGTCCTAACAGCCTGCACTTCAATCATGCTAAGGTAGCTATTCTGGCTCGTAAGCATGTCATTGTCGAAAAGCCGGCAGTTTCCCGTCCCAAAGAATGGCGGGAATTGATCAAGCTGGCTGACGAGCACCAAGTCTATCTCTTTGAAGCTGCCCGCAACTATCATGAGCAGGCCTTTGATACGATTAGTGATTTCCTCAAGGACAAGACCGTCTTAGGAGCCAACTTCACCTATGCCAAGTATTCTTCTAAAATGCAGGCTCTGCTTGCGGGAGAGCAGCCCAATGTTTTCTCAGCTAAGTTTTCTGGCGGCGCTTTGATGGATCTGGGTGTCTATCCTATCTATGCGGCTATCAGACTTTTCGGCCATCCTCGCTTCGCTCGCTACAGCGCCCAGCAGCTAGCCAATACGATTGATTTAAATGGCGCCGGCTGTCTCATCTATCCAGATTTTCAAGTTCAGATTCAGGCCGGTAAAAATATAAACAGCAATCTGCCTGCAGAGATTTACACCGATCAAGGAACTCTGACTTTAGACGGGATTGAATTTATCAGCTCTGCTATTTTCCAAAGTCTGAAAGGGCAAGAGGAGATACTGCCTATCAAGCGTGCTTCCCACACCATGCTGGAAGAAGCTCAAGCTTTCGTGCGAGTGCTCAAGGGCGGACAGGATGCGGATTATGAGAAATGGTTGAATGCGGCAGCGGCTGTTCATGAAAGCTTATTTGCCATGCGCAAGGACGCTGGCATTAGATTTGAGGTCGATGATGATTAAGGAACAATTTCCCCCGAGCTGGCAAAATCAGCTGGCTCAGCTTGGCTTTGAAGATTTGACAGCTATTCAAGAGAAGATGTTTGAGCCTATTTCTGCAGGCGACACGGTGCTGGGAATCAGTCCAACTGGTACTGGTAAAACTCTGGCCTATCTCTTTCCCAGTCTGCTCAAACTGAAACCTAAAAAAGCACAACAGCTCTTGATTTTAGCTCCTAATACTGAGTTGGCTGGACAAATTTTTGAGGTCTGCAAGACTTGGGCGGAGCCTTTAGGACTGACAGCCCAGCTCCTGCTCTCCGGCTCCAGCCAGAAGCGACAGATTGAGCGCCTTAAGAAAGGTCCGGAGATTATCATCGGAACGCCTGGGCGAATTTTCGAATTGGTCAAGCTCAAGAAAATCAAGATGATGAATGTCGAAACCATCATTTTGGACGAATTTGACCAGCTGCTCAGCGATTCTCAGTATCACTTTGTAGATAAAATCACTCACTATGCACCTCGTGACCACCAGCTGGTATATATGAGCGCCACCGCTAAGTTTGATCACGATAAAATCGCTGAAAACACTCTAGAAATCAGCATTGACGACCAAGTTTTGGACAATATTCAACACTTTTACATGCAAGTCGAAAAACGTGATAAGGTGGAGTTACTCCGCAAGTTATCCAATGTTGAAGATTTCCGTGGACTGGTCTTCTTCAACGCTTTATCAGACCTAGGAAGCGCTGAGGAAAAACTCCAGTATCGTGAAGCCAATGCCGTTTCTCTTGCCAGCGATGTCAACGTTAAGTTCCGTAAGGTTATTCTGGATAAGTTCAAAGAACATCGGATCACTCTCCTGCTAGCCACTGACTTGGTTGCTCGCGGCATAGATATTGACTCGCTAGAATGTGTCGTCAACTATGAGCTTCCGCGCGATTTAGAAACCTATACCCACCGCTCTGGCCGAACCGGCCGCATGGGCAAGGAGGGCTATGTTATCACTCTCATCAGCCATCCAGAAGAACTGAAGACATTGAAAAAATACGCCTCCGTTCGTGAAATTGTATTAAAAAATCAAGAACTTTATGTAACGAGTTAAACTAAAAAGATTTGGAAACATTAGATTTCCAAAGCTTTTTTTACTTATTAGCAACAAGAATTTCAAAAATCTAAACCCAAGGACTGTCTTAGTCTCTGCCGTAATAAATACGATGAGGCTCTAGCTGACCCTCCAGTAGCTCATCGACCGTCACCAGAGTATATCCGTTACTCTTCAGATACTCGAGGACACTTGGCAGAGCGTCAATGCTGGTCTGGTGAATATCATGCATGAGAATAATTGAGCCTGGCTGGGTTTTAGCAATCTCTTGCATAATGGCTTTAGTATTGCGTGTCTTCCAGTCTAGACTGTCTACATTCCACATGATAAAGGACTGGTCAACCGAATTTTGGATTGTAGCATTAATAGCTCCATAAGGAGGCCGCGTAATCGTCGGCTTGATGCCTATGACATTGTTAATAGCGGTCTGGGTATCAAGGATTTCTTTTTGGGCTGTCTCCAGAGGTAGTTTGGTTAAGACTGGATGGTCCCAGGTATGAATCCCAATCTGATGACCTTCATTGTGCACGCGCTTGACAATAGATTCATTACCAGCAATGTTTTGACCAACCATAAAGAAGGTCGCCTTGGCACCATATTTCTTGAGGATATCCAGAGCCTGCGGTGTTGTCTTAGGATCTGGACCGTCATCAAAGGTCAGAGCAACCATCTTCACATGCTTCTTAGCCTCAAAACTCTGATAAGCTGCCAAGTCATCGCCAGTCAGATAGTCCGCATTGATTTGGTCATAAAAGCTGGACAAAGGAATGTCAATGCTAGTTAAGCCTTGCACTTCTTTGCTCAATTTAATAGAAAAATGGCTGTACTCATAGCGGAAAGACCACTGACCCAACTCCGTTCTATTAAGGTTATTAAGGATTTCCGTCTGCACCGCCTCATCGGCCTGTCTAAAGGTCAACTGCCTG
>CBDFAZ010000128.1:0-4837 GCA_965245685.1 uncultured Streptococcus sp. | reverse complement strand
CCGTGCCCCACGACAAGAAGGGCATGGGCACAATGGCAATCAAACTCAGACGCCAGTCCAAAATGAAAAACATGGTCAGCAGGGTCACCAGGGCTGTAATAGAAGCATCCACAGCTGACATGACACCGCCACCAGCCAGACTGACAACTGCATTGATATCGTTGGTCGCATGAGCCATCAAATCCCCTGTTCGGTATTTCTGATAAAAAGAAGGAGACATGTGAGTAAAGTGCTCGAACAATCGAGAGCGCAGAATTCGTCCCAGATTATTGGACGTCCCTAAGATATAAAGGCGCCAGACATAGCGCAGGCCGTACATGATAAAAGCTGAAGCAATCAGCAACAGCAAATTAAGGAGCAGCTCTTGAGAAGTCAAATGTTTGCTAGTAATTCGGTCAATAACCTGACCGATGACTCTAGGCGGTATCAGATTGAAGACACTGACCAAGGACAAGGCCAAGATACCGATGATATAGCGCCGCTTTTCCAACTTAAAAAACCATACTAATTTTCTAATGAGGTTCATAATTTCTCCAATTCTTACTATTCTTTTTATTATACTGTTTTTTGAGGAAAAATGAAACACAGCGGATTGGAGCGCTGTGCTTCGATTCTATTTTTTACTGGTCAGCTGGTAACTAACAGCCAGTAAATCAAAGATTTCCTGATCGCTCAGGCTATCATCCAAGGGCAGACTGAGCCAATATTTCTTATTCATGTGAAAGGCCGGGTAAATCCCCTTTTTCTGAATCAACTCTGCCACGTGGTTATTCTTAACATTCAGCACCTCAATAGCGCCGCTTCGCTCTGCTTCAAACTTAGACCAGTCTGTGGTCAGAAAGGCTCCGTACCATTTCTTACTGTCCTGGTGGCGGAAAACCCCTGCTTTAGTCGAGCTCTTTCTGGAAGATTTCTCCCAGAGATACTCTATTTGCCCCTGATAAACCTCAGCCGCGTGATCCCGCAGTCGCTTACTCTGCTCATAGAGAAAGCCAATCTCGTCAAAACAGTGCTGACGGATAGCGAGCAGTACTTCCTGACAAGTTTCACGAACCTGACCGACAAACTCCCCCGTCACCTGCTCCATCTTGACCTGCAGATAGGCGTCATCAGTCTCACAGTCAAAGACCTGATAGTCCAGCTCCCCATCTCTGATAGTTACTTCCAAGCGAAAGTCACCCTTCATCATCTTCTGCGAAAAATGGTAAGCTCCATCAGACTCCTTAAAGCCGTAAGTCTGAAGCTTGTCTGGATTAGCCTTGTATTTTTCAAATAGTTCCAACATCTACTTAGCCGCTGCTAGCGCAGCTTCCCCCTCCTTAAAATACAATTTTAGTTCCATGCAGCTGGTCCACTGCCAGACTATCTATTACTTCCTGACGATTGCCCAGATGAATGCCACCGCCCGGCATGATATCAATCCGATCAGCAGCATGCTCGATTAATTCGTCCAGCCAAGCAAAATGCTCCTCAATCGGCTCATTAGCAGATCCTCCGTGGGTCAAAATTCGCTGGACACCGTTCTCAATTAGCCAATCCATTTCGCCAAACTGGTATTCAGCCGGTATCGCATCAAAAGCCATGTGAAAGACTACTTCCAGTCCCTTGCAAGCCTCTAGCAGGCGCTGCATCTTCGAAACATCTATTTCGTTCTTCTCCGTCAAGACACCAAAAACCACTCCCTGACTGCCGGCTTCCTTGGCTTTTTGGATATCTGCCAGCATAATCTCAATTTCAAGATCCGAGTAAACGAAATCACCGCCCCGAGGCCGAATCATGGTCATCACAGTCGCACCGTAAGGCTTGGCTAAGTCAACTGCTGCTTGAATTACGCTGTAGCTGGGCGTCGTACCACCGACAGCCAGATTATCACAGAGCTCAATCCGCTGGGCTCCCGCCTTCATAGCCTTTTCTAACAAGGTTACATTTTCCGCACAAAATTCATAAAGCATCATCTCACCTCTGATTTGATATATTAATTCCTTTTATCTATTATAACACAAGAACTCCGCGATATCAGCTCTTATCAAATTTTCTAGCTTCTCTCTTACACCAATCAAGCCATTTGGTCTGATAGTCTTCCTTGGACAAGATGCGGTTCTGTAAATCAGCTATAGAGAAGATGCCTCTTTCTTGACAAGCCTGAAGACAGTATCGATAAAAGTCCCAGTTAAGCTCATCCCTATCATAATAGATGGGGATATGAGAGAGGCCAGCCTGATAAGCCTTAAAGGCTCTGCTATGTCCATCAGTAAAGAAAATTTTGCCATCCATGCGCTTGACAGGTAAAGCTTCAAGTTCTTGTTGGTCAAAATCAATGCTAATCCTGTCCAGCTTTTCCCGTGAAAGGTAGAACTGACTGGGCTGAATCTGTGCCAAGGGCAAGGTCAAATCAAGTGTATAGGACCTGCCTTTCTCCCTAGCAAGAGTTGGATAGAAACCAAGCGACTCAAACAAAATGCGAGAGAGCTGATTGAAATCATAAATTTCTTGAACTGCTAGTTTCTGATAGCCTAGATTGCGTGCGCGCTGTATCAAAGCAGAAAGAACTTTCTTGCCAATGCCTTTCCCGCGGTAGTCCGCTTTTCCAATGACAATCGGCAAATCATCTTGCCAAAAGGTCACATCCCCAATGGGTAGCCAGCACTCCTGCTCCCATACTTCAATAAAATACACTTCACCCTGCCTGGCAAGATATTCATACATCCTTTGAATTCGCTCCGGCGGATAGGGGTCTCTTCTGCCATCAATCATATAAATCATATCTGGATCTTGGTACCAGTCCAAGGCCAACTCAAACTGGCCATCATAGGTCCGCAAACGCAGATTGTCATCAATAACAATCAACTCCTCTTGCTGGATATTAGGAATAGGCATCTTTTTTCCCTCACAATGCTATTGTTCAAATAATAGTATAAAAACTCCATTTGATTCGGAAGCCTTCTTCCTCAAATGAAGTTTTCTTTTTTAGATTCCATAACCCATGCTGAACTGGATTTTAGCAGCTCCGTTCTGGAAGCTGATTTTGTTAATGCTGAATTGACTCTGCGGCAGAGCTAGAAGGAAACTATCTCCCTCCGTCGTGATAGATGAATTAGAAGCCTGCATTTGTTGCTTCAGCATGCCTGTCACCCAAGATTTAGGGATAGGAAGAGAGCCCAGCTTGGCACTATCAATTGTGATGTGCAAGACATTATCTCTCACCGTCACATCCACCTCTAGGTCCAGCTTACTGTCAATGAAGAGCAGTTTGACTGGATACTGGATGCGTAGCTTATTACCTTCAATACTGTAAACACTGTTCAGCAGCTCCTGATTCTCAGAGTCAGCCAGAGAAGACTTGAGCACCTGATTAAGCTGGACGCTATTGAGAGAAACTTCCGTGCTGACTCCCTGAGCCGTCACATTGGCATTGCTCAAAGCTGGCTCAATAATACTCATCCAGGAAGCACTGCCTTGAACATTCTTTAATTGTTCACTTTGATTAACAGATGCAGGAACCAGAAATAGCACCGCTGCAAGCAACAGCACCAAAGCAATTCCCACTACTCTTTTTACCATTTTCATGTTTGTATTCCTTTAATTTGAGAAAATCCCTTTAGATAAAAACACAGAAAGGATTTATCTTATTTTACACTATTTTTGCATAATTTTCTGTAACAAACATATTAAAAAGCTAACAATCCTGTGAGAAAAGGCTAGGACAGATAATCCCAGCCTCTCAATCACATAGCGCTAGTTTTACAAGGCTCATCATAGATAGCCTATTCTTATTTAATCACTTCTTGAGTCTTAGCATAGTTGGCTTCGACTGCTTCTTTTTCAGATTTCCACCAGTCTTGGTTGTCCGTGTACCACTTGATTGTCTCTTTTAGACCTGCTTCAAAGTTGGTAAACTCTGGCCTCCATCCTAGCTCATCGCGAAGCTTGCTGGCATCAATGGCATAGCGGAGGTCGTGGCCGGCACGATCTGTCACATGGTCATAAGCGTCAGCCGGCTGTCCCATTTCCTTGAGAATCAGCTCCAGAACTTCCTTATTATTCTTCTCACCATCAGCACCAATCAAGTAAGTTTCACCGATTTGTCCCTTAGTCAGAATCGTCCAAACACCTGATGAATGGTCATTAGTATGAATCCAGTCACGGACGTTTTTACCTTCACCGTAGAGTTTTGGCTTGATACCACTCAGGATATTGGTGATCTGGCGCGGGATGAACTTCTCAATGTGCTGGTAAGGACCATAGTTGTTTGAACAGTTAGAAATCGTTGCTTTAACGCCAAATGAGCGCACCCAAGCTTTGACGATCAAGTCTGAAGCTGCCTTGGTTGATGAGTAAGGCGAGCTTGGATTGTACTTGGTTTCAGCAGTAAACTTCTCACCTGGTCCTTCGCCATGACCCGGCAAATCTTCACGCAGAGGCAAATCTCCATAGACTTCATCAGTTGAGACATGGTGGAAACGAATGTCATATTTACGAGCCGCTTCCAAGAGTGTGTAAGTTCCGATGAAGTTGGTATGAATGAATGGACTCGGATCATTGAGCGAGTTATCATTGTGGCTTTCTGCAGCGTAGTGAACGATAGCATCAGCTTCAGCCGCCAGCTTGTCTACCAAGACCGCATCAGCAATATCTCCAACAACCAGCTCAACGCGGTCACCTAAAATTTCTTCAATATTGGCACGATTTCCCGCGTAAGTCAGTTTGTCCAGCACTGTCACATGGACATCTGGAAAGTTATTGTAAACATAGTGGACAAAGTTAGAACCGATAAAACCAGCTCCACCTGTCACGATAATATTTTTGTATTCAGTCATATTCATTCCTTTTTACAAAT
>CBDFAZ010000127.1:0-4884 GCA_965245685.1 uncultured Streptococcus sp. | reverse complement strand
AACCAGCAAAGACCACTCAACAGCCCAGCCCATAAAGATAAAAAAATCACATTGCTCTCCTTTTTTTCCATTGTCCTCTTATCTTAGCACAAAAGCTCACTCAATCACAAGTAGTCAGAAGGTTTACGTCTTTTTATCCCAGCAAGCTCCTTTCGTTAAGAGGCCTAGCGATCATGTCACTCCGCTCCTCAGCATCAATGTCTCTAAGCTCAGCTTCGACCAGCGTCTTGCCTAGCTATGTGTTTCGTTAAGAGACCTAGAGCTCACGTCACTCCTCTCCTCAGGATCCATGTCTCTATGCTCCGCTTCGACCAGAGGTCTTGTCTGGCTAAGAGACCTAGAAAAATCCCCTGCCAAAGGGTAGGGGATGACCGACGAATTGTCTTATGCTTGATTTAGGGAGCTATCCGCTTATTTGCGGCGTCCTGGGCGTTCCTTGTAGCCATAGTAAGCGTCTTCGATGATTTCCTGCATGTGGTCAACCATTGGAAGGCGTGGGTTAGCCGGAGAACATTGGTCTTCATAGGCAAGGAAGGCCAATTCACGTGAATGTTCTTTCCATTCTTTTTCGTCGATACCTTGTGCTTTGAAGTTCATTTGGATACCTACGCGCTCACCAAGTTCGTAGACAGCTTTTGCGTAAGATTCCACACCTTCTTCTGGAGTAGAAGCTGGCAAGCCGAGCATGCGAGCGATGTCTTGGTATTTCTCATCCGCACGGTAGTAGTTGTACTTAGGCCATGTCGCTGTCTTAGCTGGACGTGTACCGTTGTAGCGGATTACGTATGGCAACAAGATCGCATTGGTACGACCGTGGATTGTGTGGAACTGAGCACCAATCTTATGGGCCATAGAGTGGGAAATTCCCAAGAAGGCATTGGCAAAGGCCATACCAGCGATAGTAGAGGCATTGTGCATCTTTTCGCGAGAATGGAAGTCAGCGTTCTTAACAGAGCTTTCCAGATTTTCAAAGACTAGTTTGATCGCTTGGAGAGCCAAACCATCAGTAAAGTCGCTGGCCATCTGAGATACATAAGCTTCTGTTGCGTGAGTTAGAACGTCCATACCAGTGTCTGCTGCGACAAATCCCGGAACAGTCAGTACCAGAGCTGGGTCTACGATAGCTACAGTTGGAGTCAGAGAATAGTCAGCGATTGGGTACTTGCGGTTGTTAGCCTTATCAGAGATAACAGCAAATGGTGTTACTTCTGAACCTGTCCCAGATGTCGTAGGGATTGCGATAAACTTAGTCTTCTTACCAAGCAACGGGAATTTGAAGGCACGTTTACGGATATCCATGAATTTTTGCACAAGGTCACGGAAGTCCACTTCTGGTTGCTCATAGAAGAGCCACATTACTTTAGCTGCATCCATTGGTGAACCGCCACCAAGCGCAATGATTGTATCAGGTTTGAAGGTACGCATAATCTCTGTACCACGTTCAACTGTTGTGATATCTGGATCTGGCTCTACGTCTGCAAAGATTTGGTAAACAACCTTATTCCGACGAAGATCAAGTTGTTCGATAATACGATCTAGGAAACCAAGCTCTACCATAGCATGGTCTGTTACAATCATGACACGTTCCACATCACGACATTTTTGCAGATATTGGATAGAGTCACGCTCGAAGTAAGTTTTTGAAGGGAGTTTCATCCATTGCATATTATTTCTACGTCTTCCTACTTTTTTGATGTTCAAGAGATTCACAGCACTAACGTTATCACCAACTGAGTTGCGACCATAAGAACCACAGCCCAGAGTCAGTGATGGCAGGAAGGCATTATAAACATCTCCGATACCGCCGAAAGTAGAAGGTGAGTTGCAAATAACACGGATGGCACGAACAGCCTTACCAAATTCCTTAGTCAATTCTTCATCCGCTGTATGGATAGCAGCTGAGTGACCAAGACCATGGAATTCTACCATTTGACGAGCCTTTTCAACACCGTCTTCACGGGATTCAGACTTGAGAACAGCGATGACAGGTGACAGTTTTTCACGTGTCAACGGCTCTTTTTCACCAACTTCTTTACACTCTGCAGCCAAGATATTCGTATCTTCTGGCACACTGAAGCCTGCCTGCTCTGCAATCCAAGTAGCTGGCTTACCAACGATATCCGGATTGAGCTTAGCACCGGCACAGTTTTTGCTATTAGTCTTAGCACCGAAGCAGAATTCTTCCAACAGAGCTTTTTCTTTCTTATTTACAAAGTAAGTATGATAAGATTTGAACTCTGCTACAAATTCATCATAAACTTCCTTGTCAATGATAACGGCTTGCTCAGAAGCACAGACCATACCATTGTCAAAGGACTTAGACATAACGATATCGTGCGCTGCTTGACGGATATTAGCTGATTTTTCCACGTAAGCTGGTACGTTTCCGGCACCAACCCCCAGAGCTGGCTTACCACATGAATAAGCTGCCTTCACCATTGCATTACCACCTGTCGCAAGGATAGTCGCAATCCCTTCGTGGTTCATAAGTGCAGAAGTTGCTTCCATCGATGGCGCTGTAATCCACTGTACACAGTTTTCAGGCGCACCTGCTGCAATCGCTGCATCACGAACGATTTGCGCTGCATGAGCAGAAGATTCTTGAGCTGATGGGTGGAAAGCAAAGATGATCGGATTACGAGTCTTCAAGGAAATCAAAGATTTGAAAATCGCTGTTGAAGTCGGGTTGGTTGTTGGAGTAATTCCACAGACAACACCCACTGGCTCCGCAATCAAGGTCAATCCAGTCACATCATCTTCTTCAATAACGCCGACAGTTTTCGTATGGCGCATATTATTCACAACGTGCTCACAGGCAAATAAGTTTTTAGTTGCCTTGTCTTCAAAAACTCCGCGACCAGTTTCTTCATAAGCATGCAGAGCCAACTCACCATGGGCATCCAAAGCTGCTACAGAGGCCTTGGCTACGATGTAGTCCACCTGTTCCTGATTCAGCTTTCTCATTTCCTCGAGTGCAACCAGACCTTTTTGCACCAATTCATCGACATGCTTTTGCGCTGCCAAAGCCTTGTCTTCTTGTTCTACCGTTTTCTTCTTTTCAGACATTCTATTCCTCCAATGGTTTTGCCTTAGGTTAGACGAAGAACACTAACCTTTGTTAAATATTTCACAATACAATTATAACTTATTTAACGGTTTTTGTAAACACTTTCACTTAACATTCACAAACTTTTTCCTGCTATTTTGTGAATATTAGAAAACAAGCGCTGATTTGCCAGATTATTTTTGTCTATTTTGTGAAAAAATTTTTTAATTTTTTAGAGCTTTCACATACTTTTGTTTTCACATAATATATGAAAGCGTTTTCTTTGCTTAGATATAAAAAGCTCGGATGGACCGAGCTGATTATTTATGGTTTCACATTACCTGAATTGGCTTCATCTATGGCTTGCTTAATGGTATTGGCATAGAGGGTTCCACCCTCTATAATGGACTCTGAGTTCGAGCCAAAGTGGACATAGTCTGTCCCTTCCCAAATCTGTGGGTTATCAATAGCGGTCTGATGCCAGTCAGCTACAAAGACATAGTCGTACTTCTTGGCTAATTCTAGCTCATACTCCCGCTGCTGGGCCAAGACACCGCCCTCTGAGCGACCGTCATAAGGAGTCACGAGGATCAGTTGATGACCTTTAGGCAGGCTGGAAACATATTCATCCAAAAGTTCATTTGAATAACCAGACGAATTGGTTCCAAGAGCCAGAACAACCTGCTTCTTCAGCACTCTATTAGCAATATCTGTCTTGTAGACCTCCAAGCCTGTGCTCAAACTGCGGCTAACGACAGTATCTAGCTCGATTCCTGGCAAGATCTGCTGCAATTGATCGCTTGAGCGCAGGGCAACCGAGTCACCAATCATAGTAATCCCGTCCGCCACATTGTACTCAGTAGCCTTGGACTGATCAACCTGGCTGCGAGTTGTCTGCATCTTAGTGTCTGCTTGATTCAGAGCGTTGACAATCAAACTTTCCTCAAAAGCTCCTACATTTGGTGCTGTCACCGAGATAAAGAACATGATTAAAGTCAGTGGAATCATACTGTAAAAAATTGGTCTAGTGAGAGATGACAGATCCATCTTGGTTCCCATGATAACTGGCTGACGACCAGCCAGAGTTGGCTCCAAAATATAGAAAGATAAGGCTGCAAAAGTAAGAGACAGCAGCGTAGTCAAGAGAACAGCTAGACCATTACCCATCAGCTGGGTAAAGATAATATAGAAAGGCCAGTGGAAGAGATAAACACCATAGCTGGTATCTGCGATAAAGTTGATAAGGCTAGGCTCCTTCACATCAGGGAGCTTGTCATGCAACATCCTAGCAGCCAAAATCATCAGACAGGCCAAGATAGTCGAAATCAAGAATCCTACTAGGTAGGTCCAAAGACTGTCAAACTTGAGCAGGAAGCTGAGCAAAAGCAAAATAGCTGCGCTGCCCCCCATAATTCCTAGCACTTGCTTGAGAGCCAGATTTTCCTCCAGCATCTTAAAGCGACTGCTGACATGGCCGACACCAGACAAGGTAGCTAAGATGCTTCCTGCAAAGAAAGGAAAGACGTGGGTCAAACTTGAAAAATAAATGTCAGAGTAATTCTTAGTGGTCAAAGCGCCAGCAAACATTGATACAAAGCTGACCAAAAAGAGACCTGCAGAAAGCAGCGCAATCATACCGCGATAGCGGGCCGTTGACTTAGCAATCTTGCCCAAGCCCCAAGCAGCCAAGCCCCAAAGAACATAGTAGTGCACTTCTAAAGCCAGACTCCAAGTATGGATCAAGATGTGCGGCACAAACTGACTCTCATAATTGCCGCCAGATAGCATTTCATAAAAGTTGGTCACAAAGCCCAAAGCAGCCGCAATCTGCGTCCCAA
>CBDFAZ010000126.1:0-4978 GCA_965245685.1 uncultured Streptococcus sp. | reverse complement strand
TCTTTCTTAGCATGATCGGCATCTTCTGGAAGACCATCTGTGGTTTTTTCTATATCCTTACTAGAACTACTATTTTCTTTACTAGAACTTCTGGAAGAACTACTGCTGCTAGAGGAGCTGCTTTTGCCTTTGGAAGATTGCTTTGATGAGCTTGAGGAATCCTTTAAACTAACTTTTTTTCCTGATTTATCTGAATTAGAAGGGCGAGTGGTAGACTCTGAGTTAGATGGTACAAGGAAACGGCAGGCTGACAGCAGAAATAGTACTGCAACTAGAGAAAATAAGCTAAATAGTGTTCTTTTTTTCATTGTCTTAAACCTTTCTTTACTATGCTCAATCTGACTTTAGCTATTGTGATGTGAGGCATCTGCTGGCAACAGTGTTTCACATGGAACCGTACCGTCAAGTTAAGATCTCGATGCTTGACTCCATTTACCTCGCTTATCATTCTAACATAATACTGATTTTCTGTGTAGCTACCAGTGGAAAAATATTTTTTATCTACAGATTATTTAGGGATTAAAGACAGTAGGGCGAACTTATTCCGTTTCCCTGCAATCTTTTTAAACAAAATTGGACACTGTGTCTAATTTTCAAAGAATAAACTTGTAATAATTTTCGATTGGTGTATAATCAATTTTATCGAAATTTGGACACTGTGTATAATTTTAGGAGGTAGACATGTTAAGAGAATGGAAAGCTATTTTAAAAAAGCCGACTTTTATCATTGTGATGTTAGGAGTCTCTTTGATTCCTGCCTTGTATAATGTTATTTTCTTGAGCTCCATGTGGGATCCGTATGGAAAGGTATCGAACTTGCCAGTGGCGGTCGTCAATCAGGATAAAGCTGTAACTGCTAGTGGTAAGACCTTGTCTATAGGCAAGGATGTTGTTTCCAGCCTCAAGGAAAATAAAAATCTGGATTTTCACTTCGTCAGTAAAGAAGATGCTAAAAATGGTTTGGAAAAGGGTGATTACTACATGGTTGTGACGCTTCCAAGTGATTTATCTGAACGTGCAGCCAGTATTTTGACCGATAATCCTCAGCAAATGAAGATTGACTATCAAACGTCTAGCGGCCACAGTTTTATTGCTGGTAAGATGAGTGATTCAGCCATGGCTTCTTTGAAGCAGACGGTGGCGCAAAATGTGACGGATACTTATACAAGCGCCATATTTAAGAATATGGGAGACCTAAAAAATGGCTTGGTGAAGGCATCTGATGGTGCTCAGCAATTAGCATCTGGCAGCCAACAACTAGGTTCAGGCAGTCGGACAATTGCAGATAACTTAAGAACTCTGAATCAAGCTACGAGCAAATTATCGTCCGGTGCAGCTCAATTTAATACAGGACTACAGACTTATACTGGGAGTGTTGTACAAGTATCGTCTGGACTGGGTAGTTTGTCAAACGGGATAAACACTTATGCAAATGGTGTAAGTACTGTGGCCACAGGTGCAAATCAGCTGTCGGGTCGATCATCAGACTTATTGGGTGGAGTCCAACAGCTTACTCAGTCAGGAGATGGAGTTCAGGCCTTATCGACAGGTGTAACGAATCTGAACACTGGCTTGGCTACATTAAAGTCATCGGTAGATACAACCTTAGCTAACAATCAGCAAAACGTGACTGATTTGGCAACTGGCTTGACTCAGTTGAATGCTAGTATCCAAGCTGCAGCAAGTGACTCAGCAGTGTCAACAGACAGCATTGAGGCTTCACTGACTAGCATAGCAGCATCCGCTCAGGCCATTATCAATAATAATCAAGACGCCAAGGCTGCAGCTTTAGCAAGTGTCCAAGGGACGAGTGCTTATCAAGGGCTTTCTAGTGAGGCTAAGGCTGAGATTGATGCAGCAGTCGGTGCTAGTCAAGCGGGAAGTGACCAATCTGCTCAGGCAATTTTATCAGAAGTTGATACGATGAGGGCTTCTCTTGAAACGATAAAAGGGGCTAGTCAAACAAAACTTAGTCAGTTAGAAGGTGCATCAAATCAAGTTCTGCCACAGGCAGCTAACATGATCAATGGCCTTTATAATGGCTTATCAACGGTGAGCGCAGGTCTCGGTTCAGCAAGTGGAGGAGCCAATCAACTAGTCGCAGGTGTAGATACCCTAAATGAGAAACTAACGACTGGCGCGACACAATTGGAACAAGGGGTGACAAGCTATACCAATGCAGTCGGTCAGCTATCTGAGGGGACATCAGCTTTGGCAAGTAAGAACCCTGATTTGCTAGCAAATACAACAAAATTAGCAAACGGGGCAGCCCAATTAACAGATAAATCGCCAGAATTGACCTCTAGTTTCGGGAAATTAGCAGATGGAACCAATCAATTAGCGAGCGGCACAGAAAAGCTGGCTGATGGCAGCAGTGCTTTAACAGATAATCTCTCTAAACTTACTGTGGGAACGAGTGATTTGTCCAATGGCCTCTCAGATGCAGGCGATAAATTGTCGGCTGTTTCAACCAAGGAAGACAATGCAAAAACTCTGGCAGATCCTCTGACACTGAGCAAGACAGATGAGAACAAGGTGGAGAAAAACGGCATTGGGATGGCGCCTTATATGATTTCAGTAGCTTTATTTGTGGCGGCTATTTCAACCAACATCATCTTTAGTACACTTCCATCGGGGCAAGAACCTAGGACGAAACGAGATTGGCTGAAGGCTCGCATAGAGGTAAATGGAGTAATTTCCGTCGTGGCAGGTGTTTTGGTCTATGGTGCTGTGCACTTGATAGGCCTATCTGCTAACCATGAGTTGGCAACCCTTGGTTTGATTGTCCTAGCCAGCATGACCTTTATGGCTCTTGTGACCGCTTTGGTTACTTGGGATAGCAAGCTCGGCGCCTTTGCCTCTCTGATTCTCTTGCTCTTACAGCTGGCTTCTAGTGCAGGAACCTATCCGCTGGAGCTGACTGGTAAGATTTTCCAAGTTATCAACCCTTGGCTGCCAATGAGCTATTCTGTATCGGGCTTACGCCAAACGATTTCTATGAAGGGCCAAATAGGTACTCAGGTCCTCTTCCTTGCTTTTGCTTTGGTTCTTTTCATGGCGCTTGGTACTCTGGTCTATCGAACAGATAAAAAACAGCTAGCTTAGGGCACATGCTTTTATGAATCTGTAAAAATGTAGATGAAAAGTCTATCTGTAATTCTTTTACTTTTTCTCTAATCAACATCTCCTGAAAAGGGAGATGTTTTGTTTTCTTTAAGTTTTCTTTATCTTTCTTTTAAGTTTTCATCTTTAAAATTGCATTACATTCAAAAAAGATAGAGAGGGGAGAAACCCATGGCAGAAAAAATTTTTAAAAATCATTTTCAGCGCTTTGAAACCAAATACATCATTTCCAAGGAAACCTTGCTGGATCTATTGCTAGAGTTTGAAGGCTATCTGGTGGAGGATGAGCGAGCTTATTCTACCATTAACAATCTCTACTACGATACGCCGTCTTATCAGCTCATTCGTGAGTCCTTGGAAAATCCTTGCTTTGACGAGAAGGTACGATTGCGGACTTATCAAGAGCATCCGACCGAGGATAGTCAAGTCTTTTTAGAAATCAAGAAAAAGACTGAGAATTTGGTCACCAAACGCCGGCTTGCAGCAGATTTGCTGACGGCAGAAGCCTACCTGGACGGTGATTACAGTCAGCTGACGGACGTTCAGATAGATAAGGAAATGTCCTGGCTGACCCAGCATTTTGGCAATATTCAGCCTATGATGTATATCGGCTACAATCGTTATTCTATGAAGGGGATTGAGGATGAGCGGATTCGGATTACCTTTGATCACGACCTGACCTACCGTCCTTATGATCTGAGTCTCTTGGCTGGTCGCCATGGAGATTATCTCCTGCCAGCCAACCACGTGATTATGGAAGTTAAGATTCCAGAAGCTTGTCCGCTATGGTTGAGCGAGATCATGGATCGCTACCAGCTGTCTTCGAGCTCTTTCTCCAAATACGGCTTTGCTTACAAAAAGGCAAACTGTATCAGCAGCAAATAAAATAGATAGGAAAAGAAAAATGAAACAATCAAAATCAACCCTTAAAAAAATTAAATTGATGATTCCACTGGTCTTGATGACAGCAGTGCTAGGAGCATGCAGCTCAAACGCCAGCAGCTCTACAGCTTCAAGCAGCACTCAGGCTGCTAATGCTACAAGCACCAGTCAGACTAAGACCAATACTTCTGATTATTTTGCCTCAGAGGACTCAGACGCTTCTTATGATGAATCTAAGGCGACGACTATCAGCCTGAGTGGATCCAGTGCTAAGACCTCTGGTGACGGCGCTAGTGTCTCCGGCTCTACCGTGACAATCTCCGAGGCTGGGACCTATGTCGTTTCCGGAACGAGTGAAAATGTGCAGATTGTCGTCAAAGCAGGTGATAGCGACAAGGTTCAAATCGTCCTGAATGGCGTAACCATGAGCGGGACAGACGCAGCTATCCTAGTAGAAAATGCGGGTAAAACAAGCCTGACTCTGGCTGACGGCAGCCAAAATACAATCTCAGACTCATCTAATCACAGCAATACGGATGCAGATGCTGCTATCTATAGTAACTCTGACCTGACTCTCAAGGGATCTGGAAGTCTGACAGTTGACGGCAAGTATGAAACAGCGATTAAGTCTGAGCAGACCTTGCGGGTGACAGGTGGTACCTATACGCTCAAGGCAGCTAAGCATGGTCTGTCAGCAGCTTCAGTCATTAGTATCAAGGACGCTACTATTGATATCACAGCGACAGAAGATGCTATCCACGCGGACAATGATGAAGATACTTCTCTGGGGAATCTCTATATCCAGTCCGGTACCATCACGATTAATGCTGGTGATGATGGTCTGCACGCTAGCAATATCGCTTTGATTGATGGTGGGACGATTACGGTTTCCAAGAGTGTAGAAGCTCTGGAAGGAACCAATGTTACCATTAACGGCGGCAAGCTGGATCTTTATGCGACAGATGATGTGATC
>CBDFAZ010000125.1:0-4993 GCA_965245685.1 uncultured Streptococcus sp. | reverse complement strand
TTTGATGACCATCGGACTGCCACAGACCTCACAGTCAAAACCAGCTGGCTCATCCTTGATGTTGATTTTCTCCATTTCAGTTTCGGCTTTAGCCACTTCCTTTTCAAAAGGTTTATAAAACTCGTCAATAACTTTCTGCCATTGCTCTTTGCCAACTTCTACATCATCCAGTTTAGCTTCCATTTCTGCTGTAAATTTCACATTTACAATGCCAGGGAAGAATTCGACAATCAGTGAATTGACAATTTCACCTAGTTCCGTCGGCTCAAAGCGCTTGGAAACCAGCTTAACGTAATATCGTTTCTGAATAGTTTCAATGGTCGGTGCATAGGTAGACGGACGACCAACACCATTTTCTTCTAAAGTCTTGATGAGAGTCGCTTCAGAATAACGTGCAGGTGGCTGGGTGAAGTGCTGTTCTGGATTGGTATTGACACGCTTGACTGTATCACCCTTTTCCATGTCCGGCAGCATTTTATTCTTGTCAGAGTCGTTATAAATAGCCAGATAGCCATCAAACTTGACCTGACTGCCGTTGGCAGCAAATTGGACACCATTTTGCCCCAGCTTGACATTCATAGTATCAAAGACTGCTGCAGTCATTTGGCTGGCAACAAAGCGATTCCAAATTAGCGTATAGAGTTTAAGTTGATCCTTATCCAGATACTTTGCGATACTTTCCGGTGTATTGAAAACGCTGGAAGGACGAATGGCTTCGTGGGCATCTTGAGCGCCAGAAGCGTTCTTGGCCTTGCTGCCATGTTTGGAATATTTGGCGCCAAATTTATCCGTGATAAAGCTTGCTGCTTCATTTTGCGCTACTGGGCTGATACGAGTTGAGTCGGTACGCATGTACGTAATCAGACCTTGTACGCCAGAACCGATATTAATCCCCTCATAGAGCTGCTGAGCCACCATCATGGTCTTACGAGTCCGGAAATTAATCTTATTAGCAGCATCCTGCTGCATAGAGGAAGTCGTGTAGGGCAGCGGAGCATTGCGTCGACGCTCTTTCTTTTCGACACTGTCGACTGTAAAGTCATCACCCTTGAGGTGAGACAGGACTTCTTTGACCTCATCGTTGTTGGTCAGCTTCATCTTTTTACCATTCATGCCGTAAAAGCTGGCCTGGAACTGACGGGTTCCCTTCTTGAAGGTTCCGTCAATTGTCCAGTATTCTTCTGGTTTGAAGGCATTAATTTCATTTTCCCGGTCGATAATCAGCTTGAGGGCGACAGACTGCACCCGACCAGCTGAAAGGCCTTTTTTGACTTTTTTCCAGAGAATAGGAGAAATGGAATAACCAACCAAGCGATCCAAAACTCGACGAGCCTGCTGGGCATCGACCAGATCCATATCAATCTGGCGCGGCTCTTTAAAAGCGTTCTTGACTGCATCTTTGGTGATTTCATTAAAGACGACACGGTTTTTCTCTTTCTCATCCAAATTAAGAATGTGAGCCAGATGCCAAGAAATAGCTTCTCCTTCTCGGTCCGGGTCGCTTGCCAGAAAGACTTGCTTAGCTTTCTTGGCTTCTTTTTTCAAGTCATTAATTAACGGACCTTTACCACGAATATTGATGTATTGTGGCTCATAGTTGTTCTCAAAATCAATGGACATAGTAGACTTTTTCAGGTCACGAATATGCCCGACACTGGCCAGAACCTTATAGTTTCGTCCCAGATATTTTTCTATTGTTTTTGCCTTGGCAGGCGACTCTACGATGACAAGATTTTTCTTGGTCGTAGACTTTTTCTTTGTTTTTGTTACCAAATTAGACACCTTCTATAAGAAATAAATCTCATAGAGTTTAAACTATTTTTTGATAGATGTCAACTACCAACTTTTCTTATAGAAAAACTTGTTTTAAAAATCAAACTCTGAAAGGATGTCAGAGCCTGATGTGATGCACTTTGCGCCCTCTTGAATCAAATGATGACAACCGTCAGATTTTCCATCTAAAATTGACCCCGGAATAGCAAAGACATCCCGCCCTTCTTCCATCGCTCGCTCACAGGTAATCAGACTGCCTGAGCGCATCTTGGCTTCTGCCACGATGACGCCTCGACAGAGACCTGCGATGATACGATTTCGCTCTGGAAAATGAAATTTCAAAGGCTGTTCACCCGGACCATACTCTGTCAGCAATAAATGGTTTTTGCCAATGTAAGCTTGTAGTTTTTTGTTGGCCTTGGGATAAAAGACATCTAATCCTGTTCCGATGACAGCAATCGTCTGACCTCCGTTTTGCAGGGCAGCCATGTGAGCCGCTGTATCTATTCCACGAGCCAGCCCACTGACGATAACCAATTCATTATTTAGCTCCTTGACAATCTTTTGTACAGAGGCATTTCCTTGCTTGCTGCTGTCTCGACTACCAACGACTGCAGCCTTGGGCAATTCTAGTAGATTTAGATTTCCCTGATAAAATAACAAAGTCGGGGCATCATAAATCTCGCATAAATCCCAAGGGTAAATATCATCCAAGATAGAAAAGGACGGAAAAAGTTCGAATTCTTCCTTCAAAGCTGGTAGATCAAGCCTCTTGTATTTCTCTATAAAGAGAGCGGGATTACGGCACTCAGATACGACAGCCTTATCTCGCAGAGAAAGCTTGCCATCTCTACTTTCTGCGTATCTCAAAACATTTAAAACCTGATGATTGGTCAAGCCAGCTTTTTTCATTTTATAAATCTCAAAATTATTCATTTTTTCACCTCACTTTCTTATTCGTAAAAAGTTCAAAAAAAGAACTGCGATACAGTTCCTTCTTTACGATTTTATTGAATTTGATGTTGTCAATAGCTGGTCTCCTTGCCTATTGCCTTTAAGCCATCTTTTATTCTTTATGAACAGGAATTTCCTTAATAATTCGTGCTGGATTACCAGCCAAGACTACATTGTCACCAAAAGACTTGGTCACAACCGCTCCGGCACCCACCACGACATTATCCCCTAGTGTCACGCCTGGCAGAATCGTCACACCTCCGCCAGCCCAGAAATTATCACCAATAGTGATTGGTGCTCCGTACTCAATACCGGAATTTCTTTCCACTGGATCAAGCGGATGAAGAGGTGTCAGAAACTGGCAATTTGGACCAAGCAAAGCATTATCTCCGATGCGAATCGGGCAAACGTCCAACATAGTCAGATTCCAGTTAGAATAAAAATTCTCCCCTAGATGAATATTGATTCCATAATCACAGACCAAATCAGGCTTCATAGCAAGATTCTCCCCTGTGCTGCCAAACCATTCTTTGATAATAGCCGTGCGCTTGACACTGTCTTGTTCTTGGTTAAAACGATATTGAAATTCCTTTGATCTTGCTGCCAATTCTCTCAATTCACTATCTTGCGGTCTGTAACTCTCTCCAGCAATCATTTTTTCGTATTCGCTTCGCATGGCATCCTCCTTTTTATGTTTATTCACACATTGATTTTACGGGTTCAAATGTCTTGCGATGAATAGGAGTTACGCCGTTTCGTTCCAATCCTTGCAAATGACTTTTGGTCCCATAACCAGCATTTTTCGCAAAATCATAGCCGGGATATTCCTTGTCGTAGTCTGCCATCAGCTTATCCCGAGTAACCTTAGCTACAATACTGGCTGCTGCGATAGACAGAGAGTTGGCATCTCCTTTGATGATGGACTCTTGCGGGATATCAACATCCAGTTTCATAGCATCAATCAGCAGATAATCTGGCTTGAGACTCAACTTAGACAAAGCCTCTTTCATAGCAAGTTTGGTCGCTTCGTAGATATTGACTTGATCAATAATCTCGCTGTCCATCAGGCCAATACCGACTGCCAAAGCTTTATCCATGACTCCTTGATAGATTTCTTGGTGCTTTTTCTTGGGAATCTTCTTACTGTCGTTGAGTCCTTTAATTTTACATCCTGGAGGTAAGATAACTGCTGCAGCGACAACTGGTCCAGCCAGAGGACCGCGGCCGACCTCATCAATCCCAGCGATTGCCTGGTAGCCTGCTTGATAAAGCACTTTTTCATACCGTAACATCTGCTCCAGACGACAATCCTCGTCTAACTCTGCTTGAATGACTCTTTTGCGCTTTTCAATCGCTTTTTGAACTCCACTGCGTAAATCATTCGCTGCTTCTGCCAGAAAAGGATCAGCCAAATCTGTCACCAACTCTAAACGTTGCTGGATTTCTTTAATCGTTGCCATCTAGTTCACCAACCGTATCCAAGCAATAACGGCCTAGCTTGCCATCGCGGACATCTTTGACAAAAAGGCTGTAAAAACGATCATAGTCATCACGGAAGCCGAGTTTTTGAGTCATATCCATAATCATGTCAGGCGCTTCCTGACTTAGATCCAGCTGCTTGAAGCGAGCTGTCAGCTCCTCAGGATAATGCTCCTTGAAATAATCGAGGCCAAAAATCGTCACCTCATCCATAGGCAGTAGATTATCCTTAATAGCTCCAGTCAGAGCAAGCTTGAGAGCAACCGTGTCATCTTCAAACTTAGGCCAGAGAATCCCTGGTGTATCCAAGATTTCCAAGTCTTTATTCGACTTGAGCCATTGCTGGCCCTTGGTCACACCTGGCTTATTCCCTACAACGGCAATTTTCTTACCAGCTAAGCGGTTCATGAGGGTTGATTTGCCAGCATTTGGAATACCAATAATCATAGTACGCAGGGTTTCGATGCGAATTCCTCTCTCTTTCTGCCGCGCCAATTTATCAGCCATAAGTTTCTTAGCTGCTTCTGTTACTTTTTTAACAGCAGATTGCTCTTTGGAATTAATAGATAAAGTCGGAATTCCCTGACTTTCAAAATAGATTTGCCATTCTTTAATACGAACAGGGTCTGCCAAATCAGCCTTGTTTAAAATCAGAAGCTTAGGTTTATCGCCCACAATCTTAGTCAGCATAGGATTCTGACTAGATAAAGGAAGTCGCGCATCAACCAATATCGTCACAAAATCAACAAACTTAATACTTTCTTGAACCTGTCTCCGGGCTTTGGAC
>CBDFAZ010000124.1:0-5113 GCA_965245685.1 uncultured Streptococcus sp. | reverse complement strand
GGTAAAGTCCTTCACGGAAATCTTGGATTTCGTATGCAAGACGACGTTTTTCCCAGTCTTTTGATTCAACAACAGTTGCACCATTGTCAGTCAAGATAGAGTCAAAGCGTGCTACCAAAGCGTTTTTAGCTTCTTCTTCAATGTTTGGACGAATAATATAAAGAATTTCGTATTTAGCCATTGATTTTTCCTCCTTTTGGTCTAATGACCCCGAGACTTTGCAAGGGGTAAGTGAGGTTTGCTCACAAATAACTATTATAGCAGACTTCCAGCAGAATGGCAAGGGAAAGTTTTGATATAAAGAAAACTCTCCCTGTCACCAGAGAGAGAGTCCGAAAAATACGATTCGTTTTTAGAGAGGCTAGACAATTCTACCTTGATCGACGACTAGTTTTCCAGCCTTGTAGACCTGATGGGTCAGGTTGGTCGCAAAGAAGTAGAGTGGGTAGTCGATATTCTTAGCGTCTAGGATGGTAATGTCAGCCTGCTTGCCAGTATCAAAGCTGCCAATCTTATCTTGGCGGTTCACTGAATATGCCGCATTGATGGTCACCGCGTTAAGGACTTCGACCGGTGTCAGGCGCATCATAAAGCAGCCTAGCTGCATGACAAACTGCAGATTGGCTGTTGGGCAGGAGCCTGGATTGCTGTCGGTAGTCAAGGTAATGGCCATGCCAGCTTCTAGCATCTTGCGGGCTGGTGCATAGGTATCTTCCATCAGACTAAAAGTAGTCGCTGGCAGAAGATTCCCGATAACCTTGGCTTGTGCCATCTTGCGAATCCCTTCATCTGTCGCCACCATCAAGTGCTCTGCGCTGGTTGCTCCTAGCTCAGCTGCTACATCTACTCCACCGATAGACTCGATTTCATCAGCATGGATACGAAGCTTGAAGCCCATTTCCTTAGCCTTAGAAAGCAGGTAGCGTGACTCGTCAGCTGTAAAGACTCCTTTTTCACAGAAAATATCACAGAACTCAGCTAAATTTTCTGCTTTTACCCGAGGAAGCATTTCCTCGACGATGAGCTCCAGATATTCCTGAGAACGCCCCTTATATTCTGGTGGAACGGCGTGGGCAGCCATAAAGGTAGAAACGAGGTCAATCTCGTGGTCACGATCCAGAGCTCCAACGACATCCAGCTGACGCCTCTCCGTTTCCCAGTCCAGACCATAGCCACTCTTGGCCTCAACAGTCGTCACCCCATGCAGGAGCATATAGTCCAACAGTCTCTTAGACTTATCATAGAGAGTATCAAAAGAAGCTTCTCGCGTCGCTCGGACCGTACTGAGAATACCGCCGCCTTGGGCAAGAATTTCCAGATAAGGGACACCGGCTAACTTCTTAGCAAACTCATGCTCCCGGCTGCCGCCGTAGACCAAGTGAGTATGGCAGTCAATCAAGCCAGGAGTAGCAATCTTGCCTTCATAAGACTGAATCTTAGTATCTGGTCCAATCAGACTGGCGTCCGGCTCTCCGCTGCCAACTGCTAGGATTTTGCCGTCTTTGACTGCAATGTAGCCGTCCTCCAAGACCTGTGCTTCCTTCATCTCCTCACCAAAAAGGGGGTGTCCGAGATCCTTGGGACAGAAGACTTGATTAAAGTGAGTTAATAGTAAATCAGCAGTCATGCTTGTTCCTCCATTTCATTTTCCGACATATTTGCTTTTCATCATAATACACTATCGTCAAATTATAGTCAAAAGCTTGTAAAAGATAGGAGCCCCGCTTTTTTTACTGTTTTTGTCATTTTCTTGACTCTTTATGGACGGGAGTCTTATAGAATGTAGGAGAAAGATATTTTACACTTGACTAAAAGGAGGATTTTTCATGTCATACTTTAGCGAAAATGAAATTGCAGCAGCAATGACCGTCAAATTAGACGATGTACTGCCTGAAAAAACAGTTTTCCAAGAAGGCATCCGTCGAGCACCTGACCGGGGCTTCCGTTTGACACAAGCTCAAACCGAAATTGCTCTTAAAAATGCCCTTCGCTATATTCCAAAGAGATTCCATGAGGAAGTGATTCCAGAATTTCTGGAAGAACTGAAAACTCGCGGACGGATTTATGGCTACCGCTGGCGTCCAAAAGAACGCATCTACGGCAAACCGATTGATGAGTATAAAGGGAACTGTACTGCAGCCAAGGCTATGCAGGTCATGATTGACAACAACCTGAGCTTTGAAATCGCCCTTTATCCTTATGAATTGGTTACTTATGGGGAAACTGGATCTGTCTGCGCTAACTGGATGCAGTACAACCTCATCATGAAATACTTGGAAATCATGACCGACCATCAAACCTTGGTCGTGGAATCTGGCCATCCTCTTGGACTCTTCAAGTCCAAACCAGAAGCTCCTCGTGTTATCATCACCAACGGCCTCTTGGTCGGTGAGTACGACAACATGAAGGACTGGGAAATTGCAGAAGAAATGGGCGTGACCAACTATGGTCAAATGACAGCCGGCGGCTGGATGTACATCGGCCCTCAAGGTATCGTCCATGGTACTTTCAACACTCTCCTCAATGCTGGACGCTTGAAACTAGGTGTAGCTGATGATGGCGACCTGACAAGCAAACTCTTCATCTCTTCTGGTCTGGGCGGCATGAGTGGAGCTCAAGGGAAAGCAGCCGAAATTGCTAAAGCTGTAGCAATCGTGGCAGAGGTAGACTATTCTCGGATTGAAACTCGTCACTCCCAAGGATGGATTAGCCAATTAGCCGAAAGTCCAAAAGAAGCAATCGATTTGGCTCAGAAAGCTCTGGAAGCTGGCGAATCCACTTCTATCGCCTACCATGGTAATATCGTAGACCTCTTGGAATATGTCAACGAGCACAATATCCATGTTGATCTGCTGTCTGACCAAACTTCTTGCCACAATGTCTATGACGGCGGCTACTGTCCAGCTGGTATCAGCTTTGAAGAGCGGACACGCCTCCTAGCTGAAGACAAGGAAACCTTTGCTAAGTTGGTTGACGAAACCTTGGAACGTCACTTCAAGGCAATCAAGACCTTGACTAGCAACGGCACCTACTTCTTTGACTATGGTAATGCATTTATGAAGGCAGTCTATGACTCTGGCATCAAGGAAATTTCTAAGAATGGCTTTGACGACAAAGACGGCTTCATCTGGCCATCTTATGTAGAAGATATCATGGGCCCAATGCTCTTTGACTATGGTTATGGTCCTTTCCGTTGGGTATGTCTGAGCGGCAAGCACGAAGACCTGGTCGCTACTGACCACGCAGCTATGGAAGTGATTGACCCTAACCGCCGCTACCAAGACCGCGACAACTACAACTGGATCCGCGATGCAGAAAAGAACCAGTTAGTTGTTGGAACGCAGGCTCGAATCCTCTACCAAGACTGTATGGGACGTGTCAATATCGCCCTCAAATTCAATGAATTAGTACGCGAAGGCAAGATTGGTCCTGTCATGATTGGCCGTGACCACCACGACGTATCTGGTACTGACTCTCCATTCCGTGAAACTTCTAATATCAAGGATGGTTCTAATGTTACCTGTGACATGGCTGTGCAATGTTACGCTGGTAATGCAGCTCGCGGTATGAGTTTAGTAGCTCTCCACAACGGTGGCGGAACTGGTATCGGTAAGTCTATCAACGGTGGCTTTGGCTTAGTACTGGACGGTAGCGAACGAATTGATGAAATCATCAAATCTGCTATCGCTTGGGATACGATCGGCGGAGTTGCACGTCGGAACTGGGCTCGCAATGAGCATGCTATCGAAACAGCTATCGAGTACAACCGTCTCCATGAAGGAACAGACCACATCACTATTCCGTACTTAACTGACGAAGATTTGGTCAAAGAATCTGTTAAGAAATTGTTCGAATAGGAAAAACTTGTCCCCCAACTTCTGAACTGAGCTAGATCTCACATCTAGCTCAGCTGGAAGTTCCACTTTATTCACTTTGTAATTTTAATAACATATAACACGAGGTAATATCTTATGGCAAAAATTGTTGAATGTATTCCTAACTTTTCTGAAGGCCGCAACCAAGCGGTCATTGACGGTCTAGTGGAAACTGCTAAGAGCGTGCCAGGTGTAACACTTTTGGACCACTCTTCTGATGCCAGCCACAACCGCAGCGTCTTTACCTTGGTCGGTGATGATCAAAATATTCAGGAAGTTGCCTTTCGTTTGGTCAAATACGCTTCTGAAAATATTGACTTGACCAAGCACCAGGGCGAACACCCTCGTATGGGCGCAACTGATGTCCTGCCTTTTGTACCGATTAAGGACATCACAAGTGAGGAATGCGTAGAAATTGCGAAGACTGTATCTGAGCGGATCAACCGTGAGCTTGGTATCCCTATCTTCCTCTATGAAGATGCAGCGACTCGTCCAGAGCGTAAAAATTTGGCTAAGGTACGTAAGGGACAATTTGAAGGCATGCCTGAAAAACTCTTGGAACCTGACTGGGCGCCTGACTACGGTGAAAGAAAGATTCACCCAACTGCTGGTGTCACTGCTGTCGGTGCTAGAATGCCGCTTATCGCCTACAACATCAACTTGGATACAGACAATCTAGAAATTGCCAACAATATTGCCAAAATTATCCGTGGTTCAAGCGGTGGCTACAAGTACTGTAAAGCTATCGGTGTGATGCTGGAAGACCGCAACATTGCTCAGGTTTCTATCAACATGGTCAATCTAGAAAAATTCCCACTCTATCGCGTCTTTGAAACTGTTCGCTTTGAAGCCAAGCGTTACGGAGTTGGAATCCTGGGCTCAGAAGTCATTGGTTTGGCTCCAGCCAAAGCTCTGATTGACGCAGCAGAATACTATCTGCAAATCGAAGACTTTGACTATGGCAAGCAAGTTCTGGAAAACCATTTGCTGGGCTAGGAGGACAGAAACCTATGAAATTAGTAGATTTAAGCTTGACAGAATTTGCCCAAGTCCTAGGCTCAGATGCTCCTGCACCAGGAGGTGGCTCTGCCGCTGCTCTTTCCGCAGCGAACGGTATTTCCCTGACTAAGATGGTTTGCGAATTAACCCTTGGCAAGAAAAAATACGCAGAATTTGAAGCAGAAATTGCTCAAGTGCACGCAGAAAGTGCCCGCTTGCAAGAAAGTTTACTCACAGCT
>CBDFAZ010000123.1:0-5245 GCA_965245685.1 uncultured Streptococcus sp. | reverse complement strand
CTGAAACAGTGCTTTATTACCAAACTAAAAATGAATGTGTTTGTATATGATAAGCAAATATGACATATACATATCAATTATAACATAAAATATTATAATTGACTCTTTGTGAACTACTTTTTTTAGTGGAAATTATCTGCTTTTTGTCTACTTTCATTACAAAAAAGTTACAAATTATTTTTTTAATCAAACTCGGATGGATTATTATTGTTTTATTAGAAATAAATAGCAGAAAAAATACCAAGACTATAAAGAGTCTAGGTATTTTTAAATATATACGGAAAACAACTTATTGCTTACTTATTAAAGATTGACTGTCTGAAGTCGTCTGTTTCACGAAGATAAGCATTATAAATCTTCTTTTTGAGCAGGTTGACCCAGCTGGCATCAACACGGCTAGTTGCATTGGTAATGTTGCGTACATCCTCTGCTACTGCTTCGTCCATCAGCTTCTGCATCTCTTCATAAGAGCGAATGGTTACTTTCTTGGTACTGCTTGGGTTTCTGAGCTCGTACTCAATGGTGATTGGTTTAAGCTTGGTCAGCTGATCAATCCGCTCCTTATACATAGCCTTCTTGAAGGCTACCCAAGAGTCATATTCACCTTTGAATACATTTTCCAAGACTTTCTGGTCCGTTACCAGACCAACATCTCTTCCGGACCATCCATCCCAAGTTTTCTTACCTTCATCGAAGGCTTCCTTAGAGTACTTACCAGATACATAAGGAATAAATCCTTCATGGTAGCCTTTGGCTGCCAGCAACTCATAGGCTGTGCGGCGGAACATAACGTCACCCGGCGCTCCATTTGGATTGCTCAAGGCTGAATAGATTGGTGAGAAAAGACTGAGACTGAGGTAGCCATTTCGTCCATATCTACCACTGTCCTTGTTCTCCCGACGAGTGATGACATCATTTTCAATCAGGGAGTTAAAGGTCTTCAGCTGCTTGATTTCTTCAGCAGTAAAGCTTCGCGTCTGGTTTCCAGCATGGGTCTCCTTACCATACTTATCTGTAACATAGTAATTCTCCATCTTCCTGAACCACTGAAGCTTAGCATCATCGCTCTGCTTCAGCATAGAGGTACCTTCTAGGTAATCTAGGGTGTAGATCATGTCAAACATACCATGGACATAGTGTTGCAGGTCTTCTGCATTTTGAACGCGTTCCTTGAAGTTATATGTGTGTAGACGCGTCTTAGAATCCTTGTCCACCTTGAAGAGGGTATTGAGTGTAATGGTTGCCTCATCTGCACTTGGAGTGGACTGCAGGAGTCCGCGAGCATAAAGCTCAGCTCCCAGACCTTCGCGGCGGCCATTGCCCTCAAAGTAAATGCCACCGTCAGAATTATGGGTCATTTCATGCGTGTAGACAGAGTTACCATAGTCTTCTAACAATTTAGCTGCATCAAAGTGGGTTACACTTCCTGTAGCATAGGCATTGTAGCCCTTGCTTGGATACCACTTGCCGGCTGGTCCGAAGAATTCCTGCATAGCCAATGATTTTTTGTCATTAGCTGGAGCCCAATATTTTTGACCATTCTTGTCAACCAATGAGAATCCATCGTACACCAGAACAGAACGGAAGAGCTTGTCCTTGCTTTCATCGCTTAGAATTTTATACCAGAAGTCATAGTGATCGCGCTGGTATTCAGCTGTTTTTCTCACTCGGTCTTCGACAAATTCCTCTAGCTCTGCATCTGTCCGCACCCTGCCATTGGCATCAAGGCGATAACGGTCATAAGCCCCCATAGAGATGGTAGACATATTGGAAATAGCATAGACGCCCTTCTCAGTCATGGTTAAGAGCGGCAAGAGCATGCCCTTGTGTTCCCAGTTATCAGCAGTAATTTTGTCGTAAACGCCGACAGAATACTTACTCTTGTCTTCGGCTGCATCCTGAAGCTGTCTCGCTTCTGCTAAATCGGACTTAGCCTCAACGATGTAGGCCTTTGTATTGGTCTTGAACCATTCATTATTGCTCTTGTCCGGAAGGAAGAGCTGACGATAGCCTTCCAGATAGTTAAAGAGTCCTCGCTTACCAGTCGCTTCAGAGAGCGATGTATCATAAGCCATATAGTTGTTCTTGGCTTTAAGATTGTTCATGCCTGACTTACCAAGTGAAATAATGGTATCTAAGGTTGAAGCATTATGATTTCCAAAGAAGTCAAATTTATAGGCTGACAAATCCTTTACATTGATATTGTCATAGTTGATATTATACCAACGGTTAAGATAGGTTAGACCAAGTAAGAAGGCTTCTTTATTGTCTTTAATTTGCTGAGTTATATAGTCTGCTACAACATTACCTTCCGTATTGATAGACTTGTCCATAGCCAGTACCTTGCGCAGCTCTTCTGACAGCTTGGTCTTGACTTGGTCAAAGGCAGTATCCAGATAGAGATCATCCAGAGAAGTGTCAGCATTCACGCCTAAAACAGTCCGCATAGCTGGCGAATCAAGGGTAACCTTGTTCAATTCCGGCAGCACTTGATTGAGAACTCTGCTATAGTCTGATAGGAAGGCTTCTGGTGTATAAAGGAGGTCTAAGCCGTTGACAGTGTATTCAGCAATAGCTTTATATTTGAAATCTCCCTTGTAGGTCAGATTCAGATATTCAACCGTATTATCCTCAAAGTGCAGCATCAGACGGTTAATCCCGGTCTTGTTGCTATTGATATCAGTGATAATCTGGTCGCCCTTCATCGGAACAACATCCAGCAAGTACTCTGTATTGAGCTTGTGATTATCTGGAAGTTTATTTCCATAGGCAACGATGGTCTCCTTATTGTAGAATGGAAGGAGTTTTTCCATGTTAGCATAAGCTATCAGGCGGTCTTCTCGAGCATTCTTTTCCTGGGCATAGTTGACAGAATAAAGGTTGAGATTCGTGTCTTCTAGCGTGGTCGTAATGTCTAGGTCAGCCAGCTTCTCTTCTGCCTGGTTCAGAGTCAGTGTTGAAGTGACAAACTTGTCATTTTCCAGCGTTTTATTTCCTTCAACGGCATAAGCTTCTGTGATACGGTTATTCTCATATCCCTGATCGCCAGAAATAATGTAAACATTTGTACCACTGACATTACTGATGACATTATCAATCAAGCCATTGAAGTAATTAGATCCTACCACACCACCAATCTGACCGTTCTTAGTAGAGTTTTGAATCTTTCCAGCTACATAAGAACGACTGATGCGGGCATTGTTTTCTAAACGACCAACCAGGCCGCCGAAGCGTTGGTTATTTGCTCTAGCGCCTGCCAGAATGGTCACATCTGCCCTGCTTTGGCTAATCAAGGAGTTTCCTCCCTTAAGATTGGCAACCAAACCACCGACATTGTATTCTTTGCCCTGTTTATCATTTGACACGATAGTTCCAGTAAAGGAGCTATTGGTAATTTGGGTATTGTTAGCAATAACGACCAAACCTGCTACTTGAGAAGCATTGTCTTTTACTTCTACTCTACCTTGAACTGAAACATCTGTGATTCGAGCATTTTCTGCATTGCGAGCCAAAGCCGCTGAGTCATAGGTGCCTACTATATTTACCTCTTTCAGGTCCAGATTAGAAATAGAGGAACCACTCTTGAGGTTTTCAAATAAAGGCTTGGCCAGATTATAAATCGCATACTGCTTGCCATTATGGCTACCAGTCAGACTGCCTGTGAAGTTCCCTTTGAGGTAGACATAGTCCGCAGGTGCCAGACTGACCTCGCTAGCATCCAAATCTGCTCCCAGAACATAGTTGCCAGCCATATTTTGCTTCATAGCGTCTACCAAGCCAGCAAAGCTGGTGTAGACATTTTGCTGGCTAGGGACTGCCTTACTGATATAGAAGTCATAGCCAGACTTATAGCCTGTCTCACCTTCTTGAACTAGCTCAGGTAGAGAGACTGTTACTTTATAGACATCCCTGCCATCCTTATGACTTTCCGCTATGCTGTGAACCGGCAGGAGCATTTCCTTAGATTCACTTGATTTGACTTTGACAAAATAGGTAGACAAATCCGTAGGCATAGAGCTCATGGACACGACACGCTTAAACTGGTCGTTTTCTTTTCTGTAAAACTCGACCGAATCAATATCTCGGAAGGCAATCTTCTTGTATTCCAATTCAAAATTGCGGCTGTCCGTTTCAAGGTCTGTGAAGCTGCCATTATCCAGTTCATAAGTCAGCTTGGTTTTTAACGTATAACCTGTGTAGTAGTCTAAGTCGCCAATCTTCAGACTTCCTGCGAAATTGGTAATTGGAAGAGTGCGAACAAGCTGATCTCCCTGATACAATTCTGCAGTCGCAGAACGGAAGGACTGGGTCTGGTCTTCCAGTCTATATTGGACTGTAACCGACTTATCATCAGGATTTTCTGTCAGACTTAGAATGGAAACTGTTGGCTTGACTTTAGGTACTCCATTTAGAGCTTCTTTGGCTGCTGTCAGGCTAGCAAATGCTTGGTTGACCTGCACCTGTGTGGCAGTTTGATTGTTCAGAACTCCTTCTGCCTTGGCTAATTCGTCAGTATAAGATGTCTGCTTCTCTGAGTCAGCATTTTTATATTTTGGAGCTGCTTTGATAGTTGGATTTAAATCGTATTCATTTTGAAGAGCGGTTTTGACAACCTCAAGTCCGCTTAACTGTGCCTTGGCTTGATAGATTTGTTTAACAAGCTGGTTGACTTCTGCTTGGCTGGCTTGGGATTGGTTGAGAATCGCTTGACCAGATACCAAAGCGGTATCATAGCTAGCCTGATGCTCCTGACTATCGTTGAAATAACGTGCCTGAGCTTTAATCTGATCCGCTTCCGCTAATAGATTGTGCAGTGGAATTAAATCGAATTCTTCTAAGGCTGCTGTTTTTGGTGCTTCGTTCGGAACCATATGTGGCTTAGCCGTTCCGACTTTGACAACTTGCGTTACCGGAGCTAGAGTTTCCTCGTTGGACAACTCTTGTCGGTCAACTTCTTGACCGTTGGAACTGTAGACACGGGTCTTGATCGTCCGTTCGCCTTGCACACCTGGAGTCGCAATTTGGCGAGTACCTTGGACTAGCTCGTCAGTCTCTTCTTCACGAATGGTGAAGTTGATTTTTTCAACTCTAGTTTCGTCCATGTAAGTCAGCGGATACTCTGGAAGAACTTCTGCTTTTGGTGCTTCGTTCGGTACCATATTTGGCTTAGCGGTACCGACTTTAACAACTTGCGTAACAGGTGCTAGAGTTTCTTCGTTTGAGATCTCTTGACGGTCAATTTCTT
>CBDFAZ010000122.1:0-5372 GCA_965245685.1 uncultured Streptococcus sp. | reverse complement strand
ATTGAAAAAATCCATCATAATACTGGTCTGGAGCTGATTGGCCGGTGGGAGCAGTGGCTCAAGGAGGCTGAGAATGCAAAATAAGCTGAAAATCTTACAGATTGGCTCAAGCGACTGGAGCAAAGAGCTTGCTATTCCAGACAATATAGCCTGGTATTATTTCTTTCCCAACTCCAATCTAGCTATCAAAAAGGTCATGGAGATGGATAAGATTGGCAAGTTTGATGCGATTCTGGTAGACGATTTGCGTCGGATCCCAGATTTGTTTATGATTGAGGCCAACATTATCCCTTATACAGTTTTCTATGATCAGGAACAGGAAACCCAGGAAGCGGATATTGAGTACTTCCTTAAGCGTCACTGTGCTCAGCCAACGGATATGAGCGATCGAGCTGACCTAGTCCGCAAGCTGTCCAAGGCTCTCTTTTCCGGTCAGTATGGGGATAAGATGACCCCGCTTGATATGGTGGTTAGCCCTGGATTTCGGGGCAAGATTTGCTACAATGGCTATGAAAATCTAGAGCTGGAAGGTGACTTTGGTCAGGACTTTCAGCCAATCCTGTCTTGGAAATACAATATTATTGCCAACAAGTTCAATCCAGTTGAACTCTGGCTTGAATATGAAAAGTCAGGCAGCTGTGAGCTGCGGCTGCGCCTCTATAATATTCAGGAAGGCTCGACGGCAGATATTGCTCGTGAGACCATTTTCACAGAAGAGGACATGCAGGAATCCATGGTTCTGGACAATGACTTTACTTCTTATCTGGGCGTCAGTCTGGAGGCTAGAGGCGAGGGACGGATTCAGGTCGGTGCTATGCATCAGCGCCTGACCCGCTTTGAGTTTGGCAAGTATGTTCTGGGTGGGAAAATTTTTCGTGATAGCCACCGTCAGGAGATTAATTACTTCTTTTATCCAGGAGATTTGAAGCCGCCTTTGGCTGTTTATTTCTCTGGTTACCGTCGGGCGGAAGGCTTTGAGGGCTTTGGAATGATGCGCAGTTTGGGCTGTCCTTTTCTCTTATTTTCAGATCCGCGCGTGGATGGCGGTATGTTTTATCTGGGCAGTCAAGAGTTGGAGAGAGGTATTCATAGCATTATCCAAGAGCATTTGGACTTTCTGGGCTTTACCGAGCGGGATTTGATTCTATCAGGAATGTCAATGGGGACCTACGGTGCGGTTTATTACGGATCAGAGTTTCGTCCGCGAGCCATCGTTTTGTCCAAGCCCTTGGGAAATCTAGGCACTATTGCCCAACGTGGTCGTTTACGCCTGCCTGAGGTCTTTCCGACGGCGTTAGATGTCCTTCACCGTCACACGGGTGGCAAAGATCAGGAACATGTAGAGGAGTTGAATCAACGCTACTGGCGTAAGTTTGAGAAGGCTGATTTCAGTCGGACGACCTTTGGTATCGCCTATATGAAAGAAGAGGACTATGATCCGACGGCCTATGAGGACCTGGTGGCAGCTCTTCATCTGACTGAGGCTAAGCTGATTAGCAGAGGTGTCCCTGGACGCCATAATGACGACTTAGCTGTGTCTGTGTCTTGGTTTATGAATTACTATCGAATGATATTGGAAAAGGAATTTGGGAGAAAGAAATGAACATTCAAAAAAGAAAGGGCATATACTGGGGAGAGCTGAGAGGGGTTTCAGCGGCTGGTAAAATGACTGACTTTACCTATCTCTACGGCACTACCCTTATTATTCATTCCCCTTTACATATATTTTTTGAAAATAAACTAATGGCCTCCGGACAGACTATCCATGAATGGTCTTCCAAATGGAACTATCAGCGAGACCGGCAGGTACCTGCTCTCCCCTTGCTCAAAAAGGGAGCTCGCTATTGCTTGTCTAGAGATATGACCACCTATCCTGAAGCCAGCGTCTTTCTGAAAATCATCTTCTTTGACCGCTATGAGAAAGAAATCAGCAATCAAGTGGAGCGCTCGGAGAGCATGGTGTTTATCTATCCAAACGAAGCCTATAGCTATAAGGTTCAGCTGCTGAGTGCAGGAGTTGAGTCCTTAGAGTTTCATTGCCTAAACATTGACCAAATCATAGAGGAGTCTGATGATTAAAAATCATTTTCAAATTCAGCGCTTAAAGAAAATCTTAGCCAAAGTCAAGAGCTTTGAGTCAGAAATGGCTGGTTTGTCAGACGCTGATCTGCGAAAGAAAACACAGGAATTTAAGGAGAGACTGACCGCAGGTGAGACCTTAGACAACTTGCTGCCGGAGGCTTATGCTGTGGTGCGGGAAGCGGACAAGCGGGTGCTGGGCATGTTCCCCTACGATGTTCAGGTCATGGGGGCCATTGTTCTTCATGAGGGCAATGTCGCTGAGATGGCTACGGGAGAGGGCAAGACTCTGACGGCTACCATGCCGCTCTATCTCAATGCCCTGTCTGGTCAAGGAGCTATGCTGGTGACTACCAATACCTATCTGGCTCTGCGGGATGCTCAGGAAATGGGGCAGGTCTATCGTTTTCTGGGGCTGACTATTGAGGCAGCGGTGGTAGCTGATGAGGCTGAAAATTTAACTCCCAAGCAGAAGCGGCTAATTTACCAGGCGGATATTGTCTATACGACCAATAGTGCCTTGGGCTTTGACTATCTGATTGAAAATCTAGCAGAGAATAAGGATAGCCAATATCTTAGTCCTTTCAACTATGTCATCATAGACGAGATTGACTCCATCCTCTTAGACAGCGCTCAGGTACCTTTGGTTATCTCTGGTGCTCCTCGAGTTCAGTCAAACTTCTATGGTATCATGGATACCTTCATTACGACTTTGAAAGAAGAAGGGGATTATCACTACGATGACGAGAAAAATGAAGTCTGGCTGACATCCAAAGGTATTCTGGCGGCGGAGTCTTTCCTTGACTTGGAGCATCTTTTCTCCAAGGAAAATCAAGAGTTGGTCCGCCACCTCAATCTAGCCTTGCGGGCTCACAAGCTCTACAAGAAGGACAAGGACTATGTTGTTCGTCAGGGTGACAAAGAGGCAGAAGTTGTGCTTCTGGATCGCTCAACCGGCCGTCTGCTGGAAATGACTCGGCTTCAGGGAGGCCAGCACCAGGCTATTGAGGCCAAGGAGCATGTCAAGCTGACGGAGGAAACGCGGGCCATGGCTTCCATTACCTATCAGAATCTTTTCCGGCTCTTTCGGAAAATCTCTGGTATGACCGGGTCCGGTAAGGTGGTGGAGAGCGAGTTTATGGAGACTTACTCCATGTCTGTCATCAAGATCCCGACCAACCAGCCAGTTATTCGGCGGGATTTACCAGACCAGCTTTACCAGACCCTGCCAGAAAAAGTCTTTGCTTCTCTGGACGAGGTCAAGCACTACCATGCTCAAGGCAATCCGCTCTTGATTTTCACCGGCTCAGTGGAGATGTCAGAGATTTACTCATCCCTACTGCTGAGAGAAGGCATCGCCCACAACCTGCTCAATGCCAACAATGCGGCCCGTGAGGCACAAATCATCGCTGAGTCTGGGCAGAAAGGTGCGGTGACGGTGGCTACATCCATGGCCGGCCGCGGTACGGATATAAAGCTGGGACCAGGTGTCGCAGATTTGGGTGGTCTCGTGGTGATCGGTACTGAGCGGATGGAGAACCAGCGGATTGACCTACAGATTCGTGGCCGTTCAGGCCGTCAAGGTGATCCGGGGATTAGTAAGTTCTTCATCTCGCTAGAGGATGACCTGCTCAGGAAGTGGGGACCAGACTGGCTCAAGAAGTTCTACAAGGACTACTCTACTGAAGAGGTTCAGCAGCATCCAGTCCAGCTGGGACAGCGTCGTTTCAGACACTTGGTGGCTAAGGCTCAGAGAGCTAGCGAAAGCAGCGCCAAGATGTCCCGTCGGATGACCCTGGAATATGCCCAGTGTATGAAGATTCAGCGGGAGATTACCTATGCTGAACGCAATCGCTTGATTCAAGCTGAGGAGCGGATTGACGAAGAAATCAGCCGTGTCCTCAGTCAGGTCATTCATCAGGCCGCTTATGAGCGGTCCTATGAGACGCGGGCAGACCTCTATCGCTTTATTTTAGACCATTTCAGCTATCATGCTGAGCGTATTCCTTATGATTTCGATATTTATTCACCGGAGAAAATTGCAGAGCTCTTGCAGGATATTGCCGAGCAGGAATTACAGGCAAAGAAAGCCTATCTCAAGTCTGACAAGCTCTTTACCCATTTTCAGCGGGTGTCCGTTCTCAAGGCTATTGATGAGAACTGGGTCGAGCAGGTAGACTATCTGCAGCAGCTCAAGACAGCCTTGAGCGGTCAGCATTTCTCTATGAAAAATCCTCTGGTAGAATACTACCAAGAGGCTTACGATGGCTTTGAATATATGAAGGAGCGCATGAAGCAGCAGATTGTCAAGAATCTTTTGATGAGTGAATTGGCACTCAACCCTAAAGGAGAAGTCATCATGTACTTCCCGTAAGACGAGGAGAATATGACAGTATATAACATTAACTTAGGCATCGGCTGGGCCAGTAGCGGTGTGGAATACGCCCAAGCTTATCGAGCCCAGCTTCTGCGCAGGATCCAGCAGCCGGCTAAGTTTATCTTTATGGATATGATTTTAGCGGATAATATCCAGCATTTGACGGAAAATATCGGTTTTCTGGATGAGGAAGTTATCTGGCTTTATAATTACTTTACTGATATCAAGATTGCACCGACGACGGTGACGCTGGACCAGGTGCTGGCTCAAGTCGCAGGTCAGCCGGAGCGCTCTGAGAAGGAGGGCAAGATTGTCCGCTATTTCTACCCGCAGGATGATCAGTTTATCACTTGCTACCTGCGGCAGGAAGATCAGGACTTTGTCGAGCATGTAGAGTATGTCTCGCGGGGGAGATTGATTCGCAAGGATTATTTCTCCTATGTCCGTTATGCTAGTGAATACTTCGCGCCCCACAATGACGCAGCAACCCTCTACCAGCGCCGTTTCTACCATGAAGACGGCAGTGTGGCTTATGACATGCTGATAGAGGATGGTCAGGAAGAGCTCTATCGCTTTCCAGATCGGATTTTCTATTCTAAGGCTGAGCTGGTTCGTTATTTTCTTCAATGTCTGCAGCTGCAGGCGGAGGATGTGGTCATCTTGGATAGGGAGACAGGGATTGGTCAGGTTGTCTTTGAGGAGAGCCAGAAGGCTAAGCTGGGAGTAGTGGTCCATGCCGAGCATTTCAGTGAAAATGCCAGCAGCGACGACTACATTCTCTGGAACAATTTCTATGACTACCAGTTTACTAATGCTGACAAGGTGGATTTTTTCATCGTGGCAACTGAGGCTCAGAAAACGATTCTAGAGAAGCAGTTCCAGCATTACTCGGACAAGCAGCCCAAGATTGTCACCA
>CBDFAZ010000121.1:0-5381 GCA_965245685.1 uncultured Streptococcus sp. | reverse complement strand
CTCAAAGAAATCCGACTGCCTATAAAAGCAGCCGGATTTTTATATATCTAATTTTTCAAAAAATTTGCCTGCTACCTGCTTTTCTTTTAGCTTCTCCAGCAGCTCATTCTCCAGAAAAGGACTTAGTTCGTCAAAATCTTGGCAAACCTTAAAGACAGTTTCTCTGTCCAACTGGCCATAAGCTAATTCGTAATAGTCCTTATTATGATGCCAGTTCTGGTCATAGTTGACATCTGTCCGTTGATAGTAAACGATGTTTTGCTTCGGTGTCAGATAAACCTTCTGCGTCAGAATGCTTTTCTGATCTTTGGACAGCTTGCTACGGCTGAAAATCTTAACACCTTGAAAAATCTTGCGCTCATGGATACCTTGATTTGTGACTTTCAGTTCAACTCTTTTATAATGCATACTGATACCTCCAGAAATCATCTACATTATATCAGGTTCTGGCAGATTATCAAGCAAAAGTGTCATTTCCAAAAGTCTTTTGTCGCCTCTAAAATCTCTTCTGTAGGCGTCACTGTAGCCTCAATAATGCTCTTGCCAGTATTTTTTAGATAGGCTTGTATCAGATGATAACCATAAGCATAGCCCGCAGCATAAGGCATACCGACTGGTATTTGCCCTTGAATCTCAGCGATTTCATCACCGTAGAGATAAGGAGCCATTTCCGCCATACCCGTTAGCTGAAGCTGACTGGAGATGATAGGCTTAATCTCTTCTAACTGCTCTGGACTGGTTGAAGTAACCCAAGGCCCAATGAGATCTTTGCCATAGAGCTCAGCAGCAAAAGACTCTGCCAATCCTTCACTGACTACCCAGTCTGCTAGTGTCGTCTGCTGGTTCCATTTGATAAATTGGAAACGGACATTGTGATTGCACTCGTGGGCCAGAGCTGCCTGCACACGTGGCAAGGTATAGTCATTTGGTAGCAGACTAAGCATGAGGTAGCCTGGAATTCCGCCATCTCCACTGTAACCCTTATTGAGCTGTAGCATAGGCTTGTCTGGATTGCCTAATAAAATAGTAAAATGATAATCCTTGACCTCTAAATCATAGCCAGCTTGCTCAAAAAGACCGATACTCCTCTTGATGGTATCTTGACAATTTTGCCAGAGTTGATCAGAGCTCAGAGCATCAATAGCCGGTCTATCCTTTTCTGATAGAGTTCCGGGCAACAGATTCATAAAGCCAAGCAGGAACAAGGCATCAAATCCTCCAGGATACTTCGCTTTTAAAGGAATGTGCTGAGTTTGGTATTTAGGAGCAAATGGAGCGAGTATTTTCGCTCGAAAACAGCCCTCCCTTTTATCAAATGGAAGTTCAAGCAGCTCCTGATAAACTTTATCAGAGCGAATAATATTAATTTGCATAGTGATCTCCTTTTCTAGTTTTCACTAGTATACACCCTCCTCTAAGGTCATAGTCAAGAAAAAGATTTGAAACTTTTGTCTCAAATCCTCTTTCATCTATAACATTTGCTGCCTCCACTTTCAAATCTGGGTGCGGAAAGTAGCAAAGGTATTAGAGTAATAGGATAATTTCCCCTATTGCTCCTTCTTTTTATCTTGCTTTGGCTTGCTTTTCTCCTTTTGCCACTTAGCATTGTCGTAAGTCACAGTATAGGTATCCTCATCGCCGCCTTCCCCGTCAAATACCAAGTCAAAGCGGATAGACTTGCCTGGCGCCAGATTGGTGCCGATTTGTGTATTGTCAAAGGTTGAGCCGTCCAAAATATAAACATTTTCCTTCTTGTCATAAAGTCCAAAGTCATAAGGACTGACCAGAATGGGCTTTTTAGAAGTATTTTCAACCGTGATGGTTGCAACGACAGCTACTCCTGTTGACTCATCACTCATAATTCGCTTGCTGTCTTCCACTGCCGAATGAACTGTCACCTTGAGTCCGCTGGAAAATTCAACTGTTTTCTCAAAAGCATGGCTGGAATAGGTCTCTAAAGGCGAGTTATGGTAGCCTGTGAGAGACTTGAGATGGTCATTTTCCTCCATAAGGCCAATCGTAGTGATGACGAGGAGAATGCTGAGTAAGGCCAGAAGAAAGATGATAATACCAGACACCAGAGCTGCCCAAAAGAGCCCCTGCTTGTGGAGAGGACGTTTTAAACGGTAAACAAGATTGTCCTCACTGACAATCTCCTGCTGAATTCGCTGATTCATATGGACCTTTCTAAATCAATAATTACTTGCCTTTTGAAAGAGGTCCAAGCGTCGGAAGCTCAATCCCCTCTCGTAAAAGCGCCTCATGGTAAAGACGATAAAAGATATGGTAAATAGAAATCTGCATGCCTCCCTGCACTATCATGCTGATACGGAAGTTAAACTGGCCATTTGAAGCCATCTGCGGCCCCAAGATATTCGGCTCTTTAAGAATCTCTGGATGTTCTGGCACGGCTTCTTCATTGACCTTGGCAATGATGCGGTAAATCTCGTCCAAATCCGTCTGGGCATAAATAGGAATGTCAATCAGAACACGCATATCTCCACGAGACAAATTGCTGACAACCATGATATTGCGGTTTGGCACAAAATGAAGCGTTCCGTCCGCGTCCCGTACCTGCGTCGTACGAATCCCGACACTGATTACTGTTCCAGCGATGTTGATAGAGCCGTTAGTCAGGCGGACATTGTCACCGACATCTAACTGTCGCTCGAGAAGTATAAAGAAGCCATTGACCAGATCCGACAGGAAGCCCTGGGCTCCCATCCCGATGGCCACCCCGGCAATTCCGGCACCAGCTAAAAGGCTGGAAACTGGCAGTCCCAAGATGGATAAAACCCAGTAAATCAAGAGGAAATACAAGACATAATTAAGCAGATTCTCAATCAGACGGGTAATGGTTTTCTGTCTGGCTACATCCTGTTTGGATAGCTTGAGAGAGGGGGCAATGATCTTGGTCACTGACAAATGCAGGATTTTCTTAACGATGTAAAATAAGATAAAAAGCAGAAGTAAAGAGACCAGCTTGGAAAATAGGTCATCTGCAATCTTGCTCCAGTCAAACTGCTGGATATAACGAGAAAAGACATTTCCGGTCTTAGACATAGGCTACCTCCAAAAAGATTACTACCATTATACCACAAAGACCACTCTACACGAACATAGAATGGATAGCCCTGCCTAGCATTGCTTTCACCCCCTTTCTATCGTATAATAAAATAAGTATCTAAGACAAGAAAGGAACTGACATGCTCCATCGCTTCATCACCATTTGGAATAAAACCAATCTAATCAAGCGGATTTCCATCGGTATTGGCATTGGTGTCCTGCTGGCTATCATCTTCCCCCAAGCACAAGCCATCGGACTTCTGGGCCAAATCTTCGTTGGCGGCCTCAAGGCCATCGCTCCGCTCCTAGTCTTCGCTCTGGTGGCAAACGCCCTGTCGCAGTAGCAGAAAGGACAAAAGAGCAATATGAAGACAGTCATCTTGCTCTATCTTCTGGGAACCTTTGCGGCGGCCTTGGTAGCGGTCCTAGTCAACTTTTTCTTTCCCATTAGCATAGAGTTGGCTTCGTCCTCCCAAAAGGTTTCTCCGCCAGATGGAATCGGACAAGTTCTCAGCAATCTTCTGCTTCAGCTAGTGGACAATCCCGTCAATGCCCTCATCACCGCTAACTACATTGGTATCCTGTCCTGGGCTGTCATCTTTGGAATTGCCATGCGGGAAGCCAGCCACCACAGCAAGGAACTGTTGCAGACCTTGGCAGATATCACTTCTAAGATTGTCGAGTGGATTATCAATCCTTTGATTACCTTTATCATGCTGCGGAAAAATCCCTATCCCTTGGTCTGGCGCTGTTTGCGAGTCAGTGGTGTGACTGCCTTTTTCACGCGCAGCTCAGAGGCTAACATCCCCGTTAACATGAAACTCTGTCGGGATCTGGGGCTCAATCCAGAGACCTACTCGGTCTCTATTCCTCTGGGAGCCACTATCAACATGGCAGGGGCTGCTATTACTATCAATACCCTGACCTTGGCTGCTGTCAACACGCTGGGTATCAGAGTTGATTTTGGCACAGCTCTAGTTCTCAGTATTGTAGCGGCAATTTCTGCCTGCGGGGCCTCCGGCGTAGCTGGCGGTTCTCTTCTGCTCATTCCAGTCGCCTGCAGCCTCTTTGGGATTTCCAATGATTTGGCCATGCAGGTAGTCAGCGTCGGCTTCGTTATCGGTGTCATTCAGGACTCCTGCGAGACAGCCCTCAACTCTTCTACTGACGTTCTCTTTACAGCTGTGGCCGAGATGAGCAGCTGGCCAAAAGAAAAACGTTATTAATTTCGACAAAAAACTCTAGACTTCCATCATTACGGAAAGCTAGAGGCTTTTTTACGTGCGAAAATTAGTTCTTTCGATGCTTGTCAAAGTATCTCTTCGTCTCACTGATGACAATTGGAGACAAGACTAATAAGGCAATCAAGTTTGGCAAGGCCATGAGGGCGTTGACAATATCTGCAATAATCCAGACCGCCTCTAGACCCACAAAGCCACCGAGAACAATCATAAGGACAAAGAGCAGACGATAAACGCGGATATAGCGAACCCCAAAGAGAAACTCAAAGCAGCGCTCACCATAGTAGTTCCAGCCCAAGATAGTCGTAAAGGCAAACAGAACTAGAAAGACTGAAAGCAGGACCGGACCAAAATTAGCAAAAACACTCGCAAAGGCTGCCTGAGTCAAGGACACACCATTGAGATGGCCATCCCAGACCCCTGTGATTAAAATCGTCAAGCCTGTCAGACTACAAATAATCAGGGTGTCGATGAAGGTTCCGGTCATAGAAATCAAGCCCTGTTCTACCGGCTCCTTGGTCCGAGCTGCCGCCGCTGCAATGGGGGCTGATCCCAAGCCAGATTCATTGGAAAAAACTCCACGCGCGACCCCGTTTTGAATGGCCATCTGGATGGTCGCACCGGCAAAGCCACCGACAGCAGCTGTCTGACTAAAGGCTGAACTAAAGACCAGCTGGAGAGTGGGCAGTAATCGATTTAGATTGACCGCTAAGACAGTCACAGTGCCCAAGATATAAATCGCCGCCATAAAGGGCACAACCTTGGTCGATACTCGAGCAATAGACTGGATGCCGCTGAATATAACCAGAGCTACTAAAATAGCCAAGATAGAAGCTGTCACAGCTGGGGGCAGCTGAATGGTATTCTGCATGGCCTCTGTGATGGAATTGACCTGCGTAAAAGTCCCAATCCCCAAAAGAGCCACCAAGATACCAGCTAGGGCAAAAAAGATGGCCAGCGGGCGCCACTTCTCACCCATCCCTAGTAAGATATAGTGCATAGGACCGCCTGCCATAGCACCATGAGCATCCTTGCGGCGGTACTTGATAGCCAAGAGACCTTCGGCATACTTGG
>CBDFAZ010000120.1:0-5383 GCA_965245685.1 uncultured Streptococcus sp. | reverse complement strand
CATTTGGAATCGTTTCAATAGCCAGCAAGTCACTCCCAGCTTCTAGTAAAGCTTGGATACGCGGACGGTGGAAATCTCGAAATTCTTCCTCACTCAGCTGGTAGTCTCCCGTATACTCGGAACCATCAGCTAAATAGGCAGCATAAGGCCCTACCGAGCCTGCAACCAGAGGATAAGGTCTCTGTTTCTGCTCTTCTGGAGATAAGACTTGCCAGGTATTTTCGATTGCCTTCCGTGCTAAGAAGACTGTCTCTTTTAAAAGATTATAAGCCTTTTCAGTAGTTAGTCCTGCCTCTATAAATGCTGGAATGCTAGCCTGATAACTGGACGTAGTGATGATGTCACTGCCAGCTCTTACATAGCTTTCATGCACATTTTGAATAATCCGAGGCTGGTCTAATAGGTATTGAGCGGACCAAAGCTTACCAGATACATCATAACCTCGGCTTTCCAACTCTGTACCTAAGGCTCCATCTAAAATAATAATTTCTTGCTCATCAAGCAAATCTTTAAATTTTCCCATGAAATACTCCTAGAATCTACGATTAAACATAAAAAGAGGTCTCCCTCTTTTTTGTTGTCTACATTAAAATCTATTCGCCCAAGCGGTATCGACATCCAAGATATCTTGAGTAGTGTATTGCTGACGATAAGGATTGTAAACGATATAGCCAGCACCAGACTCATAGAGTGGTGAATCAAAGCGAGTCAAATCATATTTTTCAATAATATAATTCAATTTAGCATTATAGCTAGTATCTGTCGCATAGACACCAGTCAGGGCAGCTGTTGCATCCTGATAGGTTGGTGCATTGCTCTTCCAAGCACCTGCAAAATGCCCCTGTTTGAGAACCGCAACATAGTCTTGCAGAGACTCTACATAGCTAGGATATGAACGGAAGCTGTCGTTGATGGTATAAGCATTTCCCTCTCCATCATCTTCCCAAGTCTCCATATTAGCAGATTGGCCATCATAGTGACCTTTGATACCAAAAAGATTATAATGAGGATCACCAGACAGAGCAGACTGTCCTGAGCCACTTTCTAAAATAGCCTGTGCAATCATAACAGAAGCATAAAGATCATTATCTTGTCCCAACTGACGCGCTGGCTCACCGATTTGTGAGATGAAATAGTCTGTTTGATTCATAGGCTGCTGGTCACTATTATTGGCACTAGCAGGATTAATATGCTTTGCCAAGACAAAACCAACAGCAATCGTTGTTGTCATGATGAATAAAGCCGAAAGGATTCTCTTACCTTTTTTTGAAATTCTCTTTTTCACAGCACTTCTCCTGAATAAGATGTTAATGATACCATTGTAACATACTAAAGATTAAAAAACACTATTGATAATTTACAAGTATATGACATTTTTCGTTTTATTTCAAAAAATCCAACTCGAAAACGAGTTGGATTTAATTCGTATTGTTAAATTTTTGATAAAATCGCATCCCAAGCAGCATCTAAGCCATCTTTGGTGACTGAAGAAAAAAGAATGAAATCATCATTTATGTCAAAGTCCAGCTTTTTCTTAATAGCTGACTCGTGTTTATTCCATTTTCCGCGAGGAATTTTATCAGCTTTAGTCGCTACTAGGATAACCGGAATGTCATAATATTTCAGAAATTCATACATCTGCACATCATCTGCGCTCGGATCATGTCGAAGATCGACAAGGCTGACAACCGCTCTGAGATTTTCACGACTGGTTAGATACTCCTCGATCATCCGGCCCCATTTTTCACGCTCTTTTTTGGAAACACGGGCATAGCCGTAACCTGGCACATCGACAAAACGCAGCTTGTCATCAATGTTGAAAAAGTTTAGCAGCTGCGTTTTTCCAGGTTTTCCTGAAGTTCGCGCTAAATTTTTGCGATTGAGAAGTGTATTGATGAAGCTGGACTTTCCGACGTTTGATCGACCAGCTAAGGCAATCTCTGGAATATCATCTTGAGGGTAGTGCGATTTATTAGCTGCACTCAGCAAAATCTCAGCATTGTGTGTATTGATTTCCATAAGCACCTCGTTAGGCAGTTTCTAGAATAGGCTTATCTGTTCCATCTACTGCTTCTTTGGTAATGCGGACAAGTTTGACATTTTCCTGACTCGGAACTTCAAACATGACATCCATCATAGTTTCTTCAATGATAGAGCGAAGCCCTCGTGCACCAGTTTTACGTTCGATTGCTTTATTGGCAATCTCCTGCAGAGCATCTTCGTCAAATTCAAGCTTAACATCATCATAAGATAGAAGCGCCTGATACTGCTTAATAAGGGCGTTTCTAGGCTCTTTCAAAATCCGAACCAAATCATCAACAGTCAACTGCTCCAGTGCGGCAAAGACAGGCAAACGTCCAATTAACTCAGGGATAATACCAAACTTCTGAACGTCTTCTGAAATAATCTCCTGCATATAGGACCCATCTTCGTCAATCGCTCGGTTATTCTGACCGAAACCAATGATTTTCTCACCTAGACGCTGTTTGACGATTTCTTCGATACCGTCAAATGCACCGCCAACGATGAAGAGAATATTCTTGGTATCAACCTGAATCATTTCCTGCTGCGGATGCTTGCGTCCACCTTGTGGCGGCACACTAGCTACTGTTCCTTCGATAATCTTCAGAAGAGCTTGTTGAACTCCTTCACCCGAAACATCACGGGTGATAGAGACGTTCTCACCTTTCTTAGCAATCTTGTCAATCTCATCAACATAGATAATGCCGCGTTCTGCACGTTCAATATTAAAGTCAGCTGCCTGCAAAAGCTTGAGGAGGATATTTTCCACATCTTCACCGACATAACCAGCTTCAGTCAGAGCAGTTGCGTCCGCAATGGCAAAAGGCACATTGAGGCTGCGAGCCAGAGTCTGCGCCAGGAAGGTCTTACCTGACCCGGTCGGGCCAATCATCAAAATATTTGACTTTTGAAGTTCCACATCTTCTTCTTCGCGGCTGTCGTGGTAGTTAATACGCTTGTAGTGATTATAGACCGCTACGGCTAAGGCACGCTTAGCTCGGTCTTGCCCGATAACATAGTGGTTCAAGATATTAAGCAGCTCCTGAGGTTTTGGTACCTCAGACAGATCTGCCAGCACTTCTTCAGCTAGCTCTTCACGGATGATTTCCTGCGCAAGCTCCACACATTCATTACAGATAAAGGCATTGTTACCAGCGATAATCTTCTGCACCTCATCTTGATTCTTCCCACAGAAAGAACAAAAAACCATCATATCATCATTACGACTTGTAGGCATTGTTTACTCCAATTCTAAAATTCTAAATCTATTTATTTTCTTTCGTACATGTTAAAAAAGTGTCATATAAAAAGCATGAATGGAATTTACCAAGTTTGTAAAAGCATTCAGCAAAAATAAAGCTGCCAGTCCAAACCGCTTTTTACGAAAGGTTTGAACAGCACAAATAAGACAAATGACACATAAAAAGGCCGTAAAAAAACCAAAAATACTACGTTCCATTCTTACGAGTCCTTCCTTTGGTATCTTTTTATAGTAAAATCATAAGAATTCTTTTCATCTTTTGCATGAAATTCACTGCTAACTTCCTGATAAGGAGCCCAGTCAAATGTCTCAGGGAAATAGGTATCTCCTTCCAACTTAGCAGAAATCTGAGTCTGAATCAATTCTTCCAAATACGGCTCAAAAGCTCTGATAATTTGCGCTCCGCCGATAATATACAAGTTTCTATCCTGCTTGTGGTACCAATCCAAGACATCATCCACATTACTGAATAGCAGGACATTCTCGTTATCGACTTGATAGTTCTTGTCCTTACTCATAATCAGACTGATTCGATTTGGCAAAACGCGACGCTGCAGACCATCAAAGGTCACTCGGCCCATCAAAATAGCATGTCCAGTCGTCGTTGCCTTAAAATGCTGCAATTCTGCCGGAAGATGCCAAGGCATGACCTTGTCTTTTCCAATCAGACCATCCTCTGCCTGAGCCCAAATGGCAATAATCTTCTTTGTCATCCTTTTATCCTTTGTATTAGTAACTCTATTCTATCAAATTTGCTGTAAAAAGGCATGTTTAAAGTATGATTCAAGCAGAACTTTTGCAGAGGTTGGCAGTTTTCGCATACACTTATCAAAATCGTTAAATAGCCAAATCGAACTTCAGCTGAGGTTTAATGGGGTCATAGTCCAGCAAGTCAAAATCTTCTGCTTTGATATCAAAGAAATTGGTCCCATCGGGTACATTTAAAACGAGTCGAGGCTGACAGTTGCTAGGTTCCCGTCGCAATAACTCTTCTGCCTGCTCGAACTGATTGTCATAGATGTGCAAGTTATTGATAAAGTAAAAGAACTTACCAATCTTCCAGCCGAAATGCTTGGCAATCATCATCTGCAGAGCTACATACTGCATAGCATTGATGTGGTGAGCAACTAACATATCATTTGACCGCTGAGTCAGAGTCGCATCCAGATAAATGTCTCCATCTACACGCCGAACGTCAAACATGGTTTGAAAAGCGCATGGAAGCAAACCATCTGTTTCTTCAAAAGCTTCATAATCCCAGAGAGAGATGATATTACGACGATTCCAAGGATTGGCTTCCAGCTGTTGGAGAATTTTATGGATAATATCATACTTCTTGACAACAGCTCCGTAGCGCTGCCCGATAGTCCCCGTATTGCCTACTTCCCAGTCATTCCAATAGTGAACATTATACTTGTCGTTGAGCAGTTCCAGGCTATTGGACTGGTCTTGATAGATCCAAAGAACTTCCTTGATGGCAGACTTGATGGCAATAGGGCGCAGAGTCGTGATTGGGAACTCGCCCTTGCTCAAATCATATTCCGCAAAAGAACCAGTGATATATTTAGAGTTAGCTACATTTCCATCCTTGTAGCGCGGACGGGCATTTTCAGAAAAAACACCCTGCTCCATAATTTTTTTAATATTCTCTTTGAAAATCGTATCTGCTAGCGTCATGATTTCTCCTTCGTTCAGTGAGCTTTTTCTAGTATAGCAAATTTTCCATAAAAATTCTCCTACAGACCTTTCTGCAGGAGAACAAATGAAGCAAACTTGTAGAATTATTGTAAAACCAATGAAGCTGCCCCGATAACACCAGCATCATTTCCAAGAGTAGCCAAGGCCAACTTGGTTGAAGTACGAACCTGCGGGAAGCTATTCTCGTCATAAACCTTGCGTACGCCATCCAGCAGGAAATCACCTGCAGCTGATACGCCACCACCGATAACGATTGTAGATGGGTTAAGGATAGAGCCGATATTGGCACAGGCAATTCCTAGATAGCGAGCGAAATTGCGATAGACAATCAGAGCCAGCTCATCGCCTTCTTTCGCCAAGTCAAAGACAATCTTCGCATTGACATCCTCACCATTGTCAATG
>CBDFAZ010000119.1:0-5412 GCA_965245685.1 uncultured Streptococcus sp. | reverse complement strand
GCTTCTTTTAAGGAAGCCATTTTTGAGCACATGAATCAGGTGGCTCCGGAGCACTTCGACACTGCCATGGATGATGCTTACAGATATCTAGATCAGGTTGAAAATGCCGGCTCTGTCTTTCTGGGGCATTATACCAGTGAGCCAATTGGTGACTACTATGCGGGAGCCAATCACGTTTTGCCGACAACCAGCACCAGCCGTTTTTCATCAGCTCTGGGTGTCTATGACTTTATCAAGCGCATCCAGTACACCCAGTACAGCCGTGCTGCTGTAGGAGCGGCTGACAAGGATATTACCAGTCTGGCCTATGCAGAAGGCCTGCAGGGACATGCCAAGGCCATCGAAGCCCGCAGACAGGAAAAATAGAAGGAGTTGCCATGAGACAAGCTGAAATCAAGCGTAAAACACAGGAGACCGAGATTGAACTGGCTGTCAATCTTGACCAACAGGAGTCGGTAGCTATCGAGACCGGTGTCGGCTTCTTTGACCATATGCTGACCCTTTTTGCCCGCCACAGTCGGATTTCTCTGACGGTCAAGGCTGAAGGCGACCTATGGGTGGACAGCCACCATACGGTTGAGGATGTAGGCATCGTGCTGGGGCAGGCTCTGCGTCAGGCTTTGGGAGACAAGGCTGGCATCAACCGCTACGGCACTAGCTTTGTGCCTATGGATGAAACGCTGGGTATGGCCAGTCTGGACCTATCCGGTCGATCCTATCTGGTCTTTGAGGCGGATTTTGACAATCCCAAGCTTGGGAATTTTGACACCGAGCTGGTTGAGGAATTTTTCCAAGCCCTAGCCTTTAATCTGCAGATGAATCTGCACCTGAAAATCCTTCATGGCAAGAATAGTCACCACAAGGCGGAAAGCCTCTTTAAAGCGACTGGACGAGCTCTACGGGAGGCTATTACCATAAATCCAGAGATTCATGGAGTCAACTCCACCAAGGGCTTACTCTAGCTTGCCCTTCTGAGTGAAAGGAGTTGATGTAGAGATGATGATTGTTATTGATTATGACGCAGGAAATACTGCCAATGTCCTCCGAGCTCTGGCTCAGGTCGGAGTAGAAGCGCGCCTGTCAGCTGATCCGCAGGAAATTTTAGCTGCCGATGGCTTGATTTTACCAGGAGTCGGTGCTTTTCCTACGGCTATGCAGGAGTTGGAAAGGCGAGGGCTGGTCTTCGTTATCCAGCAGGCTATGGCTGATGGCAAGCCTCTCTTGGGGATTTGCTTAGGTATGCAGCTCCTGCTGGAGTCGGGATTGGAGAATGGGCAAAGTTGTGGACTGGGCTTGATTCCTGGTGTTTGCCGTAGGATTCCGGACCAGGCTGGTCTGCCTGTGCCTCACATGGGCTGGAATGACTTACAGGTTCAGCAGTCGTCTGCTTTGACAGCTGGTCTAGAGGGCCAGTCAGTCTATTTTGTCCACAGCTACTATACAGATGTTCCGGAGGAGTACTTGGATGTGACTGCTGATTATGGGCGACCAATCCCAGCTATGATTCACCGAGGGTCGGTTTTTGGCTGCCAGTTTCACCCAGAAAAGTCTGGTGCTGTCGGTCTCGGTATCCTAGAGAAGTTTAAGGAGTATGTCTATGAAAATACTGCCCGCTATTGATATCAAAGACGGCCAGGCCGTCCGCCTTTTTAAAGGGAATTTTAGTCAGAAGACGGTGGTCAATCCCGATGTCTTGGAGCAAGCTCGAGTTTTCAAAGAAGCCGGGGTTACCATGATTCATGTGGTTGACTTGGACGGGGCTTTAGAAGGTCGGGCGGCCAATCGGGATTTGATTGCCCGAATTAAGTCGGAGACTAGTCTAGCTATCCAAGTCGGGGGCGGTATCCGTAGTCTAGAGCAGATTGAAGATTACCTGGCAGTCGGTATTGATCGGGTTATTATTGGCTCCATGGCTGTTAAGAACCCTGAATTTGTTGAGGCCGCGCTAGAGCGCTTTGGAAGCAGCAAAATCGTGATTGGCATTGATGCGAAAGAGGGTCTAGTTGCGACTGAGGGCTGGCTGGAAACCAGCAGTCAGGACTATATCAGTCTAGCGATGGCCATGGAAAAGATCGGTGTCCGACTCTTTGTCTATACGGATGTAGACCGAGACGGGACTCTGACTGGCCCCAATATCCAGCATTATCAAAAATTGCTGGCGTCCCTCAAGCATGCTCAAGTCATTGCCTCTGGTGGCATCCAGTCAGCAGAGGATTTAGAAGAGCTGAAAAAACTGGGCTTGTCTGGTGCCATTGTGGGTAAGGCCTATTACAGTGGACGAATTAGCCTAGAACAGATCAAGGAAGCAGAAAGGGGCTAGCCATGCTGAAAAAACGAATCATTCCCTGTCTGGATGTCAAGGACGGTCGGGTGGTCAAGGGCATCAACTTTGTTAATCTGACTGATGTGGGCGATCCAGTTGATGCGGCCAAGGCTTACTATGAAGCCGGCTGCGATGAGTTGGTCTTTCTGGACATCACCGCCACTCATGAGGAGCGGGACACGACGGTCGAGATGGTCCGGCGCGTGGCAGAGCAGGTTTTCATTCCCTTTACCGTCGGAGGCGGCATTCGCACGGTTGAGGACATGAAGCGGATGCTCCAGGCTGGGGCGGATAAGGTTGCGGTTAATTCATCAGCACTGGCAAATCCTCAGCTTTTAGCTGACTGCGCTGAGAAATTCGGCAGTCAATGTGTGGTGCTGGCAGTGGATGCTAAGAAAGAAGCGGATGGCAGTTGGCATGTCTATCTGGCTGGCGGCCGCAAGGACAGCGGTCGCGACCTGTTAGACTGGGTTCAAGAAGCTGTCAGTCTCGGAGCGGGGGAAATTCTTCTGACCAGTATGGACAAGGACGGAACCAAGTCAGGTTTTGACTTGCCGATGCTGGAAGCCGTTTCCCAAGTGGTTTCCGTTCCTATCATCGCATCAGGTGGCGCTGGCTCTAGCCAGCACATCCTAGAAGTTTTTGAAAAGACTGCAGCGACAGGTGCTTTGGCAGCCTCGATTTTCCATTATGGTCAGGTCTCCATCTCAGATACCAAAAGAGCCATGCAGGAAGCTGGATTGGAGGTGCGCATCTGATGACAGAAGTAAAGTTAGATTTTCAAAAGCAAGGCGGTCTTATACCTGCCATTATCCTAGATCACACCAGCAAAGAAGTACTCATGCTTGCCTATCTCAATGAAGAAGCCTACCAGCTGACCCGCACCAGTGGCCAGATGTGGTACTGGAGCCGGTCACGTCAGGAGCTTTGGCATAAGGGGGCCACCAGCGGCCACTACCAGACTGTCAAAAAAATCACAGCTGACTGCGACCTAGATACCCTGCTGATCGAGGTAGATCAGATGGGAGCTGCCTGCCACACCGGTGCTCAATCCTGCTTTTTCCATTCAATCTGGGATGAGCAAGATGAAGCAACTGAATAAACAGTTCGGAAGCTTGTTTAATATTAGGAATAAAGCTGACAAAATCAGTATCAAGCTATCAGTCTGCCATTGGAAAGAATTGTTTTTTATAGTAAAATAAGGAAAATATAAGGAGATACGATGCTAGAAACTCTCTATCAAGAAGCCCTCAAACGCAAAAAAGAGCCCAAGGAAGGCTCCTATACCAGCTATCTCTATGACAAGGGGCTGGACAAGATTCTCAAAAAAGTCGGAGAAGAAGCGACAGAAGTAGTCATTGCGGCCAAAAATGCTAACAAGGACGAGATGGCCAATGAAACGGCTGACTTGCTCTACCATCTGGCGGTCGCTCTCGTCGAAACTGGTGTCAGTCTGGATCAGGTAGAGGCCGTCCTCCAGACTCGTCAGGGCAAGCAGAGCCGGATTCATGACCGACCTGAAATTGACCATTACTAAAGGGACACAAGATTTGCAGAAAGGCGGTCCAGCATGCGCGACAACCATCTTCATACCTATTTTTCCTATGATTCTGAGGCAGATTTCTGCGACTATCTGGACCATTACGAGGGCGAGATTGTCACCACAGAGCACTATGATTTGTCCAATCCCTACCCCTATGAAGCTGCCTCGCCCCACGATGATGTGCCTGACTATGAGGCCTATTCAGCAAAAATAGCAGAGCTGAACCAGCAATATGGCAACCGCATTAAAAAGGGCATTGAAATTGGCTATTACGCTCCGCGTAAGGACGATATCCTAGCTTTCCTAATGGACAAGGAATATGACCTCAAACTATTGTCTGTCCACCACAATGGCAGTTTTGACTATCTGGAAGATCCGGTCTTGCAGCTGGATAAGACGGAGTTAATTCCCCGCTACCTGAGAGAGTTAGAAGAGGCTATCGAGGCTGTGCCAGCAGATGTACTAGCTCACTTTGACTATGGTTTCCGAAAATTTGCGCTTACCGTAGAGGAGTTAAAAACTTTTGAACCAGAGCTGCGACAGCTTTTTCAAAAGATGATTGACCATGGTCTGGCCTTTGAGCTTAACTGCAAGTCCATGTACCTATATGGTCATGAGGAACTCTATATCTACGCTCTCTCTCTAGTTAAGGAGCTGGGCGGTCAGCGTTTTTCAGTGGGATCAGATGGCCATAAGCTGGAGCATTTCCGCTTGCAGTTTGACCGAGTTGCCAAAATCTTAGCGGAGGCCGGCATAGGTGAGGAGCAGTTGATCTAAAAGGAGAAATCATGACCGAGATTAGGTCCTTAAAACCAGAGGAAATCCCGTTCTTAGAGGAATTTCTTTACCAAGCTATTTTCATATCCCAAGATCTAGTGCCGCTGCCTAGAAGTATCTTGAAGGAGCCAGAACTAGAGATGTATATCAAGGACTTTGGTCAGCAGCCAGATGATTGGGCTTTAGTAGCAGAAGTGAACGGCCAGCTGGTCGGAGCTGTTTGGGTCCGCATCATGAAAGATTACGACTATTTTGACGATCAGACACCCTCTCTATCCATTTCATTCCTGCCTGACTTCAGAAGCCAAGGTCTAGGCCAGCAGTTGATGACGGCCATGCTGGACTTGCTCAAGGACAAAGGCTACCCAAGTGTCTCCCTCTCCGTTTCCAAAGACAATCCCGCTGTTGGCTTTTATCAAAGACTGGGCTTTGTCACGGTTGAAGAGAGGGAAGAAGATTATTTGATGCTGTGCCGATTATAGCAAGAAGAAAGACCACCCAAACGAGCGGTCTTTTCGTATTATTGTGTCTGCTAGAAGGAGCCTTCGCCTCCTCCTCCCCCACCACCCGAGAAACCACCTGAAATACCAGATGACAAGCTGAAGTAGCTACTTGAGCTGGGAGGATTCAACGAAATATCAACATTGCTAAAGCTTGTGGCAAAACCTGTAGATATATTACTGAAGAAGAAACTCTCAAGATTTGTTTCTTCTAATTGAATGTCTCTTCCTTTTAATGTTTGACTGACTTTTTCCGCATAGCCAAAAAG
>CBDFAZ010000118.1:0-5425 GCA_965245685.1 uncultured Streptococcus sp. | reverse complement strand
ATTGCAAATGCAATAAAATTACTAAAAAATAAAAAGAGGAAAATCCTCTTTAAATTTGGCAAAAATGTCTTTTTCTAGTTTTCATCTTCCTTATAGTATTTTTGTAATTCTTCCGCTGAGTTAATAACATGTTCCTGCCCATCTACTGAATATTTAGCTGGGATAGTCACGTTCTCAAATACATTAGTCCCTGGCGGAAAGAAGAGTTCAGCAACCTTCTGAACCAACTTGATATCAGGTTCTTCATTCAAGAAAGCTACACGAGAATCATAACCTTGCAAAATCTTGTGCAATTCGGGATAATCTTGACCAAGGACTGTTTTTTTAAGATTTTTGCGAGGATACGTATCATTTAAACCAACACTGGTCATAGATACGCTTACTCCTTGAGTCTATTTCAGAAGGAACAAGATTATCATCAAAAGAACGCACCATCTTAAAAATATCAAATTCTTTTCTTTCTAGTTTTTCTCCCACCAGTTTATAAACAGCCAACCTCCAATATTCTCCTTTTTCTGGTACATTCCGATTAAAATCATATAGCCCTTGCTCTGGATTATTCTTCAGCTTCATATAGTTATTTACAAAATAGCCATAACTAAATTCCCTTACACTAGTAAACTTACTTGCTTCTGACTTAACTGTTGCCATTTTCTGCATTTCTTCCGAGTCTACAAGCTCCCAATTATAAAATAAAGCCTTTTTTCCTTCAAAAAATTTATAATTCGGTCTATACTCAGGAACATAGTAGGTATATTGACCATAATTTTCTTGAAATTGTGCCTTTTGACAATTATCCCAGATATAATAGCCTACAAATCCTAGAAGCAAGAGCAGAGTGATCAAAATACTCTTCCATTTTGTTATTTTTTTACTTTTCATACTTATTTATCCTTTTCCACTCTAAAACAACATTAGTCTTCGTCATCCTGCTCTTTCTTCTTGAAAGTAAAACGTCCTGTGCTTTCAACTTGAAACCCTGACTCACAATAGCTCTGGATACTGGCATTGAGCACTGCGCCAACAATCAAAATTTTAGCAATCATGATAAACCAAAACATCATCACAACCATAATAATGGAGCTAAAAAAGCGGACATCAACTAGGTGATTTAAATAATTATCCATGTAAACAGAAAAGATATTCAGTAAAGCCAGAATGGTCAGGAGCACAAAGGCGCTGCCAGGCAGAACATAGCGTTTTTTGTTGATTTTCACGTTAGGCAGGAAATAATAGAACATGACCAAAACCGCAAAGAGTAAGGCGTAAATCAATGGCTCCGTAAAATGCTGCAAGTGTTGATAAAGCTGGTTATCTAGCTTCCAATAAGTACGGAGGAAATCAAGCGACATATGGCCAAACATGGACAGAAAGAGGGCCAAGGCAAAGAGAATCTGCAGACCTAGACTCACAAAGAGACTCATGACGCGATGAGAAATCAGCCCCCGGCTCTTGGCTACCCCATAGGCTTTGTTAAAGGCAATTTGCAGGAAATTCATGGACTTGGAAAAAGTCCAAAGAGCCGACAAGACTGAGAAACTCAGCAGGCCAGTCGAAGGCTGGGTCAGCACTTCACGCATGACTTTTGCTACAACATCATATAAAGTCTCTGGCAGCATGTCCTTGATAGCTGTCAGAAAATCCGTCACCGGAATGTGAAAATAAGGCAAAATATTCACCACAATTAAGAGCAAGGGAAAAACGGAAATCAGCCAATAATAAGCAACTGCAACGCTGCTCAGCTCACTATCTGCCTCTTTATAAAAACGGAAAAATTCTCTTAAAAACTGATTTTCCCGAACCTTACTAAATAATTTCTTCACTCTCTTCTCCTTCAAAAAAAGCTGAGACAACTGCCCAGCCTTTGATTTCTAATAAGTCCCTTCTTCTCCCTGGCTGGTCAGAATGACAGGACCATCTTTTGTAATGACAAACTGATGCTCATACTGACAGGATAGGCCGCCATCCAGCGTTTTATGTGCCCAGCCGGTCTCAAAGTCCGTATCAATTTCCCAGGTACCTGTATTGATCATGGGCTCGATAGTCAGAACCATTCCCTCACGCAATCGCAAGCCGCGTCCTGCTCGACCGTAATGCGGCACCATAGGCTCCTCATGCATGGTTGGGCCAACACCGTGCCCCACCAAATCCCGCACAACGCCATAGCCATGACTTTCAGCATATTCCTGAATTGCTGCGCCAATGTCACCGATACGATTGCCAACCTTAGCTGCCGCAATTCCACGGTAGAGACATTTTTTGGTCACATCCATCAGCTGCTGAGCCTCTGGGCTAATCTTCCCTACTGCATAGGTCCAGCAAGAGTCTGCCACACCGCCTCGGAAGCTCTCTGTATGCTGCTTCATCTGTGCTATATTGTCAAAATCTAGCTTGGACACATCCAGCTCTGCCTTATCGACCAAGCCAACCACCATATCAACGCTGATGACATCACCTTCTACCAGCTTCTGATGACGAGGAAAGGCATGGGCCACTTCGTCATTAAGAGAGCAGCAAGTCGCATAAGGATAGTCCATGATAGAGCCTTCAACACCAATTTGCAGAGGCAGCACATTGTCTTCTTTACAACGCTTGCGGACATACTCTTCGATGTCCCACATGTCAATTCCTGGCTTAATCAAGTCTCTCAAACCAATATGGACCGAAGCCAGAAAATCTCCACTCTTGTCCATCAAGTCAATTTCACGCTGTGATTTTAAAGTAATCATTCTTTCTCTAAATTCCTCTTCTTAATTAATTTTCACTGTAATCGTCGCTTTGGCAACCAGCATCGCTTCCAGATACATCTCAAAGTCAATAATAGCTGTCCGCCTAGTCTGACGGATAATGCGCGGCTGGATATGCAGCAGGTCATCAATCTGAACCGCCTGAAAGAAATAAATCATCAGCTGATCGATTATCAAGCTGCGGCCGCTGTTGACCATGAGCTGCTGGGTAATCCGAGTCAAAATTTCTGTCAGCACACCGTTGGCCAGCACACCATTTTGCTCCAGCATAAATGGCTCAACGGTGAAGGAAAACAAATCATCCTGACGGCTAATCTTCTGTCCCACTTGCTCACTGAAAGTCGGCAGGCTGGAAATCTGAGAACGGCTCATTTTTTCCATAATGTCCCGCCGCGTAATCACACCTAGCAAGGTCTGGTTGCTGCGAACCACTGGTATCATTTCAAAATCTTCTGCAATCATGCGCTGACTGATATTAGCAATATTGGCAGATAAGCCTGTCATAAAGACGTTTTTCGTCATGACCTTGTCCAAGGTTGTCAGAGGAGACTTATCCCCCGCGTCTCGCATGGTTACTACTCCTACCAGCATCTGCTGCTGGTTGATAACCGGAAACCGGCTGGCACGATTGCGACGAACCAAGTCCAAATAGTCACGAACAGTATCAGTATCATGCAAGAAGCCATACTCGTGGCTGGAGCGATAGACCTGCTCCACTGTTAAAATATCGGTCTTGATCTGCATATTGGACAGGGCCCGATTAATCATGGTTGCAACGGTATAGGTATCGTGCTTGGTCCTGAGAACCGGTATATTGAGCAGATTAGCCATCTTCAGAACTTCCGAGCTGACTTCAAAACCTCCAGTAACCAACACCGCATTCTCATTTTCCAGAGCCAAGAGCTGAATTTTCGTCCGGTCTCCGACAATCAGGAGACCGCCCTCTGTCAGATAGCGCAGGATATTCTGCTCCGTCATGGCTCCGATGGAGAACTTATTAAACTCTTTTTCCAGACCGTCTTCTCCGGCCAATACTTCTGAGCCAGTAATATCAACGATTTCCTTGTAGGTCAGATGCTCCAAGACCACTTTCTTGGACTTGACCCGAACCGTACCACTCCGAGGCCTAGTCTCAACAATACCGCGGTTCTCCGCTTCCTTGATAGCTCGATAGGCCGTCCCATCGCTGACTCCCAGATAGTTTGAAATACTGCGGACACTGACCCTCTTGCCGATTGGAAGATTTTCAAGATAGGTTAAAATTTCCTGATGCTTACTCATTAAAATCTCCTCTCTCATAACGGTACTCCAGATAATCTCGCATCTTCCTCGTGTACCGGTCACTTCCTTTAAACTGCCGGTAGAGGCTGAAGCCAGATTTTTGAGCTACCTTTTGACTAGCTAGGTTCTCTGCATGAGTGATAATGCTAATACGTTTAAAGTCAAAGCGGGTAAAAGATAGAAAAGCAATTTCTCGAACAATTTCTGTCATCAGCCCTTGTCCCCAGTAGTCTTGCCGCAGAAAATAGCCTAACTCAGCCTCTTTTTTAATCTCGTCCATCTTTTCAAACTTGACAGAGCCAATCATTTCCTGCGTTTCCTTGTGACAAATGGCCCAAATCCCCAGAGGATTTTTCATAAAGAAATTGGCAATGACGTATTCACTTTCCTCTAGGCTTGCTTCTGTCGGAAAAATGAACTGAGTATTTTCCGGATTGGACGCAATCTTATATAGGGCCCCCGCATCTTCAAAGACAATGGGCCGCAAAAAAGCATGCTCCGTCTCAATAAATGAACAGGCCGCCAAATGTGTCCATAAATTCATCTGCTACCTCTACAAAAAATAAGCGAAAAACGCTTATTCTTCTATCAGCTGGATATCTGCACCCAGACTTGTTAATTTTTCAATAATATTAGAATAGCCGCGCAGGATAAACTCGATATTAGTAATCTCTGTCTTTCCTTGAGCCATCAAACCTGCAATAACCAAGGCAGCTCCTGCTCGTAAATCGGTCGCCTTGACCTGAGCTCCCTGCAGTTGATTTGGTCCCTCATAGACAATCTGATCACTGCTGGTCGAAATTTTGCCTGCCATCTTAGCCAGCTCCGCCACATGGTTAACCCGTTTCTCATAGATGGTGTCCGTGATTTTACCGTGGCCATTAGCCGTCAGCAAGAGCGGAGTAATAGGCTGTTGTAGGTCAGTTGCAAAGCCTGGATAAGGAGAAGTCTTAATGTTTATAGCTCTCAGAGTTTGCTGCTCTTCGACAAAAATGCTGTCTTCAGAAACCGTCATCCGAACACCCATTTCCTCAAGCTTGGCAATAAAACTCTCCAAATGCTCATAAAGGACATTATTAATCTGAATTCCCTGACCAATAGCTGCAGCAAGGGCGATATAAGTTCCTGCCTCGATACGGTCAGGAATTACTTGATGACGCGTTCCATGAAGGTGTGGAACCCCCTCAATCGTAATAATATCAGTTCCTGCTCCGCGGATGTGCGCTCCCATATTGTTCAAGAGAGTTGCCACATCGATGATTTCTGGCTCTCTCGCTGCATTTTCAATAATAGTCCGTCCTTTGGGCTTGACAGCACCCAACATAGTATTGATGGTAGCACCCACGCTGACCGTATCCATAAAAATGCTAGCGCCTTTCAGCTGCTGACCTCCTGTG
>CBDFAZ010000117.1:0-5478 GCA_965245685.1 uncultured Streptococcus sp. | reverse complement strand
TCCTTACATTGATCAGATTTATGACAATGCCCGTTTGATTGCTGACAGGTTGGGTTTGACAGAGGAGGATTATCTCAATGTTTGGCAGAGTGAGAGTGACATTGGGCTCCCTTGGATCAAACCTGATGTACTGGTCTACATGCGCCAGCAAGAAACACATCCGCAGCATTATATTTTTGTGCCGATTAGCTTTATCAGTGAGCATATAGAGGTTCTTTTTGACAATGACGTGGAGTGCAAGGAACTTTGCGAAGATTTGGGTGTTGCCTATCATAGACCGCCTATGCCCAATGCAGATGACCGTCTAATTGATGCCCTGATTCAAAGTATCCGCCGCCATGAGCATGAACCCTTCAAAGAGTGTTTTCCAGAAGAAGAAACCTTCGATGAATTACAGCCATCGGAGGAGAGCAGCCAGATTCTTGCAGAGGATGCAGAGCTGAAAATGCCAGATTTCGTCAAGAAGCTAATTGAGAAAAAGGGGCGTGAGAATGTTAAGATGCCGTATTTTGTCAAGAAAATGCTGGAGAAAGCAGGAAAGCTGCCCAAGAGTTGATTGTTCATATTCGTTGATGACTTTATAAGATTATTCTAGAAGGAGAATACCGTGAGACTTTGGCACCAAGATTTGATTGAAAAACTTCCGCGCCAGCAGCTTTTAGGCCAGCACCGAGAGTGTGCAGCCTTACGTGGACGAGGTTGGGGCAAGCCGCATGCGACGGTCAACTATGTTTTTGAGCACAGCCCTTATTGCCTCTATGCTTATCACCTCTTGATTATGGAGGAGATGCAACAACGGGGCTATCAGCCGGATCCCGTTTGGCTGGATAAAGACTACCGTGGCAAGACTTGCCCTCCTTACCAGGAGTTGCTAGCTGAGGAGCTCGAACATCCTATTTATCCGGAGCATGACGCAGCCTATCTGCAAGAATGCTTGGAAAATCTGAAAGAGAAGGGGATAGATATTGTCTGATTTCCAAGTGCCAAGACGGCATAGTATTAAGGTTATAGAACAAAAAAAGGAAGAGACGTTGCTCTTCTTTTTTGACTTTTACGAATTCAAAATAAACTTCTCAATAGCAGTAGCAACCCCATTTTCTTCACAGCTGTCTGTGACGGTATTGGCTAGGCTTTTGACATGGTCTGAAGCATTGCCCATGGCTACACCGAGGCCTACATATTCCAGCATTTCGATGTCGTTGTTGGCATCACCGATTGCCATGATTTCCTGAGGATTGACGTTTAATTGTTTAGCCAATCGCTCTAGGGCAAAGGCTTTGGTCACACCAGACGGCATGGCCTCGTAAATAACTGGCTGGGAGCGAACGCCGCTGAAACGCTGGCAGATTTCTTGGCCAAAGTCAGCTTCAAAAGCATCTACCTGCTCTTGGCTGCCTAAAAACATAGCTTGAAACATTCTGTGTTGACCGCTGCAAGCCTCTTCTAGGCTAATCTCGGTTGGAGTGGTGAATACTAAGCTAGCATCATTCACGACATAGGAACTAGCTTTTTCTCCGACGACGAAATAATGCTCTTCATCAAAGAGAGTCAGCTGGACAGGGCTATTTTCAGACAGGCTGTAGAGATAGCGAATATCCTGACCGCTCAGCTCTTGCCAGTCTACCAGACTCCAGTCACTGGTCTGGTGTGTTGCGCAGCCATTGTCCACGATAACGTATTCATTTTCCTGTGCCAGGCCCAGCTTGTCATAATAAGGCTTGACGCCAACTAAGGGACGACCTGTGCAAAGAACCAATTTGACTCCTTTTTCAATAGCTTGGTGGATAGCCTCAATGTGAGCCTGAGGAATTTCTTTTTTGCTGTTGAGCAAGGTGCCATCCATATCAAGTGCAAGAATTTTAATCATAAAGTGTCTCCAAAATTATTCTGTGACTAGTATAGCATAATTTATAGAGAAAGTCCGAGTCTATAGGAAAAATCACTGGTCTTGTGTTATAATAAATAGAATACCCTAAAAGGATGAGAAAAATGAATTTAGAAGATTTGAAAAAACGTCAGGAGAAGATCCGCAATTTCTCCATTATTGCCCACATTGACCACGGGAAATCAACCTTAGCCGACCGGATTTTAGAGGCGACGGAGACGGTTTCCAGCCGGGAAATGCAGGCCCAACTCTTGGACAGCATGGACTTGGAGCGGGAGCGCGGTATCACCATTAAGCTCAATGCTATCGAGCTCAATTATACTGCCAAGGACGGTGAAACCTATATCTTCCACTTGATTGACACGCCGGGACACGTGGACTTTACCTATGAAGTGTCGCGGTCATTGGCAGCCTGTGAAGGGGCTATTTTGGTCGTAGATGCGGCTCAGGGGATTGAAGCTCAGACCTTGGCTAATGTTTATCTAGCGCTGGATAATGACTTGGAAATCCTGCCAGTTATTAATAAAATTGACCTGCCAGCTGCGGATCCAGAGCGGGTGCGGGCAGAAATTGAAGATGTGATTGGGTTGGATGCTAGCGAAGCCGTATTGGCTTCTGCCAAGGCTGGCATCGGAATTGAGGAAATTTTAGAGCAGATTGTGGAGAAAGTTCCAGCTCCGACTGGAAATGTTGAAGCACCGCTCAAGGCCTTAATCTTTGACTCGGTCTATGACGCCTATCGTGGGGTAATCCTGCAAGTGCGGGTGATGGACGGTGTGGTCAAGCCAGGAAATACCATTCAGCTCATGAGCAATGGTAAGACCTTTGACGTGACTGAGGTCGGCATCTTTACTCCCAAAGCCATTGGTCGTGATTTCTTGGCTACTGGGGATGTTGGTTATATCGCAGCCTCTATCAAGACGGTACAGGATACTCGGGTCGGAGATACAGTGACATTGGCGGACAATCCAGCTTTAGAGCCACTAGCTGGCTACAAGCAGATGAATCCTATGGTCTTCGCTGGTCTCTATCCTATCGAGTCCAATAAATACAATGACCTGCGCGAGGCTCTTGAAAAGCTCCAGCTAAACGATGCCAGTCTGCGGTTTGAACCAGAAACATCACAGGCACTAGGATTTGGTTTCCGTTGTGGATTCTTGGGCTTACTGCACATGGACGTCATTCAGGAGCGTTTGGAGCGTGAATTTAATATTGATCTGATTATGACGGCGCCATCCGTTATCTATAAGGTCAATATGACGGATGGTGACTCCCTTGATGTGTCCAATCCGAGCGAATTTCCAGACCCGACCAAGATTGATTCCATTGAAGAGCCTTATGTCAAGGCGCAGATTATGGTGCCGCAGGAATTTGTCGGAGCCGTGATGGAGTTGGCTCAGCGCAAACGCGGTGACTTTGTGACCATGGACTATATCGACGATAATCGGGTCAATGTCATCTATCAGATTCCGCTTGCTGAAATTGTCTTTGACTTCTTTGACAAGCTCAAGTCCTCTACTCGTGGCTATGCTAGCTTTGACTACGAAATTTCTGAGTATCGCTCGTCCAAGCTGGTGAAGATGGATATTCTCCTCAATGGCGATAAGGTTGATGCTCTCAGCTTTATCGTTCACAAGGAATTTGCTTATGAGCGTGGTAAGCTGATTGTAGACAAGCTCAAGAAAATCATTCCTCGTCAACAGTTTGAAGTACCTATTCAGGCAGCCATCGGACAGAAAATCGTGGCTCGGACAGACATCAAAGCCCTGCGTAAGAATGTCTTGGCCAAGTGTTATGGTGGTGACGTTTCCCGGAAGCGCAAACTCCTAGAAAAACAAAAAGCTGGTAAAAAACGCATGAAAGCTATCGGATCTGTCGAAGTCCCACAAGAAGCCTTCCTCAGTGTTCTGAGTATGGATGAGGAATAAAGTCCGATGAACTTTATTCGCCTGAGCCCTGAATTATAAAAGCGAAGAAAATTTCAGTTGATGTTATTCATCCGAGCTTGGAAATAGGAGAGTGAGGCAAATCTAGGATAAAATGATTATCATGATTGTAGCCATAAGTTTCTTTATTGGCCTTACAAATTTGGTTTTATACCTATTTTATCGACGGAAGAAGAATATTCAGAAAAAATATTCGATTACTACTAAATTCAAGTGAAAAGACCTACAAAAACTTGTAGGTCTTTTCTTAAAATCCGAACGTTAGGAAATCTTTTTTGGATTTTACTTGACATTTTCTGAAATAGGGATATGATAAAATGTGAATATTACATAAGAGAAATCTTGTGCGTGTTCAAAAATAATAGAGCGTTGCATCCGTAAGTCAGTTTGACACGGCTCTTAAAAAACAAAAGGAGAAAGAATGAATACTTATATCCAAAAGAAAATCGCAAACATGAAGCTGACGCTTTCTGAAATGTCTGGTGGCTATAAACGAATGGTGACTAGTATGAAGAAGCTCGGCTTTTCTGGTACCTTGAAGCATATCTGGGACGATTTGTTTGCTCATCGCAGCTTAGGTCAATGGGTTTATCTCTTGATTCTAGGGAGTTTTCCGCTCTGGCTGGAGCTGATATATGAACATCGTATCGTGGATTGGACAGGGATGATTTGCAGTCTGACTGGGATTATCTGTGTAATTTTTGTTTCTGAAGGACGGGCTAGCAATTACCTCTTTGGTTTGATTAATTCTGTGATTTACTTGATTTTGGCTTTGCAGAAAGGCTTCTATGGCGAGGTCCTGACGACTCTTTACTTTACCATCATGCAGCCAATTGGACTCTTGGTGTGGATTTACCAAGGTCAGTTCAAAAAAGAAAAGCAAGAGTTTGTTGCTCGTAAGCTAGATGCTAAAGGATGGACAAAGTATCTATCGCTCAGTGTGCTTTGGTGGTTGGTCTTTGGCTTGATTTATCAGTCTGTTGGTGCCAATCGTCCTTATCGTGATTCAATCACGGATGCGACAAATGGAGTAGGGCAAATCTTGATGACGGCTGTTTATCGTGAACAGTGGATTTTCTGGGCAGCGACCAATATTTTTTCTATCTACCTCTGGTGGGGTGAAAGTCTTCAAATTCAAGGGAAATATTTGATCTATTTAATCAACAGTTTGGTCGGATGGTACCAGTGGAATAAGGCTGCTAAAAAAGCATAGTCCTATAAACGGAACATTAATCGGATGTGACAGTGTATCTCTTTCCTTTCGTACTAAAAATATGGTAAACTAGTATTAGTAAAATTTATTAGATTTAGGAAGGAATGACCATGAAAAAGAAGTACTTTCTGCTCTCCCTGACTATCTTAGCCGGCCTCTCCTTGTCCTCTTGTAGCCTTATTAAGAGCTATAGCAGTCGGAAACCATCTGATTCTTCCAGTCGGGTTTCCCTGAGAGATGACAGCGATACAAGCAGTAGCAGTCGTAGAGACAAAGATTCGTCAAAGACTACGGGTACGCAGCGGGTTGGTTCTGATGATTATGGCTATATCAGTATTCCTGATAATTGGATTAAGTTTACAGATGTAGATGGTGGCGACAGTGTCCAGTATACGGATGGAACTGGCTATAACATTGTCACGATGAACGCTTAT
>CBDFAZ010000116.1:0-5542 GCA_965245685.1 uncultured Streptococcus sp. | reverse complement strand
CCATATTAAAACTTGCTACAAGGATATGAACATTTTGGAAGCGGCAGCAGTTTTGCAGGATTTTGCGATTGACTCACTGCCGGTAGTCGATGTGGATAATGAGCGTAAAATTTTAGGAACCGTGACCAAGTCAGCCCTCCTGGATTATATTATTCAAGAGGCCAGAAGCGCTGAGGTTAATAGATAAGAGGAATGAACATGAAGAAAGAAATTATTGTTTACAGCATTTCAGATTCTTTGGGGGGAACTTCGCAGAAGCTATTGTCTGCAGTGACAGCCCAGTACCCAGATATTATTTTTAATAACAGCTATCGTTTTCCATTTATCAACAAAGAAGAAGAATTGCTGGATATTCTGCGCGATGCCATCAAGGACGATGCCCTTGTTATTAGCACTCTGGTTGATGGCAAGCTAGCAGCTGTAGCTAGAGAGTTCAGTCAGGCCAATGGCCTTGCTTATCTGGATTTGATGCATCCATTTTTTGAGATTATCAAGGAAAAGACAGGCACCAGTCCTATAGAGGTGCCGGGTACCTTGCACCGGCTGGACACTGAGTATTTTAATAAAATCTCCGCTATTGAGTTTGCGGTCAAATACGACGATGGCAAGGCACCACAAGGATTTTTAGATTCGGACTTGGTGCTGCTAGGCGTCTCCCGAACATCCAAAACGCCACTCAGTATTTATCTGGCAAATAAAGGCTATAAGGTTTCTAACCTGCCTTTGATTCCAGAAGTCCCTCTGCCTCAGGTCTTGGAAAAGGTTGATCCGGAGCGGATTATCGGCCTTTTATGTGAGCCAGAAAAACTGTCTAAGATACGCAGTAATCGCTTGAATTCTCTGGGATTGACCCAGTCGACCAGCTACACGGATCTGGAAAAGATATATGAAGAACTAGACTACTCAAAAGAAGTCTTTAAAAAGTATCGGGCTCATGTCGTCAATATCACCGATAAGTCAATCGAGGAGACGGCTTTCTTGATTGAAGATCATTTGAAGAAATTGAGATAAGAGAGAAGATTGCAAAAAGCGGTTATAGAGTGAGGGCATAAGATGGAGCAATATAAGCGTATTTTATTGAAAGAATTTGATAGTCGGCAGAAGGTCATTACAGAGCTGACCAACCTAGAGGCAATTTTGAATCTGCCCAAAGGAACGGAGCTGTATATCAGTGACATTCATGGGGAGTTTGCTGCTTTTGACTATATTTTGAGAAGCTGTGCAGGTATCCTCAATGAGAAGATCAAGGACTGTTTTGGGGACAGCTTGTCAGAAGCTCACAAAGACCGCTTATCAGCGCTGGTTCCCTATCCTGAGCTTGTGCTGGGGGAAGAACCTAAAGGCCAAGAGTGGTATCAGGAAACCATTCCCCAGATCTTGAACTTGCTGGCTTTTGCAGGTGCAAAATACAGTCGGTCCAAGGTCAGAAAGGCCTTGCCGCCACAATATGCCTATATTATCGAGGAGCTCCTCTATAGTGACAGGGCTTTGGCTGATAAAAAGTCCTATTATGAGAATATCCTGACTTATGTGATTGAGCTGAGAGAAGCGGCGCCCTTTATCCTAGGCTTGGCTCGAAGTATCCGGCGGTTGTTGATTGACCATCTGCATGTGGTTGGAGATATTTTTGATCGAGGAGCTGGCAGTGCTCAGGTCATGGATGAACTGCAGCATTTTCACTCGCTCGATATTCAGTGGGGGAATCACGACATTATCTGGATGGGCGCCTTTTTTGGCTCTAAGGCTTGCTTGCTCAACGTGCTGCGCATCGCAGCTCGCTACGGCTATCTCTGGGATATCGAGAAAGATTATGGTTTAAACCTGCGCTCCTTGACTCTTTTTGCGGACAAGACTTACCAGTCTAATCCTAAGTTTAGACCCATTCTTGGAGGCAGAGAGCAGGAGTTTTCAGATGAGGAAATTCTGCAACTGGAAAAGGTTCACCAAGCCTTAGCGATTATCCAGTTCAAGCTGGAAAATCAACTAATCAAACGACGGCCTGAATTCCAGATGCAGGACCATGTTATGCTGGACAAGATTGATTATTGGGAAGAAAGTGTTACGATTGACGATACCAAGCATTCCCTGGTTAACACCTGCTTCCAAACTATCAATCCAGAAAATCCGTCGGCTTTGACACCAGAAGAAAATCAAGCTGTAGACAGTATGCTGGCTTCTTTCCAAAGTTCTCTTAAGATGGCTGAGCATATGAGTCTTCTGATGAACAAGGGCTCTATGTATAAGATTTACAACCAGCACTTGCTTTTTCACGGTTGCATTCCTCTGGAGCCGTCAGGAGAATTCCAGCCTTTCATTCTCAATCAAGCCCATTATGGAGGCAAGGAATTGCTGGATTTCTTTGAGTATCATATCCGGCAGGCAGCCAAGGACAAGGAAGTAGGCGATGATTTGTCGACTGACTTGATTTGGTATTGCTGGAAAGGTAAGCTATCGCCCCTGTTTGGCAAAGAAAAGATGACCACCTTGGAACGCTATTTCATTGAAGATAAGGACACCCACAAGGAAGTGGAAAATTCTTATTTTTCTTATCGTAATTCTGAGAAAGTCTGCCAGCTGATTTTGGAAGAATTTGGCCTCTTTTCTCAAGAGTCTAGAATGGTCAACGGTCATACTCCGGTTAAGACGGGCAAGGGAGAGTCGCCTATCCGTGGTGGCGGTCTGCTCTTTGTCATTGATGGTGGCCTCTGCAAGGCCTATCAGAAGAAGACTGGAACGGCTGGCTATTCACTGCTCAATAATTCCTATGGCTTCCAGCTGGTGACCCATCAGCCTTTCCAAAACGCTCAAAAAGTTGTAGAATCGCCTTTTGCTCAGACCTCCCTGAAAAAGGTGATTGAAAATGTAGAGGAACGAACCCTCATCAAATCTACTACCATTGGTCAGATCTTGTTAGCTCAACAACAGGAACTCTTTGGCTTATTGCATGAGTTTTATGACCGGTGAAGTTTAGCCCTAAGTTCTAACAGAATTTAGGGCTTTTTCTTTCTTGTTCCAGCTTCTCTTTCGTGTTACAATAGGAGTATTGAAATTTAGAGGAAAGAACATGATTTATTTAGATAATTCAGCGACAACCAAGCCTTATCCTGAGGCTTTGGCTGCTTATACAGAAGTAGCTTCTAAAATCTGGGGCAATCCATCCAGTCTGCACAGTTTAGGCAGTCAGGCAACCCGTCTCTTGGAAGCTTCACGCAGGCAAATTGCAGAGCTTTTAGGCAAGTCTTCTTCGGAGATTTTTTTTACGTCTGGAGGAACAGAAGGGGACAATTGGGTGCTTAAAGGAGTTGCTTTTGAAAAGGTTCCTTTTGGCAAACACATCATCGTATCTAATATTGAGCATCCCGCAGTTAAAGAATCAGCTCTCTGGCTGCAGAGTCAAGGGTTTGAAATAGATTTTGCCCCAGTGGATAAGTCTGGTTTTGTTGAGGTAGATAAGCTAGCGGAGCTGATTCGACCAGACACCACTCTAATCTCCATCATGGCTGTCAATAATGAAATCGGCAGTATTCAGCCCATTCAGAAGATATCTGAACTTCTAGCAGACAAGCCGACTATTTCCTTTCATGTGGACGCCGTGCAGGCTGTTACGAAGATTCCGACTGCTTCTTATCTGGCGGATCGCGTGGATTTTGCGACATTTTCCAGTCATAAATTTCACGGTGTCCGAGGAGTAGGATTTGTCTATATCAAGTCTGGCAAGAAAATCAGTCCCCTCTTGACTGGTGGCGGCCAGGAGTCGGACAAGCGCTCAACGACAGAAAATCTAGCTGGCATTGCTGCCACAGCCAAAGCTCTGCGTATATCCATGGAAAAGCAAGAAGCATTTGCCCAGCGGACGGCCCAGATGAAGAAGATTCTCCTTGAAGAGTTGCAGAAGTATCCAGATGTGGTGATTTTCTCAGACATGGAGGATTTTGCGCCCCATATCCTGACCTTTGGTATCAAGGGGGTGCGAGGCGAAGTCGTCGTCCATGCGTTTGAAAACTACGAGATCTATATCTCGACTACCAGCGCTTGCTCTTCTAAGGCTGGAAAGCCAGCAGGAACCCTAATCGCTATGGGCGTCGAAAAGTCTCTCGCTCAAACGGCTGTTCGTATCAGTTTGGATCTTGACAACGATATGAGCCAGATGGAGCAGTTTTTGACAACTTTTAAAATCATTTACGAAAAAACAAGAAAAGTAAGGTAAACAATGCATTATTCAGAAATTATGGTACGCTACGGTGAGCTCTCAACCAAGGGCAAGAACCGCATGCGCTTTATCAACAAACTCAAACGCAATATCCAATCAGTCTTATCAATCTATCCGCGGGTTCATGTCAAGGCTGACCGTGACCGCACTCATATCTATCTGCAAGGAACCGATTATCAGCCGGTCGCTGAATCACTCAAGCAGATTTTTGGGATTCAGAATTTCTCACCATCTTATAGGGTTAAAAAGTCTGTACCAGCCTTGATTGAAGCTGTTCAAACCATCATGAAGCAAGTCTATCAGGAAGGCATGACCTTTAAGATTACCAGCAAGCGCAGTGACCATAGCTTTGAGTTAGATAGCCGCGAGCTTAACCAGACACTTGGTGATGCTGTTTTTGAGGCCATTCCTAATGTTCAGGTCAAGATGAAAGCGCCGGATATTGAGCTGCGCGTTGAGATTCGCGAAGAAGCAGCCTATATCTCCTATGAGACCATTCGAGGTGCCGGAGGTTTGCCAGTTGGCACTTCAGGCAAGGGCATGCTCATGCTGTCAGGTGGGATTGACTCACCAGTAGCAGGCTATTTGGCTCTCAAGCGCGGTGTGGATATCGAAGCGGTTCACTTTGCCAGTCCGCCTTACACCAGTCCAGGTGCGTTGAAAAAAGCTCAAGATTTGACACGAAAATTAACCAAGTTTGGCTGCAACATCCAGTTTATCGAAGTGCCTTTTACAGAGATTCAAGAGGAAATCAAGGCCAAGGCTCCAGAAGCCTACCTGATGACACTGACTCGTCGCTTTATGATGCGTATTACAGACCGGATTCGGGAGGAGAGGGGCGCTCAAGTCATTATCAACGGAGAAAGTCTAGGTCAGGTGGCAAGTCAAACCATTGAAAGTATGCAGGCTATCAACGCTGTGACCAATACACCGGTTATCCGTCCTGTTGTGACCATGGACAAGCTGGAAATCATTGAGATTGCAGAGAAAATTGATACTTTCCAAATCCCTATCCAGCCTTTTGAAGACTGCTGTACCATTTTTGCTCCAGACCGACCTAAAACTAATCCGAAAATCAAGAATGCTGAGAAGTACGAAACTTACCTAGATGTTGAAGGCTTGGTGGAGCGCGCTGTTGCAGGAATCATGATTACAGAAATCAGACCAGAAGCTGAGACCGACGAAGTTGATGAGCTGATTGAGGGGCTGTTGTAAATAGCAAGGGTGAAGTAGTCTTTGTGCATTAGTGAACAAAATCTAAAGATAATCCTTGAAAATACGTTTTCATGAGACGAAAAAGCTTGCTAAAGAGCGGCAGAAGTGCTATACTTA
>CBDFAZ010000115.1:0-5576 GCA_965245685.1 uncultured Streptococcus sp. | reverse complement strand
TGATGCCTTTGAACGCCATGTGATTTAAAAAAGTTCTCGAAACGAGAACTTTTTTTGTGCATGTATAATGAAATCCATCAACAGACTAGAAATCAAGCGAGTCAGCATAACCCGGACCATTTCCGACGAAGTATCCAGTCTTACAGTTGATACTGAAGAGGTAGGTGCCGTCTGGTTTGAAGAGGTTGTAGTAGCCGTTTCCTTTGATAATATTAACACGTTCTAGGATATAGTTATCACCAGAAATATAGCCACGCTCACGAGAAGTTTGCAAAATCTTCTCCAGAACACCAGGATTGAATGTCCAAGCTGGATTGTTGACGTCATCAATAGCCGCTTGGTTATAAGGGACTCGACTGAGATCTCTCTGGAGATTTACTCCATTGCTTGGAAGACCATAGCCTGAGTATGAGCTGGAAGCGCCTGAACCAGAAGCAGATGAGCTTGAACCGCCGCTTGTACCTGCACCTGTACCTCCTTGATCAGTAGCAGGAGCCGGTGTTGGAATCTGTTGGCCGCGTCCTTGGGCAATCGCTGCTTTTAGAACTTCATCTAATTTAGCATTGCCACTTGATACATCTGAGAAGGTCGCATTGGTATTGGCCTTGGCTTCCTTGTTCAAGACGCCGTCAGTGATCGCTCCGCCATCAAACTGCGAATTGACACTTTGGATAGCCGAAATCTGCTTGACCAAGGAATCATACTTGCTCTTAGCAGCATCATAGTCTTTGCTGCCTTTTAGCTTTTCAAGTAAGGTTTTTAATTTTTCCAAGTCGCCAAATTTACTATTTTTGACAGCTGTCTGATTGCTATCTGTGAAAAATGCAGCATACTCATCATTAAAGGACTTCAGATCCTTGGCAGTATTATCAGATCTAGACGAAGACGAGCTCTTTTTGCTGGACTGCGATGTTGAAGAGCTTGAGCTTGTAACGGTCTTGTGGCCCCAATTATGCCCCAGAGCAAAGTAAAGCCCTGTGCCCGCTACAGCAATCCCTAAAAATCCTAAGACTGGATAAAGGAAAGCTTTTTTCTTGTAGAAAGGTGTCTTAGGAACATCTAATTCCTTCTCATCAAGCGGTTCTGGAATAGGACCGTAAGATGTCTTTTGAACGGGAGCGGCAGGAATCGAATCTGCCTGCTCTGAGCGTTGACTGCGAGATCCTAAGGGATTTGGAGCTGCTTCTGGCTCACTCGCTGTCTCAGCGGCTGTCGACCGAGCTGTTGGAATCTCCTGTTCACTTTCAACCTCTTGCCGTCTTTCTTTGATGAAGTCGGTCAAATCAGAAGAGGCTTGCTCAGCTTGAGCAGCTTCCTGCTCCTGCAGCTTTCTGATTTTCTGAGTTTCAAATTTTCCAGCTTCGATTTCCTGACGGTGCTGCTTGATATACTTATCCAGCACATTGTCGCTTTCATTCACACCGGCTTCCAGCTCCTCTTTCTTACGAGTAGCTTGACCGACTGTCATTTCCTTGGCCTCTTCAAAATCAAGGACAGACTCTTTCTTTTCTTCTTCCGGTGAGTAATTTTCTTCTTTCGTCACGGCAAATCCTTTCTAATCTAACTGACGTTTGACCCGCTGGCCAAAATACTGATATAAATCAACTTTTAAAGTTCCATTATAAAGTTTGCGTTTTTTATCGGCCTGACTGCCGTATTTGCTTTCAAAAGCTTCATCGCTAGTCAGGATAAACTTGCTCCAAGTTTTGAGCGGAGCAAAGGTTTCTCCCATTTCCTGATAAAGCCGAGTCACAGCCTCATCATCTAGGAGGCGTTCCCCGTATGGCGGATTAGAGATAATCACACCATTAATCTTATCTGTATGCAAATCTTGCAGACGCATCTGCTTAAAGCGAATCTGCACTGCTACTCTTGCTTGCTCAGCATTTTTTTGAGCTAGCTCTACCATACGGCCATCGATATCCGATCCAGAAATATCCAGCTGGATGGTCTGATCAATCTGATTGAGTGCAGTTGAACGAGCCTGGGCTACCAGGTCTTTATCCACCCAATTCCAGTCTTCAAAGGCAAAGGAACGATGGAGTCCCGGCGCCATCTTCATCCCGATCATAGCAGCCTCAATACAAAAAGTACCAGAGCCGCAAGTCGGGTCTATCAAAGGCTTATCCGGATACCAATTGGACAGGAGTAAAATGGCCGCTGCCATATTCTCCTTGATCGGTGCACCGCCCTTATCTGCCCGATAGCCACGTTTGAAGAGGCTAGATCCTGTCGTATCAATCATGACTGTCACAACATCTTTTAAGATAGAAACCTCTATCCTAAACTCAGCTCCATTTTCCTGCAGGGGCACCCCTTCCGGACGTGCATAATGCTTCTGCAGCTTCTTGACAACTGCCTTTTTAGAAATAGCCTGAACACTGGGCTCATTGTGAAGTTTTGACTTGACGCATTTAGCCTTGGCAATAGGAAATTTAGCTCCTAGCGTTAGATAATTCTCCCAATCCAGAGCAACAACTCCCTGAAAGAGCTCTTCAAAAGTCTTGGCTGGAAAACTGCCAACTACAATCTTAATCCGATCGGCCGCGCGCAGCCAGAGATTGGTTTGAATAATGGTACTGACATCACCCTCGAAGCGAACCCGGCCATTTTCGACCTGACAATCAAGCCCCAGCTCTCTGATTTCACGGCCGACGACAGCTTCTAGTCCTGCCGCTGCGGTCGCAATTAACTTAAATTTTTCTTTCATCTCGGCTTTTTAAATGGATTCCAATCTATACAAACAAAGGGAGTGAGACAAAAATCGTGATTTCGTCACATCGATTTTCCTCACTCTCCCTTTTTAAATTTTGGGCTGAGAAGGTTTCGCTGCCATTTGTCAGTTAGCTCAGCACTTGAAATGTCCATTAGACAAATAAAGCAACAGCTAGTTGGACTTGGCAGAGAATAGAGCGCTCAGCCACTCTCTTGCTATTCTATTATAAAATTTAAAGAGGACAGGACTTGACGTCCTAGCCTCAGCCTATATGCAATTTTCTGTAAGCCATGTTTTGTTCCGGAAATGACTAGGTACCATTTCCTTCGATAATCATCTGTCTACTGTTTCCAGTCAGAGTGCTATGTTCGCTTCCACGCACTCCATGCCCCGACCAAAGTTTGGGTTGCTAGCTTGAGGGGTTTACCGCGTTCCACTTCTTCTGTTTCCAGAAGAACTACGTCACTGTGGCACTTTCAGACCTAATTAGACATATCCAAAGACTTAGCCCTTTCAGTCGCCGTAACGGAAAAATCCGTCCCTAGGCTTATTTCTTCGCCTAGCACAAACACTACCGGCATCACAGCCAGTGCTAGCATGGACTTTCCTCATGAAAATCTAAAATTTCCACGCGATTATCCAAAAATTGCACTGTTCTAAAAGAACCATTATTCACGATCCAGAATTTGTTTCCCAAATACTTCCTTTTCAAGACGGTTCAAGCGCTTCAAGATATCAAAGTTAGTCGCAGAAGTCATCTGTGGGAAGCTTTCCACAGTCGACTGAGTTGCTTGTGTTGATTGGACAGGCTGAGTCGGCTGAACCGGTGCTTTTTCAACCGGCTTCGCAGCCAACTCTTCCTTGAGACGGCGATTTTCCTCACGCAGCTCCTTTACCAAGGCTGCATAAGTCTCATAATCCTTGATAATATCATCCAAAAACTCATCCACTTCGGACTTACTATAGCCACGTACTTCGCGTTTAAAATCCTGATCAAAAATATCTTTTGCAGTAAAAATAATACTTGCCATCTTCTCTCTCCAATCTAGTTTGTCATATTCAATTATAAACAAAATGCACTATAAAAATCAAGATTTATCATCTAATTTCCCGAAAAATTTTCGGCCACTTCATTCAGGTCATCAAATGTTAATTTTTTGATAAAATATTGTTCTTGTTTTTTCATTTCTTGGTAAAGATATTTCAATTTTGTCTTCTGTTCTTCATCGTAAAAGAGGTAGGCTCCGTCCGTATTTTGAATGATAAATTGATTGAAATCACGAAACTGACTAGGATTTTGGTAGGTCGGATAAGCATACTTGACGAAATCCGCCTGCTTAAAAGCAGCTAATTTTGCTTGATTAGCTTCGTTCCAATTTTCACCTTGATTCTCAAAGAGAAAGATGGTCGCCGTCTGAAACTCATAGTCCTTTTTCAATTCATTAGCTAGATCCAAAATCCAAGACTCAAAGCCCAGATTGCCCATAAAAACCAGCCAATCTACTCCATCTTCCAAAAAACGGATTAAATCCCTTTTAGCGGCTTCTTTTATGATGTTTATTCTCATATCTTTTTCCGTCGAAATGCCGATTTCAAAGGCTTTGTAGCCTGTTATTAGTAGACTGGTCATTTATTCTCCCTTAAAAAAGTTTTTTGTGGTATAATAGAGTGATGCTATTGTACCAATAAGGAGTTTTATGGTCAACTATCCGCATAAGCTAAAGGCAAAAAGCAGTATCAATAGGCCAGTTTCCGGCATGATTAACTTTGCCAATCGTGGAATGTCTTTTGAAAAGATGATCAACGAATCCAACAATTACTATCTAAGCAGAGGACTCGCTGTCATCCATAAAAAGCCCACCCCTATTCAGATTGTCAAGGTTGATTATCCACACCGTAGCCGAGCCAAGATTGTAGAGGCTTACTTTCGGCAAGCTTCTACAACAGACTATTCTGGTGTCTACAAGGGCCATTATATTGACTTTGAAGCCAAGGAAACCCGACAGAAAAAATCGATGCCCATGAAAAATTTTCATTCGCATCAGATTGAGCACATGGAGGCTGTCCTTGAGCAAAAGGGCATCTGCTTTGTCTTACTGCATTTTTCCAGCTTAAAGGAGACTTACCTGCTTCCAGCTTCTTATTTAATTGAGTTTTACAAGATCGACAAGGGAGGGAAGTCCATGCCTCTAACTTACATCCAAGAGCATGGTTATCCGATTGAAATGCAGCAGCTTCCCAGCATCCCTTATCTTGAAATTATCGAACAAAAACTACTAGGTGGTATTATAAATGAATAAACAAACTCTTATGCAGGCTTTGAAATATCTTGCAAGTGCACTTATAACCCTGCTTATGATTGGATTCGTGATTGGCTGTTTGGTATTTACCTACTATGCGGTCAAGGCTCCTAAGCTTTCTGAAAAAGACCTCATCGCGACCACATCCAGTAAGATTTTTGACAGCAATAACAATTTGATTGCAGACCTAGGCGCTGAAAAGCGGGTCAATGCTGAAACAAGTGAAATTCCTACGGATTTGGTTAACGCCATTGTCGCCATCGAAGACCATCGCTTCTTCAATCACCGTGGGGTGGACTTTATTCGGATTGCAGGTGCCCTTGTTAGCAACATCCGCGGAGGTCGCCAAGGGGGATCAACTCTAACTCAGCAATTGATTAAGCTGTCCTATTTCTCAACTTCTTCTTCGGACGCGACCCTTTCACGTAAAATCCAAGAAGCTTGGCTGGCTGCTCAGCTCGAGCGTAAAGCGACCAAGCAACAAATCTTGACCTATTATGTCAATAAAGTCTACATGTCTAACAGTAACTACGGTATGCAGACAGCAGCCCGAAGCTACT
>CBDFAZ010000114.1:0-5674 GCA_965245685.1 uncultured Streptococcus sp. | reverse complement strand
GATAACCGCTATCTGCCACCAGGTAAGCTGTCCCTGCTCCGATAAGGATAGGAGCGAGTGTGCCTCCGCTCAGGACACTCCCCGCGATAATGGCACCCACTGCTATCAATTTCAACCCACTGCAACCAGCCCTTGTTGTTCTCCTTCCAAGTCGAGCGCGCCCGCTCATACTCGCCGACTTGCGTCGGAAACATAGCTTCCATGAGCTGTTGGTCGCTCAAGCCCTTGAGCTTTTCGTAATTCTCATGATCTTCTTTCTCAATTTTCGCCAAGCCTTCTTTTGCCAGCTTGAGCTTAACATCGTAGAGTTCCTTGGCAGCGGGTATCGGTGTTTTGTCGCTATTGACAATATCCGAAATACTGTAGTGCTCTGTGGTGGTGTACTCTATCGCAGTCCCGTACTCATCGTAAGCCGTGTTGGTTTTCGTATAAGTCAAATACTTACTCTTATACTGGTTTTTCCCTTCGTTGACCTTATTGAGACTCTCCAAAGCATTATCCAAACCCTCAAAGAATTTCCCGTCAATATTTTGGACGATTTCCTTGTGGACTTTCTTAGAGGCATCCAAGCGATGAAGAGCATGGTGCTCCGCATCTTCAAAAGGACCGACGGGCATGTCACGCCCCAAAGTCGCTTCTCCCGTTGCCACATAGAGATGAGCTAAGCCCTCAGAATTGACCTTATTTGACACTTCATCAATATCGCGTAGCAAGTCCTTTACGCAGTTGATGTTGCTGTGAAACCAACCCGTCTTAGAGCCTTCTTTAAAGTCAGGTTCATTCGTATAATATTTAGCCATTGTAACTCCTCTCTATCAGGCTCCACCAGTACCGATGATAATATCAGAAGACTTGGTCCCCTTCATATTCTTGTGAATTTCACCATTCTCGTCTTGAATAGATTTTTTCAGCTTGTCAACAGAGCCCTTAGGATCGTCTTTTATCCCCTGCTTGTCCTCAGCAGAAGTCTCGGAGCTATATAAAATACTGTTGGCGATGTCCATAGCCAGTATCTTATCAGTATCAATAAATTCGCTATAGGTGGTCTGTGTGTGCTTAAATATGACCTCGGTCAAAGTCTGAAAAGTCTGCGCTTTCGTGACAAATCGAATCAGCTGATTCTCATTTCCAACCATACGATTATGCACTTCTCCCTTTGAAGTGAGCGCAGGCAAGCCGTCAACTCCTTCTTTTAATTTCGTACTCAGCTGGGTTGCTGAAGTGACCATAGTTCGGATATGGAGCAAAAGCTGTTCCTGCTGCGTTAGGTCAATACTAATTTTGTCTGCCATATTACACCCTCACTTTCAAATCGTGGATAATCTCATCTCGTAATTCCTCACCGTCCACCGAGCGAATGCGTTCATGCGCCACATCAAACTCATACAAGCCCGATGGCGCCTCCAAAAAGAGACTGTCTTTCAGCAGCTCCTTGCGCCGAAATGTCTGCAAACGAATGGCTTCATTGTCGGCATAGTAAGCCTGTAAGCGAAAAGCCGAAAAAGGTTCCCAGCTGTAGTAAGCGTAGTTCTTGCGCTTCTCTTCCAAGTCCTTCAAAATCGGATGAATGTCTTTCAAATGCGCCAGAAAAACCAGGCTATGCAAAGTTTCAATCACATATTGATTATCGCCAATCTGCTTGATGACCGTCGTCGTCCACTTGTTGCTGTCGGTTTCCTGCGCGCAGAAATAATTGCTGTCCACCTGACAATGGTAAATCGCCTTGTGATAACGCTCCAGAAAAGCGCCGTAATAAGCGCACTCTTCCGTCGGCTCGTTATCAATCACCAAGCCCATTTTCCCCAAGTCCTCGTAGCCTTTTTCTAAAACCTGGCGCAGATTTTCCAAGCGAGTTTTTCCCTCTTCGCTAGGCAGGGGCAGAAAGAAGAGGTCATCCGAATAATCGTTAAACATGTGTAAGGCGTAAATCGCCTCCAAAGTAAAAGTCTTCATCCGTTGTCAATCTCCTTTTTTACATTGGCTTGGGAAGTTGAATTGAGCAGGGTTTCCAGCCCCTCAACAGCCGTTTTCAGCTCCTTCACGCTAGAAGAAAAATCACCTTGGTACTGTTTGAGAAAATCCTTCAGCCCCAGATATTGCTCCTTAGCCTTTCCGCTCCAGAGGCTCTCACTGCTTTCCATAGCGGAGATATTAGAAGGAATGGTTGTCTCTATCAAAGTCACGGCTGCTTTTAGATTTTCCAACACCGCAGCAATATTGCTACTTTCGTATTGTACCGTCTCAGCCGTATAACGGTCTTGAATATCATTGATATTTGTATTCATTTATACACACTCCTCCTTAATTACCACATTCTTTCAAAAGGATTCCATTTTCCTTCATTGTATTCAGATTTAGCACTATCAATCTGACTGTCAAGGCTACTGATTTTCGATTCTAAAAGATTGTGCAGATTGACGAATGACTGATTGGCGTCACGAACATAGTCGCGGTATTTTTTCATCGTTTTGACATCTTCTTTGAGATGTTCAGAAAGATTGCTGATGTAATGATAGCCCTCTTCACCGTCTACAATGCCGATGATTTTTTCACAATAATCGATAAAATTGTTCATATCATCCAGACTACGCATATGACTCAAACTATGCGACCGAATACTATTTCGCACCCGCTCATATTTTCTCTTTTCACCGCTCAGGTTTTCTACCCTGCTTTTCAATTCTTCATCACTTGCCATACTCTTCTCCTTCCTTAATTACGATACTGTTGGATAATCTCGTAGATTTCCTTTTTTTCTTTCTCTGCCATGCCCGACTGATAGCTTTGCACAAAGACAAAAGCCACAACTACGAGCGCTGGAAGAAGCATCAGATATCGCTTTTTCCGCATAGACATAGGCACCACGACCTCTTTGGTCTTAACAGCTTTAAATTCTGGGTGCTCTTTTTCTATTTGATTTTTTGCCATAAATAGAGGAAAAGCCCCGACAAACCAAATAGGGAGCATAATAATCGTGAGAATAGAAAAATACCTATTGTAGGACGGTAAATCATTATATAGTAATATAATGACACCCGCCACTCCAATAAGGTATGCAAGTCCCCACCAAAGAAGCCAATGATAGGCCTCTTTTTTGATTATCAAATACTCCCTAAGCTGCTCATTTTGTTCCATACAGAACCTCCTTGCGTTGTTTTTTTGGTCTCCCCTACCAAGAAGTTTAATGAGACTAATCTTAGTCTAAATGTACACTTCTAGCATACCATGAAGTAAAAAAATATGCAAATGCTCCCAATCTGTCTATTTACACACATCAGAGCCACAAAAAGCCTATTTTGTCAAATCAATATTTTTTGCAATCTGGTTAATAAGGATAGCTCCAGCAATCAAGGAAGCAAATTCTCCAATGGCTGTTGTAAACCAAGTCAGGAGGAATGGATAGCCTTGCAAGAAATGTAATTCTGCAGCAATGGTCACCATCGAAATAGAGAATAAAACTGCAAAATAGAAATGGTCCAAACGAATCAAGCCTTTAATCAGATATTGATTCTTATAGCGACTGAAAAGATAGACACCTAGTGACAGGAAGACTAAAGTGGACCCACCGCCAACAAAGACATCAACGATTCCAAAACTATAGAGATTGGCAATCATACAGCCAATGGTCACTCCCATGATATATTTCCGATTATAAAAGGCCATAAAGTTCATCATTTCAGAAATTCTGAACTGGTAAGCACCATAGCTAATCGCATTTAAAGGAGGCGTAATCGTAAGAGCTACATAAATGGCAGCAACAATGGCAATCTGAGCCAAATCACGAACTGTCAGTTTTTCTTGTTTCATGTTTTCTCCTTTAGCGGCTTTACCGCGTGTAATATGCTTGGCGAAAGAAGCTAAGCGCCAAGGGTTGCGCCCCATGAGTGGAGCATCATTAGTTGATTCCCCCACAGATTTGGCAACCCAACTAGTATAGCATAAATCCTAGAAATATGATAGACTATCTTTATGAAAACTTTAATCAAAAAATTCTTTGACAATGAGGTTCTGTCCTACCTCTTCTTTGGTGTGGCAGCTACCCTTGTTTATATGACTACTCGTCTCCTTATCTTCGCTCTTACAGGACAGACATTATTTGCGACCATTACTGCTAATGTCACAGCAGTACTTTTTGCCTTTATCACAAATGATACCATTGTCTTTAAACAGCAGCGCAAAGGTTGGCAAAAGCGACTTTTTAAATTTGCTCTGGCGCGTTCTGGCACTCTTTTGCTAGACATCGTTCTTGCAAAATTATTAGTGGATACTTATCCTAATATTATCGGGCAATTTGTCAACAATAACCGCAATCTTATCAACTCTATCGAGTCACTTTTTTCTCAAGTACTTATTATTGTTCTCAACTATGTTTTCAGTAAAGTCTTTATCTTTGAAAACAAGAAAAACTAATTGACTATGATACTTCAACCTTAAAAATATCAAATCTGGACCAGATGATTCTGATCCAGATTTTTTATTCCTAGATTTCCAAGCTTGGATTATCAAGCGTCAGATGAGTGATTTCACCTTTGACACCAAAATAGTCCTCAATCAGAGTCTGGAGTTCTATCATAGCTGCTTGGGCACGCGTTGCTTGCTTTTCATTGATGGCCTCAATGACCAAGATGGCATCCTTGGTCTCTTCCGTCAGCATGGTTCGCTGGGCTTCTCGCCAGTTAAGGCAACGGCAGACAGCCCCCTCTTCATCATAGTAGATGATTTCTTCTGGCAGAGCCGGTGCATCACTCTCAGCTCCCAGCGGGAAAAAGGCTTCCCCACCCTTGGCTTTTCCTAGATGAAGACCTCCGACAATCTTATCCAAATCCTCACCGCCACATGGAACCGCATAAGACAGCGAGACACTGTTGTAGATATCGACCAAAGGATTGATTGGATGAAATTCCCGCCCCTGACTAACCCGCTTGAGCAGGGCTTCGATAGAGGAACGCGCTCCTTTTTTTGTCTTAAATCGACTGAAGGCCTGCCGCCACTCCTGAATGACTTCATTTTGAGTGAAGTTCTCATCTAAGATAAAGTCCTCAGCTCGTTTCGCTCCCTTATCCAGCAGGGATTTGAAATATGGGTCCTTACTTTTATCCACACTATTATCCAGCCCCTTGACCACTAAAATACTAATCTGACCTTCCGGAAATACTTGCCAAAATTCATTTTCAACTGTAACTTTCATGTTCTACCTCTTCAATCTTAATAGTTTCTTTTTTGACCTTTTTTGACTGCTTCCCAGTCACCTGTGATGTTTTCACGCACTCGGACCAGCATTTCCTCCAAGGCTTGAACTTCCGCCTGAGAAAAGCCCTGCAAGGAAGTCTCTTCAGAATAGTCATTTTCAGCTAGGATAAAAGGATAAAGTTTTTCCCCTTTTTCCGTCACAAACCATTCCTTGTTCTTCTTGTTGTCCTTAGCCGCCTTCTGCTGAACCAAGCCCTTGGCCTCTAGCTTCTTGACAGAACGGGCAACCGTTGAGCGATCCACCTTGAGCAGCTCCGACAGCTCCTCTTGGATGATCCCTGGATTCTCCGCGATTCGTACCAGATAAAGATATTGCCCCCGCGCCAGCTCTATATCACGGAACTCAATATTAGCAATGGAATCCAAAGCCCGGGCGATAATCCCAATTTCCCGCAATACTGACATATCCCCTCCTTTAAAATTT
>CBDFAZ010000113.1:0-5775 GCA_965245685.1 uncultured Streptococcus sp. | reverse complement strand
ATTGTGACGGAGAACGATGCAGCGGCAGCTTACTTCACAGAGCAGGTGGATAGCGCAGCAGTTTATGTTAATGCTTCAACCCGCTTTACAGATGGCGGTCAATTTGGCCTTGGCTGCGAAATGGGGATTTCTACTCAAAAACTGCATGCCAGAGGTCCTATGGGGCTGAAAGAGCTGACCAGCTATAAATACGTCATCCAAGGAACTGGTCAAGTGAGGAAATAATGATGAAAATTGGATTTATCGGTCTGGGAAATATGGGCGGCAGTTTAGCTCGCCTAGTTGCCCAAGATGAAAGATTTAGAAGCGAATTGTTACTGGCCAATCGCAGTCGTGACAAGGCTGAAAAGATTGCTGCGGAAGTTGGTGGGCAGCCGGTCAGTAATAAAGAAGTTTTTGCTCAGGCAGAGGTGATTTTTCTGGGTATCAAACCAGCTCAATTTGCTGACTTGCTGGCTGATTATCGGGAAATTCTAGAAAAACGGGAGTCTCTTCTGCTGGTTTCGATGGCTGCTGGTCTGCCTTTGATACTATTAGAAAAATTAACACCTAGCCACCATCGTTGGATTCGGATAATGCCTAATACTCCAGTAGCTGTAGGTGAGGGGGTTATTACCTATGCCTTATCCCAGCAGGCGAATCAAGTAGACGAAGATTTGTTGCGTGAGCTTCTGTCTTCTGCTGGTCTTTTGGTCAGACTAGAGGAAAAACAGTTGGATGCAGCGACTGCTCTTGCTGGCTGTGGACCAGCCTTCGTCTATCTCTTTATAGAGGCTTTAGCGGATGCGGGTGTCCGAGCAGGACTCAGTCGCGACATCTCGCTTGAACTAGCCAATCAGACTCTCTTGGGTGCTGCTAAGCTAAGTCAGGTCAGTGGTCAACATCCTGCTCTGCTCAAAGACCAGGTCTGCAGTCCGGCCGGTTCGACCATCGCTGGGGTAGCCAGTCTGGAAGAAAATGCCTTTCGAGGAACAGTCATGGATGCCGTTCAAGCTGCCTACAAGAGGACGCAGGAGTTGGGGAAATAAAGAAATCTACCAGTTTTAAGCTGGTAGATTTTCTATAGACTGGTAGTCTCAGCAGAGGAGAAATTATGTTTTTTCAACAATTTGAAGATGAAAATTTTATCTTGAATATTTTTCATAAATGGTATGGTCATGATTGTCAGATTTCTCAGCTCTCAAAAGGTAGTGAAAATCTAAATTATTTGCTCGATGACCAGTTGGTGGTTCGTGTGCTTTATTTGGCCAAAAGTTCACCAATTTTTTCGCAAGCCTTTCCGTATCTAGAAAGAGAAGTGTATTTTGTCAATACTTTATACGAGAACAAGTTAAATCCGCTTCGGTATCTGTCTTTTCCAGATGGGAAGTTCATTCATAGGCTGGATGTGAAGGATGGGAGTCTCTTTTTTCTGAAATATCCTTATTTAAGAGGTGAACGAATGACTTTCTCTTCCTCTAATCTGTCTGAACTTGCTCGAAAATTAGCAAATATACATGATTTTTCTCAGAGACATATGATGACATTTGAAAGAGTCCCCTTTTATGACGACTTGATTTCTTCTTTACATTTCAGAGATTTTTCTTACAATCCTCAGCTTGAAAGAATCATTCCAGGCTATCAGACATTGTGGAAAATATTTCAAGAGAACACAGAAGCATTGAAGTCAATGAAGTCTGAGAAGAGGAATATTTTTATTCATAACGACTTACATAATGAAAATTTGCTGCTTTGCAAAAAGGAAGTAGCCATATTGGATTTTGGAGATTGCAGATATTCATTGCCTGAAGAGGATATTGGAACCTTATTTTGGGGAATCCTGCAGAAAGTTGAAAGGTCAAAATATGAAGAAATGCTAAATCAGTTTTTTAAATATTATTCCAGACCAATCGATAAAACTGTTTGTTTTTGTTATGCCTTGCAGCGATTTTTAGATATTCATTTGTATTATCTGAATGAAAATCTAAAAGAAGCTGGCTTAATCAAGTATCAAAAAGAAAAATTCAATAAAGAAGAAGCGATGATTAATTTTCTCATATCGAAAATTACTGAATAATACTTCCCTATTGAAAGTATTTAAAGAGGGAGATAGAGGTTTTAGCGATTATGATTTTAACCGTATTAATTCAACATTTCTCCCGCTTGTCTTTGTGATTTATGTTATAATCTTACTATGCAAACCAAACCGACCTCTGCTTATGTGCACATTCCTTTTTGTACTCAGATTTGTTATTACTGCGATTTTTCCAAGGTTTTTATCAAAAATCAGCCGGTAGATAGTTATCTGGAGCATTTGATTGAAGAGTATCATTCTTACGACATCAAAAAGCTTCGTACCCTCTATATCGGTGGTGGGACTCCGACGGCTCTATCGGCGCCTCAATTAGCTTTTTTGCTGGAAAAGCTGACAGATAAGCTGGACTTGTCTTATCTTGAAGAGCTGACCATTGAAGCCAATCCTGGGGATTTGGATCGGGAGAAGATTGCTGTACTCAAAGCCTCGCCTGTCAATCGGGTTTCGCTGGGTGTACAGACTTTCAATGACCGCATGCTTAAGCAAATTGGCCGTAGTCACTCGGAAAAGGACATCTACGAGAATATTGCCAATCTCAAAAAAGCAGGTTTTGATAATATCTCGATTGACCTTATTTATGCTCTGCCCAAGCAGACCATGGAAGATGTGAAAATCAATGTAGCCAAGGCCATTGCCCTTGACATTCCCCACATGAGTTTGTACAGCTTGATTTTGGAAAACCACACAGTATTTATGAATCGGATGCGGCGAGGGAAGTTGCCTCTGCCCAAGGAAGATTTGGAAGCGGAGATGTTTGACTACATTATAGCTGAGCTGGAAAAGGCCGGCTTCGAGCATTATGAGATTTCCAACTTTTCCAAGCCCGGCTTTGAGAGCCACCACAATCTCATGTACTGGGACAATGCGGAATATTATGGTATTGGAGCGGGAGCGTCTGGCTATGTCGATGGTGTTCGCTATAAAAACCACGGGCCGATTCGCCATTATCTGCAGGCGGTGGAAGCGGGCAATGCCCGTGTGCAGGAAGAAATGCTGACGCTGAAAGAAAAGATGGAAGAAGAGATGTTTCTGGGACTGCGCAAGAAATCAGGCGTGTCTAAAAAACGTTTTGAAGAAAAATTCGGTATTTCCTTTGAAGACCAGTACGGAGCTGTTGTGTCTGATCTGACTGAGCAGGGCTTGCTAGTGCCGGACAGAGATATCGTGCGCATGACCAAACAAGGCCTCTTTTTGGGCGATACTGTTGCTGAGAAATTTATATTGGAGTAAATCATGAGCTTAACTTATCAAATGAAAATGAAAATTCCTTTTGATATGGCAGATATGAATGGCCATATCAAATTGCCGGATGTCATCCTGCTATCCTTGCAGGTATCGGGGATGCAGTCGATTGAGCTTGGCGTCAGTGACAAGGATATGCTGGAGCAGTATAATCTAGTCTGGATTATCACGGACTATGATATTGATGTGACTCGTCTGCCACGATTTGCGGAGGAAATTACCATTGAAACAGAAGCCTTGACCTATAACCGGCTCTTTTGCTACCGTCGCTTCACGATTTTTGATGAAGCAGGTCAGGCCATTATTCAGATGATGGCAACCTTTGTTCTTATGGATCGAGATAGCCGCAAGGTTCGTGCCGTTGATCCGGAGATTGTAGCGCCATATCAATCTGAGTTTTCCAAGAAATTACTGCGCGGTCCTAAGTATCCAGACTTGGAAAATCCTGTCAGCAAGGACTACCATGTACGCTTTTACGACTTGGATATGAATGGCCATGTCAATAATAGCAAGTATCTGGACTGGATCTTTGAGGTCATGGGGGCAGATTTCCTTACCCAGCATATTCCTAAGAAAATCAACCTGAAGTATGTCAAAGAAGTCCGTCCGGGCGGCATGATTGCTTCTAGCTATAACCTAGAAGGTCTGCAGAGCAATCACCAGATTTCTAGTGACGGCGAAGTCAATGCTCAGGCTTTGGTGACCTGGCAAGTGTTTAAACAAGAGAATAAGGAAGAGTAGAAATGACTTATAAAGGATATTTGATTGATTTAGACGGCACGATTTATAAGGGCAAGAGTCGGATTCCGGCTGGTGAAGCTTTTGTGCATGAGTTGCAGAAGCGCAAGATTCCCTATCTTTTCGTGACCAATAATACTACTCGCACGCCAGAAGCAGTGCAGACCATGCTGGCTGAAAATTTCAATATTGAGACGCCACTTGAGACTATTTACACAGCTACTTTAGCTACCATTGACTATATGCAGGAGAAAAAACTGGGCAAGAAAGTCTATGTCATCGGTGATGTCGGACTTAAACATGCCATAGAGGAAGCTGGATATATAGAGGATACAGAAAATCCTGACTATGTGGTAGTGGGTCTGGACTGGGAAGTGGACTATGAAAAGCTGACAATAGCGACTCTGGCCATTCAAAAAGGTGCTCACTTTATCGGGACCAATCCTGATCTCAATATTCCGACGGAGCGAGGTCTGCAGCCGGGAGCGGGTGCTATCAACGCCCTCTTGGAAGCAGCCACTCGGGTTGAGCCGACCTTTATTGGCAAGCCAAATGCCATCATCATGGAAAAAGCCATAGAGCATTTAGGACTGGCGCGTGAAGAAGTGGTCATGGTGGGCGATAACTATCTGACAGATATTCGAGCGGGAATCGACAACGGCATTCCGACCCTTTTGGTTACAACAGGTTTTACCCTGCCAGAAGAGGTACCTAATCTGCCAATCCAACCGACACATGTCTTGTCTAGCCTAGCGGAGTGGGACTTCGATGCGTGATAAGGTAAGATTTTCAGCTAGCGTCTTATGCTTGCTGGCAACAGCGATATTGCTAACAATTTATCTAGCTTGGCTCTTATACCCGATGGAGATTTCTTATTTCAACTTGACGGATAAGGTTTATTTAAAATCAGAGACCATCCAGTATAATTTTAATATTTTGATGAATTATCTGACCAATCCTTTTAGTCAGAAACTGGCGATGCCGGATTTTCACTCGTCGGCAGCTGGGCTGCATCATTTTCAGGCAGTCAAGTATCTTTTTCACTTGGCGCAAGCTCTTTTTCTAGTTACTCTGCCTGCTTTGATTTTCTTTATCAAAAAAGTGGTTAAAAAGGGATTTTTGGGGCTTTACAGACTGGCTTTTCTAGTGATGAGTATCTTGCCACTTGTCTTTGCTGGACTGGCCATTCTGATCGGTTTTAACAATTTTTTTACACTTTTTCATCAAGTTCTCTTTGCTGGAGACAATACCTGGATGTTTGACCCAGCTAAGGATCCAGTCATTTGGATTCTGCCAGAAGAATTTTTCATGCACGCCTTTATTCTTTTTGCTTTGCTTTATGAGGGAATCTTTTTGACCTTGTATTTTCTGAGCAGAAAGGGTAAGGAGCAAACTTAACACAGGAGATTTTATGTATTATATACCCGAACCTTTAAATCCTAAAAAAGATCTAGGACGATTTTCAGCGACTTGCTTTACTTATTTATGGGTTATGCTTGGTTCTGTTTTCATTTATGCATTTGTGGCTTTTTTCGTTATCATGCCTGGGCAAGGTATGGATATCCAAAAGACCCAGGAAGTTCTCACTAAATTTATTGAAAAAGATGGTGGAGCATATATTTTAGCTTCCTGTCTTGGTGTTCTTACTTTCACAGTGTCACGGGGCAAGCAGCTCTTCAAATATGACCTTCGTCGTAAAGGACGGAAGATGACTCCTAAAG
>CBDFAZ010000112.1:0-5900 GCA_965245685.1 uncultured Streptococcus sp. | reverse complement strand
AGGAAGTAAAGAAAAGATTATGATTAGCGAAGACTAATGAATGACAGATTTGAATTTGGAGGACTGTATCATGAACAAAATTGACGGACATGCACATATTTTAAATACCATTGCTGGTTTTAACGGCAAGGGCAGACTGAATGCTCTGGGCAATGGCTATGCCATTTGGGACGACGGCGAATTGATTAAGCTCATTCCAGACGGCTATGGCGACAAGGACTTTACAGCAGAGGCTTTCTTGAAGTACATGGATGCCAATGATATTGAGAAAGCGGTGATTTTGCAAGGACACTTGAATGGCTATCAAAACTACTATACTCATCTGGCGATTAAGCGCTACCCAGACCGCTTTACAGGCGCATTTTCGGTGGATCCATTTGCTGAAAATGCCATGCAGATTGTTCGCCGTCATGTAGAAGAGCTGGGCTTTAGAGCACTCAAATTTGAAATCAGCCAAGGTGGTGGTATCCACGGCTATCGTGGACAAAAGACGCCTTTCCGCTTGGACAGCGACCCGCATGTCAGCTTGATTTTGAGCTACTTGCTGGATTATCCAGGCTTCGTTATCACTGTGGACTATGGCAACTTTGACCAAATCAGCCACCAGCCGGATGCTATTGCCAATCTTGCTCGTTTGCACCCAAGCCTTGACTTTGTTGTCTGCCATTTGTCATTCCCGCATGCAGATACACCAAATCGTCTGCGGGCGGAACTCAGCATGTGGAAAGATTTACCAAACATCTACACAGATATTTCTGCTATCCAAGATATTGACCGTCCAGATACTTTCCCATTCCCTAAATCTGAAAAGAATGTTCGGATTGCTAAGGAAGTGCTGGGAGCGAAGCGCATCATCTGGGGCACAGATTCGCCTTGGTCAGCTACTTTTAACACTTATGAAGAGTTGGCAACTTGGCTGGAGCACGTGGATATTTTCACGCCAGAAGAGCTAGAAGATGTCCTCTACAATAATGCAGAGCGCGTTTACTTTAAGCCGTTGGCTGTTCAAGCAAACCGTGAAGCGGTTGATGCAGCGACTAAGGAATTAGGCTTGTACTAAAGCCGCATGTGCTTGTTCATAAAGAAGCTGTGAGGCAATCTCAGCTTCTTTTATACTTGAAATCGGAGGAGAAAAATGAAATATTTTTTAAGTATCGATTATGGGGGCACCAATACCAAGGCAATCGTATTTGATGAAGAAGGGCGACAATTAGGGCAGTCTGCTTTTAGTACAAAGAAGATTGAGGAAAAAGCAGGCTATCGCGAAGTGGATTTGAAAGAGACCTGGCAGGGGATTCGTCAGGCTATGAGGCAAGCTGTCAAAAATGCCCAGCTTAAGGCAGAAGACATCAGCGCTCTTGCCTGTATTGGTCATGGGAAAGGCCTCTATCTGCTGGACAAAAACGGTCAGGAATTTACGCGCGGTATCTTGTCTACAGATGAGCGAGCGGTCGAGCTGGCTCAAGAATTTGAGGAGCGGCTAGACGAAATCTGGGACTTGACGCACCAGCATGTTGCTGCCGTGCAAAATCCCGTTTTGCTTCGCTGGTTCAAAGAGTATGAACCAGAGATTTACCATAATATTGGGGCAATTCTGTCGGCCAAGGACTATGTCCGCTTCAAGCTGACTGGGCGTATTCAGCAAGAGATAGGAGATGCTTCGGGCAATCACTGGATTAACTTCCAGACGGGCACTTACGACAAAAGAATTACGGCTTTCTTTGGTATTGAAGAAATGTACGAGCTTTTGGCGCCCCAAGTGGACTATGCAGAGCTTGTTGGTGGCTTGACCCAAGAAGCTGCCGCAGCAACGGGACTTCTTGCAGGAACGCCTGTGGTTGGTGGGCTCTTTGATATTGATGCTTGCGCAATCGGTTCTGGCGTCTTAGACGCCAGCACTTTTAGCGTGATTTCAGGCACTTGGAATATCAATACTTATCCCAGCAAGACGGCAGTCAGCCAAGATAGCGGCTTGATGCACTCTTATTTTCCCAATCGCGATTTTTTGATAGAGGCAGGCAGCCCAACTTCGGCGGGCAATTTGGATGCTATGATAAAAATGCTGATGATGGAGGAAATCCAACATCTCAAGGCTTCAAATTCCTCTATTTACGATGTACTGGAAGTGTTTTTGCAGGAGACGGACGCTTCTTACAGCAAGATTCTCTTTTTCCCTTTTCTTTATGGCAACAATATCGGCAGAGCTGCTGAGCCTTGTTTCTTTGGTCTGACAACCCAGTCCAGCAAGTCAGAGATGATTCGGGCGGTTTATGAGGGGATTGTCTATGCGCACAAGCAGCATATCGATGATTTGCTAGCGACGGTTGAGCAAAGACCGCGCGCTTTGCGCTTGTCAGGCGGTGCGACAAATTCGCCAGCTTGGATGCAGATGTTCGCTGATATTTTAAATATCCCAGTAGAGACGGTTGAAGCGCCAGAATTGGGGGGTCTGGGCGGCGCCATTGCTTGCTTGCAAGCGGTGGATGATTTGAGCCTAGAAGAAGCTGTCGAAAAAATGGTTCGGGTCAAGGAGCGCTTTGAGCCTCAGGCTAAGGAACATGAGCTTTACCAAAGGAAATATCGCGTTTACCAAAGTTTGCTTGCAGCCATGGAGCCTGCTTGGGCAGAGCTTTGTCAGCTACGGACGACATTAGAATAGAGGGTTAGGATGAAAATAAAGCGAGAAGAATTGATTATCAACACGATTGCTTTTAAGGAAGAATTAGACAGGGGAGTCAAGCAAGAAGATTTGCTAGAAAGCGTCAAAGAGCTAGGACTTTCAAGGGTTGAAATTCGGCGAGAGTTTTTAGGGGATATTGATGTAGAGTTAAAAAACATCAGAAAAAAAGCCGACCAGCTAGGGCTGTCGCTCTTTTACAGTGTCAATGAGGATTTTGTCATAGGAGATAGGATCAATCCGAAACTTAAGACTTTGCGGCAGGAAGCGGAGCTCTTGGGCGCTCCCTTTGTCAAATTAAACACGGGCGATGCCGGTCAGATTTCGGTGGCTTCTTTGGCAGAGTTGGCGCCTAGTTTTCAATCATCTGTCGGACTTAAGCTGGAAAATAACCAAGACTCTCTTTATGCCAGTATCAAGAATTGCCGTTTGATGATGAACAAGGTCAGCGCAGCAGACCTGCCTATTGCTTTCGTCTTTGACCTTGGCAACTGGGCTTGGCTGGGAGAAGATATAGAGCAGGCTTTTGCTAGCTTGGCAGAAGTTACCGATTACCTCCACTGCAAAAATTACCGTCATGTAAATGGTCAAGTGGAGATTGCTAGTTTATTTGAGGGTGAGTTAGATGCTCCTAGCCTCATGAAGCGCTTTAGCCATGTGCGCTATCTTGCCCTAGAATATCCGACTTCCTTGGAAAACTTAGAAGCAGACATCGCGCGGCTGCTGGAAAAATAAAACTGAGGTAGGTGAACCTACCTCAGTTTTATGGTTGATAATTGCTTTTGTCTTGGTCAGTGATTGGTCGAATGACGCGGCAAGGAACGCCAGCCGCCACAACATTAGCTGGGATGTCCTTGGTCACGACGCTCCCTGAGCCAATGACACTATTGTCTCCAATCGTCACACCTTGATTGACATGAACGCCAGCACCTAGCCAGACATTGTCGCCAATCTTAATCGGCTTGGCATAGCAAGCCCCCTGACTACGCTCCCAAGCATCCAGAGCATGATTGGACGTGTAGAGTCCGACGCGCGGTCCAAAAAGGACATTGTCACCAATCTCAATACCGCCGCCGTCCAGCATAACACAGTCAAAATTTGCATAAAAATTGTCCCCGATGCTGATATTGTAGCCGAACTCACAACGAAAAGTCGGCTCAAAATGGGCATTTTTTCCGACGGATTTAAGCACTTCTTTTAAAATAGCCTGCCGCTCGCTAGCAGGCTGTCCAAAACTGGCATTGTAGCGGTTGGTCAGAAAGACCGTTTTTTCGCGTGCTTCGATCAACTCGGGAGTCAAGTCATTGTACATGGCACCCGAAAGAATATGCCACTGTTGTTCTTCAAGATTAATGGAGAGCTCCTTTTTTCTTTTATTATAACATGCAAGGGAGTGGGAAACAAGACTTTCCAAGTAGCTGAAAAATCCTTCATCTTTCAATTTTGTAAGCGGTTGTGATATACTAGAAAGGAAGTTTAAAGGAAAGAAAAGCAAATGATTTATTTAGATAAAAGCAGCTCTGTCTTGCTCAACTATCTTTTGCAGTTGACAGAGCCTGAAACAATTATGGCGATTTCTCGTGCCACAGGGCAATCGCGCCGCAAAATTTATTATCATTTAGAAAAAATAAACGACGCTTTGCCTCAAGGAGTGGACAAGATTGTCAGCCAGCCGCGGGTCGGACTGGTTTTGACAGCGGAACAACGAGAGGCTTGTGAAGCCTTGCTTGAAAGCGTGGATGCTCACAGCTATGTCATGAGTATGGAAGAGCGCATGCAGCTGATGATTCTCTTTATCTGCGTCTTGAAAGAGCGCGTGACGATTGAAAAGCTCATGGATTTGACCGAGGTGTCGCGTAATACAGTGCTCAACGACCTCAACACCATTCGTAGCCAGCTGACGGTCGAGCAGTATCAGGTTAGTCTCATTACAACCAAGTCGCAGGGCTATGTTCTCAAATGCCACCCGCTCAATAAAGTCCAGTACGTTCACGCTCTGTTGACCACGATTTTTTCTGAGGGCAATATCGGTTTTATGCGGATTTTGGGAAGTAAAATCAAGCAGTTTGTGCAGGAAGATGTGCTGCTGTCCGAGGAATTACAAATTTTTCTCAACCAGCAGGTGCATTTTATCGAGCAGGACTTGGGCAAGAAAATCAATCGCTATGAAATCGAGTTTATGCTCAAGGTTCTGCCTTATCTGCTGCTGTCCTACCGTAATATGACCTTGAGCGAGCAGGAGAGGGACGATTTGTACCGCGAGTTTTCTCTTATTCGTAAGCGCGTGGAATACAGCACGGCTAAGAAGCTTCAGACTTTGCTGGACGAAAAATTGGGCTTGCATTTGGATGAGATTGAGCTGTCTTGGATTGCGGTTTTGTTGCTTTCTTATCGAAAAGACCAGGATTTACATGCAACTAGTGAAGATTTCGCGGATTTGCAGCTGGCCATTGACAATTTCATCTGGGATTTTGAAGCGCATTCTCCCTATGAGCTGGAAAATCGTGACGACCTGATTCGCAATCTCATGACCCACTGTAAGGCGCTTTTGTTCCGCAAGACTTACGGCATTTTGTCCAAAAATCCGCTGACGCGGCACATTCTGCAAAAGTATCCTGAGCTTTATCACTATACCGAGCAGAGCGTGGGGATTTTGGAGGAGGCCTGGCTCATTTCGCTGACGCGAGACGAGATTGCCTACTTGGCTATGCACCTAGGTGGTGCTTTGAAGCCGCAGGCGACGAGGCCCAAGGAGGTCAAGCAGATTTATATTGTCTGCGATGAGGGGGTGGCAGTCCAGCGCTTCTTGCTCAAGCAGTGCCAGTATTATTTTCCGCATGACTATATCCGCGCGGTCTTTACCAGTGAGCAATTTAAGAGCGTGGAAGACCTGTTGGAAGTGGATTTGCTGATTGTGACCAGCGACGGGCTTAGCAGTAGATTTCCGCTGGTGCAGGTCAATCCTATTTTTGACTATGAAGACGTGGTCAAGCTCAACCGCTTTATCAAGTATCGCCTGACAGCCAGTCAGCACAGCGATTTCAGAAGTGAGCTAGAGCGGCTCTTGGCGCATTATCTTGCCAATAGCGAGGAAGCCAAGGAACTCCAGTACCAAATCGAAAACCTGGTCGAAAAGCAGATTTTGACTGGAAATTAGCCTGATTTTACCAGTTCACGGACAAAAATGTACATTTCGAGGACTTGTGTTTTAATTTTCTGAAAA
>CBDFAZ010000111.1:0-5969 GCA_965245685.1 uncultured Streptococcus sp. | reverse complement strand
GTTCAGCGTCCCCGATACTCTTCAGCTCATGTAGAGGCACATCAAAGCAGGTCAAGACGGTAGGACGTCCAGTTGCTGGTCAATGATGAGGGAGCTGGTATTAGGAGGGGAATCAACTAATCTGTATTCGATTTGTGATGGCATAGATGTCATTGTCATCTATCAGGAACTGGCTATCATCATGAGGATCCACATAGACTGGGATAGGTCTAGGATTCTGGCTGTAAGAGATAAAATGATGCTCTCTTAAGGGCAGGCAAATGCTGGTTTGATAGGGCACTTGGTTAATATCAAATTCAAGCCAAATCTCATGCAACTGATTATACTCTCTAAACTGTTCAGCGGGGATAACATCGATAATATAGCCGTCATAGACAGGCCCTAGTCTTCTGGCTTGAGCGAGGATAGCCTTCTTTATCCAAGCAGCAATGATTAGAGAGAGAATCTTGCCGACTAGCAATAGACTAAAGCCAGGCAAGAAGACTATATAAAAGAAATGACGGTTTTCACTAGAAGCACTCTGATAGGGATACTCAGGATTATAGGCAATAGGGATTTGACTTTGAATTTTGGGTTGTGTAAATCTACCGAGAACAGAATGGCCTTCATAAGCCACGCCGTCTACTTGGTATTGGTAGATGCTACTATAAAAACTTAATCCTCTTCCTCCTCTTCTACTTCCTCCGGTTTCATACACATCATAGTCAATGACTTGAGCGGATGTAGTTTTCCAACCATAAAATACGGCTTTGAATTGCCCTGTTGCAGTGATACAGATATAAGTGAGGGCTATCATAATCAGGCTTAGGTAGACTAAAGATACAATGGGATTCTCTTTACGAACTGTTCCCTCAACAATACTGATCCTTTTTGCAGCCTTGGGTTGCGGCTTTGGCTCCTGTAGAGGATTAAAGGCCTGATAGAGGGAGCCGGCAGCAAATGCCATAAATAATAAGAATCCCAGCAATGGCATGAGTACAAGGACAGGGATGGGGATGTCATTCTTATATTGGCTCTGCTCAGGCGAATTGGGATTATAGAGAATGCTAATAGTTTGCCCAGACTTAGGCACTTCATATTGATAGATGTCTGAAATCCCCTGGTAGGTTTGGCCATCAACAATGTAGTGATAAATAGGGTAGTAAGCGGGCGTAGAGCGATTTTCCGGACTGGTCGTAAAATCGCTCACCTCAGCCGTTATGGTCTGCCACCCCTGAAATCGACTCTTGTACCAGTTAGTGGACGAGACATCTTTCAGCATCATGAACAGAAACGACAGCCCCACGACACAGCTGAATAAAGCAAAGAGTAGTTTGTATAATTTGTTTGAAATAGTATTGTCTCTTGTCATATTATCCTATTATACCATAGGTCAGAGATTTTTAGCTTTTCTATACTCATCCAAAATCAAAGTGCAATTTTTTATAACCACCTTGGTTTAATCAATTTCACAGCTGAAATAACAAACTCCCAATCTAGCATTTCTCTTCAGAACAGTGATAGATTTTCCTTATCAGTGCGATAAAAAATACATATTACTAAAGGTCTGCTATCTGTGCTACACTAGGGACATCAAGTGTTTAAGGAGTGAGAGCCGTGAACTGGGACGTCGTCAGTGATTACTATCCCCTCTATCAAGAGGCCTTTCTTTTAACCATGTTCATCGCCTTTTGGGGGATTTTGGGGTCAATTGCTGTCGGATTTTTAGTCAGTCTGATTCGCTTTTACAAGATTCCAATTTTGAAGCAGCTGGCAACTGCCTATATCGAGTTTTCCCGCAATACGCCGCTGTTGCTGCAGCTTTTCTTTCTCTACTTCGGCCTGCCTCGTGTTGGACTCGTTCTATCCTCTGAGGCTTGCGCAACGATTGGGCTAATCTTTCTGGGCGGTTCCTATATGGCTGAGTCTTTCCGAAGCGGCCTTGAAGCAGTCAGCCGGACGCAGAGGGAGATTGGACTCTCTATCGGCCTACGACCAGTACAAGTCTTCTACTATGTCATCCTGCCTCAGGCTGCAGCTATTGCCCTGCCTTCCTTTAGTGCCAATGTCATCTTTTTAATCAAGGAAACCTCAGTATTTTCAGCTGTTGCCTTGGCAGACCTAATGTTTGTGGCTAAGGACTTGATTGGCCTCTACTACGAGACAGATACGGCTCTGCTCATGTTGGTCATCGCTTATCTGATTATTTTGCTGCCAATCTCACTTGGCTTTAGCTGGATAGAAAGGAGGTTGCGGCGTGCAGGATTCGGGCATTCAAGTTCTCTTTCAGGGGAATAATTTCTTACGTATCTTACAAGGGCTAGGTGTTACCATTGGTATTTCCATCCTCTCGGTCATCATCTCCCTCATCTTGGGGACTATTTTTGGCATCATTATGACCTCGCACTCAAAAGTAGTGCGCTTTCTGTCCAGAGCCTATCTAGAGTTTATCCGCGTCATGCCCCAGCTGGTTCTGCTCTTTCTGGTTTACTTTGGTCTAGCCAGAAACTTCGATATCAATATCTCTGGTGAGCTCTCAGCCATTATCGTCTTCTCTCTTTGGGGAACGGCGGAGATGGGAGACTTGGTACGAGGTGCCATCACTTCCCTGCCCAAGCATCAGTTTGAGAGCGGTCAGGCACTGGGACTGTCGCAGCGCCAACTCTATGTCTACATTATCATCCCACAGGTACTGCGTCGGCTTTTACCACAGGCGATCAATCTAATCACGCGGATGATTAAGACAACCTCACTCATCGTCCTTATCGGAGTCATCGAGGTTGTCAAGGTCGGCCAGCAGATTATTGACAGCAATCGTCTGTCTATCCCTTCTGCTGCTTTTTGGATTTATGGCTGCATTCTGCTGCTTTACTTCGCAGTCTGCTTTCCTATTTCTAAACTGTCCTCTTATTTGGAAACCATCTGGAAGGAGTAACGGACATCATGTCGGAAATCATTTTAGAATTACGAGACATTCGCAAGTCTTTCGGCAGCAATGCCATCCTTAAAGGCCTGTCTCTCTCTGTCCAAAAAGGAGAGGTCGTGGTCATCTTAGGATCATCTGGCTGTGGCAAGTCAACCCTGCTTCGTTGCATCAACGGTCTTGAAAGCATCCAATCTGGTGATATTTTACTAGACGGCCAGTCCATCCTCAGCCAGAAAAAGGACTTCCATCTCGTTCGTCAGAAGATTGGCATGGTCTTTCAAAGCTATGAGCTCTTCCCCCATCTGGATGTCCTTCAAAATCTAATTCTTGGTCCCATAAAGGCTCAAGGGCGCAAGAAAGACGAGGTCATCAAGGAAGCTGAAAGCCTGCTAGAGCGGGTCGGCCTGGCGGATAAAAAGCACAGTTTTGCTCGCCAACTGTCTGGTGGCCAAAAGCAGCGGGTGGCAATCGTCCGTTCGCTCCTCATGCACCCGGAAATCATCCTTTTTGATGAGGTGACTGCTTCGCTAGATCCCGAAATGGTCCGCGAAGTGCTAGAGCTCATTAATGACCTAGCCGAGGAAGGCCGGACCATGCTGATTGTGACCCACGAAATGCAGTTCGCCCACGCCATTGCCAATCGGATTATCTTCATGGACCAAGGTGGTATTCTTGAGGAAAATACCGCCCAACAGTTCTTCAGCCAACCCAAAACCCAGCGAGCCCAGGAATTTCTCAATGTCTTTGACTTCAGCCATCTAGGCTGACAGTTATGCCTACCCCACCACTGATGTGGCTGCTCTTTGGTAGCTCTGTGTTTTCTTCACATTCCCATATCTTATAAAGGAGTCTCTTATGAAATTATCTAAAATAATCTTTACTTTAACAACCCTTACTCTGGCTTTCTTCCTTGTCGCTTGCGGAACTTCCAGCAAGAAAGATGCTGGTAACAAAGACGCAGCTTCCAGCAAAACAGTCAAGGCCCGCAGTCTTGAGGAAATTAAAAAGAGCGGTAAGCTTCGTATCGCGGTTTTCAGCGACAAGAAACCGTTCGGCTATGTAGATAACAACGGCAAATATCAAGGCTATGACATTTATCTGGGCGACCAGCTAGCCAAAGATTTGGGTGTTAAGCCAGAGTATGTGCCTGTAGATGCCGCCAATCGGGCTGAATACTTAATCTCCAACAAGGTCGATATCACCCTAGCCAACTTCACTGTCACAGACGAGCGTAAAAAACAAGTTGACTTCGCCTTGCCTTATATGAAAGTATCTCTCGGAGTCGTATCACCAAAAGGCTCAGTTATCACCAAGCCTGAGCAGTTGGAAGGTAAGACCCTGATCATCACCAAGGGAACCACGGCTGAAACCTACTTTGAAAAGAACTACCCGAATATCAAACTGCAAAAGTATGATCAATACAGCGATGCTTACCAAGCCCTGCTGGACGGCCGCGGCGATGCCTTTTCTACAGACAATACCGAAGTCCTAGCCTGGGCACTGGAAAACAAAGGCTTTGAAGTCGGCATCACTTCGCTAGGTGATCCAGATACCATTGCCCCAGCTGTGCAGAAAGGCAATACTGAGCTACTCAACTACATCAACGACGAAATCAAGAAACTCGGCAAAGAAAACTTCTTCCACAAGGCCTATGAAGAAACTCTCCACCCAACATACGGCGAAGCAGCTAAGGCTGATGACTTAGTTGTTGAAGGCGGGGAAGTTAAATAACCCTGCTGATATAGAGCAAGAAGTTAGAAAAAACTCAATTTCTAGCCGAAATATAATAATAGTTCACATAAAAACGCATAAAATCAACACTTTTGTAATCAGTTAATTTTATGCGTTTTTTCTATGTTAAACAGACCTATTTCATTCGATAAAAATCAATCACCAGACCAGCAGGCCCTTTAACTAGCAGGGACACCGTTCCCCAATCGGTTACAGCAGGACCGTGTAAAATCTCGGAACCAAGCTCTTTCAATCGTTGGTAATTCTGGTCTACATCCTCAACCTCGATGTGAAGAATGATTCCTGACTGAAAATTTTCCAAAGGAATCAAATGATTCTCTGACAACATGAGACAATGACTGCCAATCGTGAACTGAGCAAAAGCATCATCAACATAATCGGACTTTATATCCAAAAGCCGCTCCAAGTCAGCACAGACTTGGGGAACATCTGAAACAATAATATCCAATTGATTTAAATCCATTTGTTATCCTCCGCAAAAAGACCGGATTACTCCGATTTTTTTAACTTCTGCTCTAAGAAAATCAAAGAATAAACAAGGCGGAAGTAAACCTCCGAATGAAGTCTATAAATTTAAAATTTAATTTTCGACGAGAAGAATTATTTGATTGCGCGTGATTGCAAACCTTCTTCTTCCAAGAAGAGGCGGAATGGTACGAGTTCTTCTGCTTCGTATTTTTCCTTGAAGGCTTTGATTGCTTCTTCTGAGTGAAGTTTTGGATCCAACTCAAGAACTTCTACCGGAAGCGGACGGTGTTGCGTGATGCGCGCATCAATGACAACTGTCTTACCTTCTTTGTTGAGTTTTACAGCTTCTGCAACGACTGCGTCGATGTCTTCGATACGGTCAACTGTGAATCCAACAGCTCCTTGAGCTTCAGCGATTTTCGCGTAGTCAGCGTTTGTGAAGTCTACACCAAACAAGTGTTTGTTGGTATCTTCGTATTTGTTCTTGATGAAGCCGTACTCAGCATTTGAGAAGACAAGGTTGATAACTGGAAGGTCATATTGAACATTTGTAATGACGTCTGGGTAGCACATGTTGAATGCACCGTCACCCATGATGTTCCATACTTGACGATCTGGGTTGTCTTTCTTAGCAGCAATACCACCAGGAAGGGCGATACCCATTGTCGCAAAGAGTGGAGAGGTACGCCACATGTTCTTAGGAGTCATGTGAAGGTGACGAGTAGATGTTTGAGTAGTGTTACCTACGTCGATTGAGTAGATAGCGTCTTGGTCAGCATATTTGTTAACTGCATTGTAAACTTGGTACAATTGCAATTCACCCTCAGTTTTACCTTCGAGTTTG
>CBDFAZ010000110.1:0-5977 GCA_965245685.1 uncultured Streptococcus sp. | reverse complement strand
TAAAGGTTGTGGAATTCGCTCAGAAGCTAGGCGCTCAAGTCACTGCTGAAGCAGCACCTCAGCACTTCTCTAAGACAGAAGCACTGCTATTGACCAAGGGTAGCAATGCTAAGATGAATCCGCCTCTGCGCTTAGAATCGGATCGTCTGGCGGTTATCGAGGGGCTCAAGTCTGGTGTCATTTCTGTCATTGCGACGGACCATGCTCCACATCATGCTGACGAGAAAAATGTTGAAGACATCACTAAAGCGCCGTCTGGCATGACTGGGCTTGAGACTTCGCTTTCTCTGGGACTGACCTACCTAGTTGAGGCTGGTCATCTGAGCTTGATGGAACTTTTAGAGAAAATGACTCTTAATCCGGCTCAGTTGTATGGTTTCGATGCTGGCTTCATCGCTCAGGATGGTCCAGCCGATTTGACTATATTTGACCCAGAAGCAGATAGACTTGTGACTGATCATTTTGCCTCCAAAGCAGCCAATTCACCTTTTGTTGGTGAAAATCTTAAAGGCCAAGTGAAGTTTACCATCTGTGATGGGGAAGTTGTCTTTGAAGGATAATACTAATAAGACTCTGATGAATTTCAGGGTCTTTTTTAATACAGAAAGCTTTCCAGAAATTTTCTGAAAATACGAATGTTTGTTGAAATATTAAGGATATAGTTCCTTTTTAAACTAAAAAGAGGTATAATATAACAAAATACTAAAGAGGAGTGTTCGTTATATGAAGAAGAAATTTTTCATCTTACCTGTTCTATCAACAGTGCTTTTGGCACCTGCTTTCTTGGCGCATCAAGTCTCTGCGGAAGAGGCTCAGGCTAATCCAGAGCCGGCAACGACTGAGTTAACCACTCAGCCAGCTTCTGAGACAGCTTCTGCGGCGCAACCAACTGCTCCAGCAGCTTCAGCAGAAGAAAAACCAGCAGCAGATAGTCAGAATGCAGCTGCTCCGGCTGGTCCAGCTGCGACAGAAGCCGCTGCAGCACCAGCCCAGTCTGAAAATCTACCAGAGGCTACGATTCTCCATACCAACGATGTGCACGGTCGCATCGTAGAGGAAAAAGGTGTTATCGGTGATGCTAAGTTGGCTACTGTTATCAAGGAAGAGCGCGCTAAAAATCCTAAAGTGCTTGTTGTGGATGCGGGTGATGCCTTCCAAGGGCTGCCAATTTCCAATAGCTCAAAAGGGGAAGAACGTGCGAAAATCCTCAATGAAATTGGCTACGATGCTATGGCAGTCGGTAACCATGAGTTTGACTTTGGTCTGGATGAGGCTAAGAAATACAAGGAAATTCTTAAATTCCCACTCCTCAGTTCTAACACCTACGCCAACAATGCTCGAGTTTTCCAAGCATCTACCATTGTGGACAAGGACCCAGCGGTTGAGGGAGATGAGTTTGTAGTAACCGGTGTGACAACACCAGAAACTGCTACAAAAACTCACCCTAAAAACGTCCAAGGTGTGACCTTCACTGATCCAATTACAGAGGTTAATCGAGTCATTGACGAAATCGAAGCACGCGCAGCGGCAGAAGGAAAGAACTACAAAAACTACGTTGTTCTAGCTCACTTAGGTGTTGACACGACCACACCGACTGAGTGGCGCGGTTCAACCTTGGCTGAAGCCCTTTCTAAAAATCCTAAGCTCAAAGGTAAGCGCGTAACCGTTATTGACGGCCACTCCCACACAGTAGAGTCTACAACTTATGGTGACAATGTAACTTACAACCAGACCGGTAGCTACCTACACAATATCGGAAAAGTGACTTTCAAGGCCAATCAACTTCTGGGTAATCCTCAGCAAATCCCTGCTGAAACAGCTAAAAAAGTCACTCCAGACCCAGTAGTAGCTGACATGGTCAGCAAGATTAAAGATAGGTACGACGCAGATAATGCCAAGGTTATTGTGGCAAACAGCCCTGTAGAGCTGAATGGTGACCGTGAAAATGTCCGTGTTCGGGAAACCAATCTGGGCAATGTCGTAGCTGATGCTCTCTACGATTATGGTCAAACTGGCTTTGCCAACAAGACAGACCTGGCTGTTACTAACGGAGGCGGTCTGCGCGAAACTATTGCCAAAGACAAACCAATCACCAAGGGAAATGTTATCGCCGTATTGCCTTTTGGGAACACTATTTCTCAAATCAAGGTAACTGGTCAAAATATTGCAGATATGTTTGCCAAATCTCTGGGCTCTATCCTTCAGGAAAAAGACGGCAAGCCAGTGCTGGATGAGAACGGACAACCCTTGCTAGAACCAAGCGGTGGTTACCTGCAAATCTCTGGAGCTAAAGTCTACTACGACACAACTCTGCCAGCTAATCAGCGTGTCCTCCACATCGAGATTAAGAACAAAGAAACTGGTGTTTATGAGCCTCTTGATCCAAATAAGACCTACTATCTGACAACAAATGACTTCTTGGCTGCTGGTGGTGACGGCTATACCATGCTGGGCGGCCCTCGCGAGGAAGGTCCATCTATGGATGTGGCTTTCGCAGACTATCTGGCAAAAGCTGATTTGACAGCCTATGCGGTTATCAATCCAAATTCACGCGCTATCTCTATTTCATCCACAAAGGATACAGACGGCGATGGCTACACAGATATTGAGGAAATCAAGCAAGGAACAGATCCAGCTAATGCAGCTTCCTACCCAGCTGGTGCCAAAGCAGCTGATCCTGGAAAACAGGCAGCTCCACTGGTTAATACTCCAAAACAAACTAAGCAAGTACCTGTCCATGTTGCCAAGACCTTCACTAAGGACCCTGCAGCTAAAGAGCTGCCACAGACAGGCAGCGAATCAGCAGTTGCCCTGAGTCTAGTTGGTATGGTTTTAGGATTCTTTGGGTTGGCAGGAATCAAGAAAAGTCACAAAGAAGACTAGTTAGAAGACACAATAAAACGGAAGTTGTTCACTTCCGTTTTATTTCTTAGCCTCAGGATTTTGATGTGTGATATTCAAGCCCCAAGGAATTAAGTTTTCTTTTTTCTGCTTGATACGTTGAATATTGTCCTTATGACGAAAGATAATAATCAAAGCCAGCGCAATGATAATCAGAGTGAAAAAGAGATCATAGCTGGGCAGTATAAAGCCAACTAGAGGAAAGAGCAGTGCCGACAGGATAGCGATGACTGCTGAGAGCACACTTGCCAGAGAAATCATACTTCCCAGATAAAGGATGCTGGCAAAGATGACAATCAGATAGACAAAGAAGGCTGGTGAGAAGCCCAGAACAACCCCTGCACTGGTTGCCACAGCCTTGCCGCCCTTAAAGCCAGCAAAGATAGGAAAAGTATGGCCAATCACAGCCAAGAGGCCAAAGACAAGCGGCGAAACTCCCTCAATATGCAAAAAGAAAGGCAGCAGGGTCGCTGCAGTTCCTTTGAGAAAGTCAATAGCAAAAGTAGCCGTCCCGGCTGTCTTTCCCAAAATACGGAAAGTATTGGTCGTTCCGGTATTGCCGCTGCCGTATTCTCTTAGGTTCTTTTTAAAGAAAATTTGCCCAATCCAAAGTCCAGTCGGAATAGAGCCCAGTAAGTATGCTAGTATTAATCCAATTATCATGTTCATCATGATTTTATTATACCATTATTTCGCTTTCTTACAATAGAAAAGGATAGAATTTATAGCAGGAAATGTCTACTCGGATATTGGGTTGTTCTTCGTGTAAAATCAGTCCTCATCAGCATTTTTTTCAAAAAAATCTTTGCAATATTTGCCAAAAACTTGTAAGATAGAAAAGATGAATCATTAGGAGGTTCTTGTGGCAAAAAAGGAAATCAATATTAACAATTATAATGACGATGCCATTCAGGTATTAGAAGGGTTGGATGCGGTCCGCAAACGTCCAGGGATGTATATCGGATCGACCGACGGAGCTGGACTCCACCATCTGGTCTGGGAGATTGTGGACAATGCTGTCGATGAAGCCCTGTCAGGCTTCGGTGACCGGATCGATGTGACTATCAACAAAGACGGCAGTCTGACTGTCGCAGACCACGGACGCGGGATGCCAGTCGGCAATCACGCCATGGGTATTCCCACGGTTGAGGTCATCTTCACCGTTCTCCACGCCGGTGGTAAGTTCGGCCAAGGTGGCTATAAGACCTCAGGTGGTCTCCACGGTGTAGGATCCTCTGTTGTCAATGCCTTGTCCAGCTGGCTAGAAGTGGAAATCACACGGGATGGAACTGTTTACAAGCAGCGCTTTGAAAATGGCGGAAAACCAGTCACTACGCTCAAGAAAATCGGCACTGCACCTAAGTCCAAGTCTGGAACCAAAGTGACCTTCATGCCGGACGATACGATTTTTTCAACGACAGACTTCAAGTACAACACCATTGCGGAGCGGCTGAAGGAATCAGCCTTCCTGCTCAAGAATGTCCGCCTGTCGCTAACCGATGCTCGCACAGGCGAAGAAGTAGAGTTCCACTATGAGAATGGTGTTGAAGACTTTGTCAGCTATCTCAATGAAGACAAGGAAACCCTGACTCCTGTCCTCTATTTCGAGGGCGAGGAGAGTGGTTTCCAAGTCCAGGTAGCTCTCCAGTACAACGAAGGCTACGCCGATAATATCCTGTCCTTTGTCAATAACGTCCGCACCAAGGACGGCGGTACCCATGAGACGGGACTCAAGACTGCTATTACCAAGGCCATGAACGACTATGCTAGAAAGACCGGCCTGCTCAAGGAAAAAGATAAGAATCTGGAAGGGTCGGACTACCGCGAGGGGCTAGCTGCTGTCCTGTCCATCCTGGTCCCTGAGGCGCACCTGCAGTTTGAAGGACAGACCAAGGACAAGCTGGGCAGTCCTTTGGCTCGTCCGGCCGTGGACTCCATCGTTTCTGATAAGCTGACCTTCTTCCTCTTGGAAAATGGCGAGCTGGCATCTAACCTCATCCGCAAGGCCATCAAGGCCAGAGATGCCAGGGAAGCGGCCCGCAAGGCGCGTGACGAAAGCCGCAATGGCAAGAAGAATAAGAAAGACAAGGGCTTGCTCTCTGGTAAGCTGACCCCGGCCCAGTCCAAGAATCCAGCCAAGAACGAACTCTATCTGGTCGAGGGAGACTCTGCCGGTGGCTCTGCCAAGCAAGGCCGTGACCGTAAGTTCCAAGCCATCCTGCCCCTGCGCGGTAAGGTTATCAATACTGCCAAGGCTAAGATGGCTGATATTCTTAAGAACGAAGAAATCAACACCATGATCTACACCATCGGAGCAGGTGTTGGGACAGACTTTACCCTTGAGGATGCTAACTATGACAAGATCATCATCATGACTGATGCGGACACCGACGGCGCCCATATCCAGACCCTGCTGCTGACCTTTTTCTATCGCTATATGCGCCCGCTGGTCGAGGCTGGCCGCGTCTATATCGCCTTGCCGCCTCTGTACAAGATGTCCAAGGGCAAGGGCAAGAGTGAAGTTGTCGAGTATGCCTGGACTGATGGCGAGCTGGATGACCTGCGCCGCAAGTTTGGCAAGGGAGCCATGCTTCAGCGCTACAAGGGGCTCGGTGAAATGAACGCCGACCAGCTCTGGGAGACCACCATGAATCCTGACACCCGCACCCTTATCCGTGTCACTATCGAAGACCTCGCCCGCGCCGAACGCCGTGTCAATGTCCTCATGGGCGACAAGGTCGAACCACGCCGCAAGTGGATTGAGGATAATGTCAAGTTTACGCTTGAGGAAAGTGGGGAGATGGTGTTTTGAGAAGGGTTAAAGGCTTGATAAAAAAATATAAAAAAAGACGAGTTAATTATCAGAAAATTAGTAAAGACAAGTTAGAAAAGATAAATATATTAGCAGAACGGAATGATTTAACTTCTGAAATGAGTACAGAAGCAATTATATTTTGTGTATTATTACTTCTTATTCGAATTTACTCTAAAATCTATAATAGTTCTCTTCATTCTAGTAACAGTATTTTTTTAAATGATATTACGATTTACCTTATTATTTCTATGTTGGTCACAT
>CBDFAZ010000109.1:0-6210 GCA_965245685.1 uncultured Streptococcus sp. | reverse complement strand
GTCGCAACTGACCCAGATGCTGACCGTGTCGGTGTAGAAGTTCTGCAAAAAGACGGAAGCTACCTCAACCTTTCAGGTAACCAAATCGGGGCTATCATGGCTAAGTACATCCTGGAAGCTCATAAGAGTGCTGGAACTCTGCCAGCTAACGCAGCTCTCTGTAAGTCTATCGTTTCTACTGACTTGGTGACTAAGATTGCTGAAAGCTATGGCGCAACCATGTTCAATGTCTTGACTGGTTTCAAATTTATCGCTGAAAAGATTCAAGAATTCGAAGAAAAGCACAACCACACTTACATGATGGGATTTGAAGAAAGCTTCGGCTATCTGATTAAACCGTTTGTACGTGATAAAGACGCTATCCAAGCTGTTTTGGTCGTGGCTGAGCTTGCTGCCTACTACCGCTCACGTGGCTTGACTCTGGCTGACGGTATTGAAGAAATCTACAAAGAGTATGGTTACTTTGCTGAAAAGACTATCTCTGTGACCTTGTCCGGTGTTGATGGAGCTGAGCAAATCAAGGCTATCATGGCTAAGTTCCGTGACAATGGTCCAAAAGATTTCAACGCTACTGCTATTTCTGTTACTGAAGACTTTAAGGCGCAGACTTCTACTGCCGCAGACGGTACTGTTACAGCTCTGACGACTCCTCCAAGTGATGTGCTGAAATACACCTTGGCTGATGGTTCATGGATTGCTGTCCGTCCATCCGGAACAGAACCAAAAATCAAGTTCTACATTGCCGTTGTCGGTGATAGCAATGAGGATGCTCAAGCAAAAATTGCTGCTATTGAAGCAGAGATTAATGCCTTTATCAAGTAAAACAACACTATCAACCAATCAACCAGAGGATGAAATTCGCATTCTCTGGTTTTTCGTTTCCAAATCAAGCATTTTTCTGATTTTTATGGCATACTAGTTTTATCAAAAGAAATGAGGATTATTTATGGAACAATTTGCTCAAAATATTAAAGACCTTGAAGTCACAACTGTTGATCGTGCTCGTCAAGCAATTGCTGACAAAGAAACAGCAACTTTCTTTGTCGGTCGCAAAACTTGCCCTTACTGCCGTAAATTCGCTGGAACATTGGCTGGTGTCGTAGCTGAAACTAAAGCCCACATCTACTTCATTAACAGCGAAGAAGCCAGCGAATTAGAGAAACTGCAAGCCTTCCGCTCTGAATACAACATTCCGACGGTTCCTGGTTTTGTTCATGTTCAAGATGGCCAAGTATCTGTTCGTTGTGATTCTTCTATGACTGCAGATGAGATTAAAGCTTTTGCAAACTTATAAAACTGATTCAATTCAAAAATCTGAGACAAAAAAAGTCTCAGATTTTTTTACTTATTTCTAGCTTCCTGAAAAGCCTCCCACATCTTCTGCTGGGGTTTGGCAAAGGGGTAATTGCCAAAGTCTCTTGGATGAAGCCACAAGACCTCTCCCTCAGCTGCGTGCTGGCTATCTTTAACTCGGCCATAAGCCAGCTGGATATGCCACTTACGATGGCTGAAGACATGTTGCACATTTGAAAAGGACTGCTGCTGCCAATCAACAATCAAATCATAATCCTGCTCAAAGCTTTCTCGAGGAGACAAGTCCAGACTTGGCTGATTTTCGGCCACCTCAAAGAGGGGCATCTGATTTTCAGTTTGAAATTCCTCAACTTCAATCAATGGAAAATGCCAAAAACCTGATAACAAGCCAGCAGCCTCATTCTTTTCAAGCAAGAACTGTCCTTGTTCGTTTTCGATAATCAAGCCTTGCAGATAGACCGGAACTGGCTTCTTTTTAGGTGCTTTGATTGGATATTTATCCATAGTTCCGTGCAAATAAGCTGCGCTGAACTCTTTTACAGGACTGTCTTCTGGATGAGGATTAACAGGAGATTCAATATCTGACCCCAGATCCATCAGTGCCTGATTGAAATCTCCGGGTCTGTCTGGATCAATCAGAATCTCCATAATAGCCTGAAATACCTTCCGATTGCTAGGTTGGCCAATATCTAAATCAACTTCAAACAAACGACTCAGCACCCGCATGACATTACCATCCACCGCAGGCTCAGCTAGACCAAAGGCAATACTAGCAATGGCACCAGCTGTATAAGGTCCAATTCCTTTGAGGCTAGCAATTCCTTCATAGCTATCAGGAAATTTTCCAGCGAAATCTGTCATTATCTGCTGGGCTGCTTTTTGCATATTTCGCACCCGGGAGTAATAGCCCAAACCTTCCCAAGCCTTGAGCAGTCTATCCTCTGACGCCTGCGCTAAGTCAGCTACAGTCGGGAACCAGTCAAGAAAACGCTCATAATAAGGTATCACAGTGTCCACCCGAGTCTGCTGCAGCATAATCTCAGAAACCCAGATATGATAAGGATTATTTGTTCTGCGCCATGGCAGGTCGCGTTTGTTTTCATCATACCAAGTTAATAATTTCTCTCTAAAAGAGGCAACTTTATCTGCCTCCCACATCTCAATTCCGTATTCTTTCAAATCTAACATAAATCTAGTATAGCATAAGGCAAGAAAAATAGGAGAGCTTATGCCCTCCAATTGTTTCTTATCGTTTAATAATGGCCGACAGCCTGACTAGCTGTAATCAAAGTCAGCTTATAAACATCATCCGCATTACAGCCTCGAGAAAGGTCATTAACTGGGTGGTTAAGTCCCTGCAGGATAGGTCCTACCGCTGAAAAGCCACCTAAACGCTCTGCCATTTTGTAGCTGATATTACCAGCCTCGATACTTGGGAAGACAAAGACAGTCGCTTGACCAGCTACCGGGCTGCCAAGTGCTTTCAGCTCAGCTGTTGCCGGAACGAAAGCTGCATCAAACTGTAATTCACCATCGATAACCAAGTCAGGACGCATTTCTTGAGCTAGTTTAGTCGCTTCCACAACCTTATCAACCTTTTCTCCGAAACCAGAGCCCTTGGTCGAATAGCTGAGCATGGCAACTTTGGGATCGATACCGAAAATTTGTGCTGTCAAAGCTGAGTTAACAGCAATCTCTGCCAAAATATTGGCATCTGGGTCGATATTGATGGCACAGTCACTGAAAATATAACGCTCATCATCACGCACCATGAGGAAGGCTCCTGAAGTGCGAGAAACCCAAGGCAGAGTCTTGATAATTTGTAGAGCCGGCCGAACAGTTGCTGCTGTAGAGTGAATCGCTCCTGAAACCATACCTTGAACCTTACCAAGGTAAACCAACATAACACCAAAGTAGTTAACGTCTTCCTTGAGCAACTGACGTGCTTCGTCTGCTGTGATTTTTCCTTTACGACGCTCAACAAAAGCTTCTACCAGTTCCTCAAAGCAGGAACAGTTTGAAGGATCGATAACCTGATACCCTTCTTTTATTCCTTCAATTTCCAGATAAATGCGGATTTTATCAGGATTACCCAAAAGAACTGGTGTAATACTGGTTTCTTTCACCAAACGTTTAGTTGCTTGCAAAATCCGTGGCTCCTCCCCCTCCGGCAAGACAATTTTTACTTCCTTATCTTTCAAGGCTTCACGAATTGAGTCAAAAATTTTCATGTTTCTTAAAACTCCTTTATCTTTTAATCTTTTAATTTCTCAATAACTTGTTTAAAATCTTCCGGCAAAGGACTGGCACGCTCAACTTCCTGACCGCTAAAAGGATTATAAAATTTCAAAGAATGACAGTGCAAAGCCTGGCGCACTATTCCGTGTTCCAAACTCCCTCCATAAAGGTCGTCACCCAAAAGCGGAAAGCCAATGTGTGAAAAATGAACGCGGATTTGATGAGTCCGCCCAGTATGAAGATGGATATCCACCAGATAGACATCTCCAAATCGCTCTATGACCTTGTAGCTAGTATGGGCGTACTTGCCATCCTCTGTCACACGTCTCGTAATGATACTCTCAGGGTTGCGCCCAATCGGAGCAATAATCTCGCCTTGTTCTTCTAGGAGACCACTACCCCTAACCAGAGCGTAATAGCGCTTTTTTATCAGCTTCTTCTGCAGCTGCTTGTCTAATCTGGCATGAGCGTAGCCATGCTTGGCAAAGAGCATGAGCCCACTTGTATCCTTATCCAGACGCGTCACAATATGCACCTGCTGGTTTTCATAGCCCTGACGAATATAGTAAGCCTTGACGAAATTAGCCATGGTATTGGAATGATTAACACTGGGAATACTGGCCACCCCTGCCGGCTTATTCAAAATCAAGAAATGCTCATCTTCATAGATGACAGATAAGTCCTTATCAACAGCCTTCAGACTCTCAAATACCTTTTCAGACGGGATGTCAATCGTCACCTTATCGCCAATATCCAAGAGATAAACAGCGTTCTGAGGCTGATAGTTGACAAGAATGTTTCCGCCGGAAAATTTTATTTTAGCCAAGAGGCCTTTGGAAATTTCATGCCGCTTTAAAAAAGTCTTCACCTTGACATGTTCGTCGGCAATAAACTCAAACCTCATTCCTTGCACTCTCCAATAAAGGAGTCTCTGACACGATTCCAAAAGCTAGTATGGCTTGGTGAAGCCACGAAATGAATCTTATGATTGTCAATCTGATACTCAATGCGGACAATGTTTTTGAAAGAGAAAGTCTGATTATCAACCGCAATCGTGTGATAGTCACTGCGGGTCGGCACTAACTCGATCTTATCTTTTTTGGGAACAATGACCGATGAACCTAAAGTTCGATAAACCCGATTGTTGAGACTGGCAATTTCTGTTACTTGTAAAGCTTCGATCGTCGGATGCAATACCGCTCCACCCAGAGATTTATTATAGGCTGTACTGCCCGTCGGAGTAGAAACGGAAATCCCATCTCCTCGGAAACGCTCAAAATGAACCCGATTGATAATGACATCAGCTACCATGGTTCGATCCGAGCGCTTGATTGTTGCTTCGTTCAAAGCTCGAATGATACGTGTATCACCATTTTCAAAAGTGATTTTGACATTTAAAATTGGATAAGAAACCTGAGCACCGGAGTCTAATTTGAGATTTTCTACCAACTTATCTAGTTCAAAATCACGGTAGTCCGTATAGAAGCCAAGATGGCCTGTATGTACACCAACAAAGCGAACCCGATCCAGCTGTTCTTCATACATATGAAAAGCCGATAGCAACATGCCGTCACCACCCACCGAAATCACGATGTCGGGATTCTTAGGAGTTAAAATAAAGCCGTTCTGTTTCAGCTTCTGCTTCAAATCCTGATAAACTTGTTCACTCTGTCTTTTCCGATTGCGTATAATCGCTATTTTTTTATCTGTATTCTTCATCTGTATCATCACTATTTCCCACACCGTCATTTAACTTGCGGTGAAGAGGGTCAAAGAGGGCCTGCGCCTCCTGGATAGCGTCACGGATAGCACCCATCTCCTCATCCAGCTGATAAGCAAGATTAGCTGTGGTTTCCAAGCGACATTTGATTTCCTCGGGAAATTCTCCTTTATACTTGTAATTCAAAGAATGCTCAATCGTTGCCCAAAAATTCATCGAAAGGGTGCGAATCTGAATTTCAGCCAGAATAAGCCTATGACCATTAATCGTATCAACTGGATACTCTATAATCACATGGTAGCTCCGATAGCCACTGGCTTTTTTGTTTTTGATGTAATCTCGCTCCTGGACGATACGCATATCGGTCCGGTTTCGCAGGACTTCTAAAACCTCATCCACATCATCGACAAACTGGACCATGACCCGTAAGCCAGCGATATCCTGCATCTCCTGCTCGATATTTTCCTCGCGAATGCCTCGCAGAATCATCTTTTCTTTAATGCTCTCAATCGGCTTGACACGCCCGGTCACAAACTCAATCGGGGAATGACGCTGCTGCTTGCGGTATTGCTTTCGCACCCCACGCAACTTAATTTTCAGCTCTCCAACTGCTTGAATATAGGGGTCTAAAAACTCTTCCCATTCTATTGTCATACACTTACCTTGTCATATCATTATTTTTTGTATAAAATAAACACAACTGTTATTATAACATAAATCGCTTTCAAAAAAAAGAAAAGGATATGAAAATGAATCACTTAGAAATTGAATTCAAAACCATGCTGACCAAAGAAGAGCACGACCGTCTGCTCCAGTTTTTTGCTGATATTTCGCCTATTAGCCAAACCAACCACTACATCGATTCAGATCAGCAAAGTATCCGTCACGCCCACATGGCTTTTCGAGTACGAACTTTTAACCATCGCGAAGCTGAGCTG
>CBDFAZ010000108.1:0-6305 GCA_965245685.1 uncultured Streptococcus sp. | reverse complement strand
TAACAATCTCACAATTACCGAAGGCCGCTTCCATCTTCGACTTAGCACTTGGCGCTCCTTGCATCTTCTGAATCACAAGGGTCAAATCACCGCCTTCTGTCAAATACTCATAACTCCCGCTGATAACCTCATGTACAACTTGCTTACCAGCTCGGATAGGCGGATTACTGATAATATGGTCAAAAAAGCCACTGACCTTTTCATAAACATTTGACTGGAAGATATGAGCAGATACCTGGTTTCTCTCAGCATTCTTCTGAGCCAATTCCAAGGCCCGCTGGTTGATATCTACCATGGTCGCAGCTACTCCGTACGCTTTGGCTAAGGTCAAACCTAGTGGTCCATAACCACAGCCAACATCCAGCACCCGTTCTCCAGCTTCAAAGTCCAAGACAGACAAAAGAACCCGACTGCCATAATCAATCATCTTTTTACTGAAGACACCAGCATCTGTCAAAAAAGTCAGCCGCTGTCCTAACAGTTCCACATTTAATTCATGAATATCATGTTTGGCATCAGGATTTTCTGCAAAATACATTTTAGTCATACAACCATTTTATCATAATTTTCCTAGAATTGTAAATCGTTTTCATTTCTCCAAAAAGTATGTTATACTAAAGTCCATCATACAGGAGTAACTTATGACTAACGAATTTCTTCACTTTGAAAAAATCAGCCGCCATACATGGCAAAACCTGCACCGCAAAACAACTCCGCCCCTGACTCAGGCTGAACTTAACTCTATCAAGAGTTTCAATGATAAGATTAGCCTGCAAGACGTGACGGACATTTATTTACCCTTGACTAATCTCATTCAGATCTATAAGCGTTCCAAGGAAGACTTGGCTTTTTCCAAGGGGATTTTTCTACAAAAGGAAAGCCGAAAACAACCTTTTATTATCGGAGTTTCTGGTAGTGTGGCCGTTGGGAAATCCACAACCAGCCGTTTGCTGCAGATTCTGCTTTCTCGGACTTTTTCAAATGCGACAGTCGAGCTAGTTACCACAGATGGTTTTTTATTTCCGAATAAAACCTTGGAAGATCATGGCATTTTAAATCGTAAGGGTTTTCCAGAAAGCTATAATATGGAGCTGCTTCTTTCCTTTCTGGATAGCATAAAAAACGGTCAGGATTTTCAAATACCCGTCTACTCGCATGAGACATACGATATCGTTCCTCAGGAAATGCAGGAGGTAAAGGCTGCAGACTTTGTTATTGTTGAAGGCATCAATGTTTTCCAGAATCCTCAAAACGAGCGCCTATATATGACAGATTTTTTTGACTTTTCTATCTATGTTGATGCAGAAGTCGAAAATATTGAAAATTGGTATCTAGATCGCTTTAAAAAAATGCTGACACTGGCTGAAAACGACCCCAAAAACTACTACCACCGCTTCACCACTCAAGCAGAAGAGGAAGTGGTAGCTTTCGCCCATAATGTCTGGAAAAGCATTAACCTTGTCAACCTGCTAGACTACATTGAGCCAACCCGCAATCGGGCAGAAATTATCCTACACAAAGCTGAAAATCATGAAATTGATGAAATTTACTTAAAAAAATAAAAAAGCTTGTCAAATCCTAACTTTTCATATATAATTAGATAGTTAGTATTTTCAATGGAGGTGAAACAACTTGGCAAACATTAAATCAGCTATCAAACGCGCTGAATTGAACGTGAAACATAACGAAAAAAACTCAGCTCAAAAGTCAGCTATGCGTACTGCAATCAAAGCATTTGAAGCAAACCCATCTGAAGAACTTTTCCGTGCTGCTAGCTCAGCTATCGATAAAGCAGAAACAAAAGGTTTGATCCACAAAAACAAAGCAAGCCGCGATAAAGCACGCCTTTCAGCTAAACTTGCTAAATAATGCATACAAAGGGAGCTCTCAGGAGCTTTTTTTGTTTCTCACTCAAAGGAGAAAGAGATGAAAATAGCAATTATCGGTTATTCCGGTTCTGGCAAATCCACTTTAGCAGCACAACTGTCCCACCACTACTCCATTCCCAAACTTCACATGGATAGATTGCAGTTCCAACCTGGATGGAAGGATAGTGACCGTGATTGGATGAGTGAACAGATGGACAATTTTTTGTCAAAAAATACCGACTGGATTATTGACGGCAACTACTCTTGGTGTTTTTATGAACGAAGAATGGCAGAAGCCGACAAAATCATCTATCTCAACTTCTCTCGCTGGAACTGCCTCTATCGAGCTTTCAAACGCTATCTAAAATACCGCAACCAGACCAGAGAAAGCATGGCTCCAGGCTGTCCAGAGAAGTTTGACTGGGAATTTATCAGCTGGGTTCTCTGGAAAGGACGACGTCAGACAGCACTGGCAAGATATGAGAAACTCAAACAAACCTTTCCTCAGAAATTCTACGAATTAAGAAATCAAAAAGAACTGACCAGCTTCTTACAGAACCTAAAAACAAGCGAGCCGTTGTGACTCACTTGTTTTTATTTGATTTTCTTTTTCTGTGGGAAAAGAGGCAGGCCTAAAGAAGCTATTTTTTCAGCCGGAACCTTCATACCGTCCTTAATCCATTTAGAAAGAACGGAAACAACTGCCGAACTCCAGAAGGAATTCATGTAAGAGTTAGTCGTTTTCTTAGCATTGCGATTGCGCTTTTCCAAAAAGTCAAACACAGCCTGAGTCAGCAACTTTTCAAAATTATAGTCAATGGCTAGGCTGATAACCCGAGCCTCTTTCTTGGCTTCCTTAAAAAGAAAAAGCCAAATCTGATACATTTCAGTTTTAAAGTTAAACTCTTCCAATTTATCCGTAATGCCTTGAACAGTGTTTTTAAAAATCTCTTCTAGAATCTGCTCTTTAGAGCTATAATTGCGGTAAAAGGCAGCGCGGGAAACTCCAGCTCGCTCAACCAGCTCTGAAATCGTGATCTTTTTGAGTTCTTTCTTCTCCAACAGCTGCATGAGAGAGATTTCCAGAGACTCTCTCGTAATTTGATTGGATTCCTGATTGTATTTCTTTAAATTCGCGAGTGATTTTTCCGATATTTTCTTTTCCGACATAACAATTTCTTCCCTCTTGTCTCAGCTGACAGTTTCCGCTTTCTAGTAAGCATCCTTCATGTTATAATTTTAAAAAAAGACAGGTTTTTTGTCAATTTTTTTATTGTACATACTTGACAAAAAAGGAGAAAAATATGACTTGGAAAATTATAGCTGACTCTGGCTGTGACTTTCGTGAAATGGCAAACTTGGCTAAAGACACCCAGTTTGAAAGTGTTCCCTTAACCATTCAAGTGGAAAATGAGATTTTTGTAGATGATAAGCAGCTTGATATTGACCTGATGATGGAAAAGATGTATGCTTCTTCTGCTGCTTCAAAGTCAGCCTGCCCTAGTCCAGATGACTATCTCAAAAGCTTTGAGGGAGCAGAAAAGATTTTTGTTGTAACCATCACCGGCACTCTATCTGGTAGTAATAATAGTGCACAGGTTGCTAAGAAAATCTTTTTGGAAGAACATCCTGATGCCCAGATTCATGTCATTGATAGTCTTTCTGCTGGCGGAGAAGTGGACTTGCTTGTGACTAAACTCAATGAACTCATCCAGCAAGATCTTAGCTTTGATGAAGTTGTTGAAGTCATTAGTCGCTATCAAGAGAAAACCAAGCTTCTATTCGTTCTGGCAAAGGTAGATAACTTGGTCAAAAACGGTAGATTGAGTAAACTTCTGGGAACCGTGGTCGGCTTGCTCAATATCCGTATGGTCGGTGAAGCTAGCCAGACTGGCACGCTAGAGCTTCTGCAAAAGGCACGCGGTCCGAAAAAAGCCCTTGCTTCTGCAATCGAAGAGCTCCTCAAAGCTGGTTACAAGGGTGGCCGACTCATCATCGCTCACCGCAATAACGAAAAATTCTGCCAGCAATTTAGTCAACTGGTGCAAGAAAAGTATCCCCAAGCTCAAATCGAAACGGTGCCAACTTCAGGACTCTGCAGCTTCTACGCTGAGGAAGGCGGAATCTTAATGGGCTACGAAATTTAATACAAGTATCTAAAAAAGTAAAGGATTAGGCTCAAATAATTGACCTAACCCTTTACTTTTTCGATTTAATTCGCTATAATAAAACCAAGTAAAGGAGTTGATATTATGGCCAGAGGAAGAGGCGCCGCAAGCCCCCAAGATAAGGAAGCAAGTCTTCTCATTTCTAAAAAACTCAAAGAACTTCTCAAGGAAACAGGTAAAAAACAAGTCGAGCTATCTCGTGAAACAGGCATTCCTGCTAGTACGCTGACTGGCTATATCAAAGGGACATCTCTGCCTATTGCGGCCAATCTAGAAAAGATTGCAAGATTTTTTGAGGTAGAGGTCGAAGAAATCGACCCTCGTTACCGACTAATTGCAGATATTCCTCAACAATTTCCCGATTTAAATCGTATTTATCAGCAACTTGACCAAGACAGACAGGATAAAGGATTAAAGCTACTGGAAGCCAGCCTGACTGAGCAAGAAACAGAAGCTAGCTTACAAGAAGATTACTTCCCCTACTTGGTCCATGAAAACTACTACCTCTCTCAGCATAAGCCTGAACAAGCTGATTTAGTCTGGCTGGACAGAGAAATTGACTACGATATTGCCCTTTGGGTACGAACTGACTCGTTAGAGCCCAAGTATCCGAGAGATTCCGTAGCCCTAATCAAGCAGACTCATTTTGAGCTTGCTGGCGCTATCTATGCTATCGATTATGACGGCCAAACCATTATAAAAAGGGTCTTCAACGATCCATCCGGTATCCGTCTGATTTCCCTTAATAAAAAATATAGTGATAAGTTTATCCCGCATGAGGAAGAACCTAAACTCATCGGTCGAGTTATGGCGACTTTCATGCCACTTGATGTAGAAAAAATAAAGAAAAACAAATAACAGTTCTGCGAATGTACAGAGCTGTTATTTTTATGATTATCAATCAAAAAATCAGAAAGTCTTTCGACTTCCTGATGCTTGTTTAATAAAATACTGCTAACTCTTCATTCAGCTTCTTCATGTAGTGTTTGTGGACTATGTAAGACAACACAGCTAAGCCTACTAAAACTAGAGCGACTATCACATAAATTACCAGAGGCGCAAGAACATTGGATATAAAGAAGAGAAGAGTAATGACAATCAACATTCCTAAAATCAGAGCGATGGCTAAGAGAGTTTTCACCATATTATTATCTCGGCTCATCAATTCTGTGACATTGGACCAATTAGTCACCAGATGCTTGTAGTCTCGGTAGTAACCCCAAGAACTCCACATTAGACTAATCAAGGCCCAAACAATCACCATGCCCAAGAAAGTCACTGGATGCATACCGGAAACAAGGCTGGTTATCAAAAGCAAGGTCAGAGGCAGGATAGACTGGACGGCAAAGAGCTGCCAAAACTTCAGACGAATATATTGCTTCAAATCAAAGGGGAGAACCTTGAGATAATCAAAATTTTCCCTCTCCAGAGAAATCCCAATAGCCGTTAGGTTGCTCCCGCCTGAGTTAAGCGTTGCAATCAAAACAGCCAGGGCCATCATTGGCAAGAGGAAACGTGGTCCCAGATAAGAAGTCAAAGACAGGCCGCCTTGTATCATCCCCATTCCCATACTGAAAATGACAATGTAAGGGAGAAAGGCCGACATAAAGATGGCCTGCATAATGACAGAACCCTCGCTCAAGAGCCTGATATTGTAGCGCCAGACAAACTTTTTGAGATTTTTTGCTTCCGCAATATTGATGTCATGCACGCGCTCCCGCTTTCCTACTGAAGAGCCCGTCATGAGAGCTGCCTCATAAAATTCTGGAATCACCTTGGTCTTTACGATGAAAAATAGAAGAGCCGCAACTGCCACCCATCCCAAAAATCCCAGCAAGGAAGCTACACGAAAAGGATGAAGAATAAAATCATAAAAGGCCTGAACTGGAGGGAAGAAAGCTTTAACCTCTGTACGATTTATGACGCTTCTGCTGTTCATTTGATTAATCATAAAATAGAGGAAAAAGGAGCCAACGGAAACAAGAGCCAGAATGACATTGGACAGGATGGTCTTGTACTTTCTGAAAAAGGCTGTTTTGGTAATAAAGTGGACGGCAATCAAAATCAGAAAGGTGATAACTGAACTTAAAATCAGAATAGCAAGCAGAGCCAAGGGCAGGCCCAAGAAAGGATTGCCACCTTGAAAAGCCAAAACCAAGAAATAACTGAACATAGGCAGAATGGCAATCAGCAAGGTCAGAATAACCGAAATGCTTTTGCCGACGATGATTTCTGCTTCGCTAAAAGCATAGGGACGGTAAGATTGCAA
>CBDFAZ010000107.1:0-6321 GCA_965245685.1 uncultured Streptococcus sp. | reverse complement strand
ATATTGGACTCAGTCGAAACACCCGCACCACCGAAAAAGACAATATTTTGACTTTGGTCTATCAATTCTTGCAGCCTTGCAATCTTATCCATCCTGCTACTCCTTATAAGAGACTTTCTATGACCGCATTTGCTCGGTCGAAGTAAAAAGGTTCCCTCTGATAAACTATGCCTGTCTCCTGCGCCAAATCAATCAGAAGCTCCATAAAGTGCTGAGATGAGAAACCTGTCGTCCTGTGCAATTCTTCCTCATCGAATGGCTTGATAAGATGAGCTAGGGGATTGCGGACTGACTTTTCTAACTCTCTTAGCTGCTGTGCTGATTCTTTGACAGATTCAGGCAAATTCAACTGCAAAATCATCTCCGTCAAACTAGAAGAATTAACCGTGCTTTCCGCATGAAAATTTTGCAGGACAGGATTATCAGAATGTCGCATCTTTTCAAACTTCCAACGGTCGTAACTAGCTCCTCGCGAATTATGAATATAGCTCTCAATATCCAGTATTTGCATGCGAATCAGCCGCATAAAAATCCGATAAATAGCCGGACTGACAGCTCGGATAAAGTCAATCATCTGCTCATTTCTCAGCTTGGCTTCAAGGTCATAAAGGTAATTGACCAGCTGCTCATCCGCTTCATCTTCATGGCAAAAAAGCTGAAAATCAGCTAGGACAGACCCAGTGATTTCCAACTTTAGATTCATCATAGATTGGATATTGAGCTCTCTTCGCTCCGCTAAAGCCTCAAGAAGACGGGCCAAGTCAGTCTTGACACTGCTTCCTGCTCGCTCAGCCAGTTTATGGGCATAAGCATAGTCATAGCGGGAGATAGCAAAGAGAATGGCTTCTTTGACATCTACTTTCATGCTTCTGCAATCAAGGTTTCCAAACCAACCTTCATCATATCGGTAAAGGTATTTTGGCGTTCTTCAGCTGTCGTATCCTCTTCAGGATTGACCAAGCTATCAGAAATAGTCATAATCGCGAGAGCATCTACATGGTGCTGAGCAGCCAGATAGTAAAGTGCCGCAGCTTCCATTTCAACAGCTTTAACTCCCCATTTACCAAGCTCAATATTCTTTTCAAAGTAGTTTGAATAAAAGACATCAGACGACAAGACATTCCCAACATGGGTTGTCATACCAAGACCTTTGGCGATATGGTAAGCCTTATCTAACAAATCAAAACTAGCGATTTGCGGGAAATCATACTGTGGCCAGTCATTGCGGATAATGTTGGAGTTAGTTGCAGCTCCTTGCGCCAGTACTAATTCACGGACATGGACATCAGCATTCAGCGAACCAGCTGTTCCGACACGGATCAACTTTTTCACACCGTAATCAACAATCAGCTCACGCGCGTAGATAGAGATTGAGTGCATTCCCATCCCTGTCCCCATAACAGAAACACGCTGGCCTTTGTAAGTACCAGTGTAGCCGAACATATTGCGGACTTCATTAAAGCAAACAGCATCTTCCAGGAAATTCTCCGCAATAAACTTAGCCCGAAGCGGATCACCTGGAAGAAGAATTTTATCAGCAATCTCGCCTTGTTTAGCAGCAATATGAATAGACATAGTTAAGATACCAAACCCGTCAAAAGCAAAGGGAAAATAAGAGATGCTCGCTAGACCATCTATCTTTTTCCCACAGCTTTTAGGGTGGGTTCAATTCCTTTCTTTCTTAATTTTAATATTCCATAGAAAGGCTAGTTCGGATTCAATTACAAACCCAGACACTCCGCCTTTCAACATTTTTTACAATTCAGCAAGTGTTTCTTTAAGCAGTCGTTTGAAATCACCTTTGACACGTTCTGTTACTTCAACCACTTCCTCATGATTAAGCTCTTCTTGGAAACCAGCAGCAAAGTTTGTAATGCATGATATTCCAAGGACTTTCAAACCAGAATGTGCCGCTACAATCACTTCAGGAACAGTAGACATGCCGACTGCATCCGCCCCAAGTGTCTTATAAGCTCGGATTTCTGCTGGCGTTTCATAAGTTGGTCCAGTTACACCGATATAAACACCCTCATCCAGCTTGATGCCGAGCTTATCAGCAACTTGATGAGCAGTTGCACGATATTCTGGAGTGTAAGATTTTGACATATCAGGGAAACGTGGACCAAATTCATCCAAGTTTTCACCAATCAAAGGATTTTGACCCGTCATATTGATGTGGTCAGTGATTGCCATAAGCGTACCAGGGCCATAGCCGATACCACCGGCAGCATTAGTGACAATAACACCTTTCGCACCAAGAGCTTTCATCACACGCACTGGGAAAGTAACAACGTCTAAAGGATTTCCTTCATAGAAATGGAAACGGCCTTGCAGTGCCAAGACTTTACGTCCTGCCAAGTCCCCATAGACTAATTTACCAGCGTGGCCAACAACAGTTGTGCGGCCCCAGTTTGGAATATCCGCATAGTCAAGACTAACGGCATTTTCGATCTCTTCAGCCAATTCCCCCAAACCAGATCCCAAGATCAGACCAAATTCAGGCTCTGTCATCCCTTTTTCTTTTAAGAAGGCTGCTGTTGCTTTGATTTTTTCTGATAAGCTTGTCATAAAACATTTTCCTCACTCTCTTATTATGCTTATACCAATTTGTCCAAGAAACTTTCACCAATCATCGCCTTGTCCACTCCGAAGTTTTCAGCAACGGTAGCTGAGATATCCGCAAAGTGTCCGACAGGAATATGACCATGACCGCTCAGCGATTTTCCGAAGACCAAGAGCGGAATGTACTCACGAGTGTGGTCGGTTCCGGCATAGGTCGGGTCATTACCATGGTCAGCAGTAATCATGAGCAAATCATCTTCACGCATGTTTTCAATGATTTCTGGGATGCGAGCATCAAACTCTTCCAAACAGTCACGGTAGCCATGTGGATCACGGCGGTGACCATAAAGAGCATCAAAGTCTACTAGGTTAGTAAATGAGAAACCTTCTTTGAAGTTTTCGTCTTTCAGTGCTTTGACCAAAGTATCTACACCATGATTGTTAGACTTATTGTGTCCCATGTCATGGTTGATTCCAGCACCGTTAAAGATGTCGTTAATCTTACCAACAGAATAGGTAGCAATTCCAGCTTCATTAAGCTCATCAAGAACAGTTGGATTAAACGGAGACACTGCATAGTCGTGACGGTTGGCTGTACGAGTGAAGTTTCCTGGCTCACCTACATAAGGACGAGCGATAATACGTCCCAGAAGCGCAGGGCGTTCCAAGGTAATAGAGCGGGCGAATTCACAGATACGATAGAGCTCTTCCAAAGGAATCACTTCTTCGTGTGCCGCGATTTGCAATACTGGGTCAGCAGAGGTGTAGATAATCAGCTCGCCTGTTTCCATCTGACGAGGACCAAAGTCATCAATGACTGCTGTACCAGAGTATGGCTTGTTAGCCTCACGAATGACCTTGCGACCAGAAAACTCTTCAATCTGAGTCAGGATTTCTTCTGGGAAGCCATTCCAGAAAGTATCAAAAGGCTCAGTAATATTGAGACCCATGATTTCCCAGTGACCTGTCATCGTGTCTTTTCCAAGAGATACTTCTTCCAGCTTGGTATAGTAGCCGCTAGGATTTTCTTCTTGAGGAACTGTCTTCAAAGGAACAGGACGCTCGATATTTCCCAGGCCAATCTTAGCCATGTTTGGCACATTCAGTCCTACCGTTTTGGAAATATGTCCCAGAGTATCTGAAGCACCATCTGGTACCCCTGCATTGACAAAATTATTAGCATCTGGTGCAGCACCGATACCAACTGAGTCCATGACTACCAAGTGAATACGATTAAATTTTGGCATAAAATACCTCTTTCTATTTATTGGCCTCTAAAACTTGAAGACCCGATTTTCCAGCAACAATGACATTGTCTACCATTTGATTAAACAGTCCATGCTCCACTACGCCCACTACATGATCTAGTTCTTGCGCAAACTCAACTGGATTTTCAATCACACCTAAATCTAAGTCAATAATGAAATTCTGCATGTCCGTGACAAAACGTTGGTCATCTTTCTCACGAAAGGCTGGCTTATATCCAGCACGCTCAAAGCGACGAAAGAGCTGCTCAGCACCATACTGAACAACTTCTACTGGTAGCTTGAAGGCACCTAGCTTCTCTACCATCTTGCTCTCATCGACCACCCAGATATAGTGCTTGGTAGGTACCGCTACGACTTTCTCCATGAGAAGTGCGCCGCCACCGCCCTTGATACCGTTAAAGGCTGCGTCAACCTCATCTGCACCATCAACTGTCACATCAACCAAGTCAACTTCATCAATGGATTTGAGCGGAATACCTAATCCTTCCGCCAGTTTGCTAGTGACACTGGAAGTCGTAACAGCTGTAATCTGCAATCCTTCTTCCTTGATACGTCGACCAATCTCTTCGACAAAATAATAAGCAGTCGAACCCGTCCCGAGACCAACAATCATCCCGCTTTGGACAAATTCAGCAGCCTTGATTCCCGCCAGTTTCTTTAGATTTTCCATAGCACCTCCTCGAATCACACTACTTTTATTATATCATGATTCTCACTAACATGAAAGTGTTTTCTTTGTCAGACTTACATTTCATTACTTCCGCTTGATAATCGAAAGCCTTGCTCCTCCTTGATTTTTGCGTTACAATTAGGGTAATTGATTTTAAAACACAAGGAAAAATACATTATGATTACCAGAGAATTTGATACAATCGCTGCGATTTCTACGCCTCTTGGCGAAGGGGCTATCGGCATTGTCAGACTAAGCGGGACAGACAGTTTTGCTATTGCCAAAAAAATCTTCAAAGGCAAAAATCTAAGCAAAGTGGAAAGCCACACGCTTAACTACGGCCATATCGTCGATCCACAAAATCAGGAAATTCTAGACGAGGTCATGATTGGTGCCATGCGCTCTCCCAAGACCTTCACGCGCGAGGATATCATCGAGATTAACACTCACGGTGGGATTGCGGTTACTAATGAAATTTTGCAGCTTGCCATCCGCGAGGGTGCTAGAATGGCTGAGCCTGGTGAATTTACCAAGCGGGCCTTTCTCAATGGGCGCGTAGATTTGACTCAGGCTGAGGCTGTCATGGATATCATCCGCGCCAAGACCGATAAAGCCATGAACAATGCTGTCAAGCAGCTGGATGGCTCCCTCTCCAACCTTATCAACAATACCCGTCAGGAAATCCTCAACACACTGGCTCAAGTCGAGGTCAATATCGACTATCCTGAGTACGACGACGTGGAAGAGATGACGACCCAGCTTTTGCGAGAAAAAACAGCTGAGTTCGAGGCTCTGCTGAGCAATCTTCTCGATACTGCACGACGAGGCAAGATTTTACGCGAAGGCATTTCCACTGCTATCATCGGCCGGCCTAATGTCGGCAAGTCTAGCCTGCTCAATAATCTCCTGCGAGAGGACAAGGCCATTGTGACTGATATTGAGGGGACAACTCGTGATGTGATCGAGGAGTATGTCAATATCAAGGGCGTGCCGCTCAAACTCATCGATACCGCAGGCATTCGGGAAACCGACGACCTTGTGGAGCAGATTGGAGTTGAGCGCTCTAAAAAAGCCCTGCAGGAAGCTGACTTGGTTCTATTAGTTTTAAACGCCAGCGAACCTCTGACCGATCAAGATAGACAATTACTTGAAATCAGCCAAGACAGCAATCGCATCGTCCTGCTTAACAAGACTGACCTTGAAGAAAAGATTGAGCTGGACCAGCTGCCAACTGATGTCATCAAGATTTCCGTCCTCCAAAATCAAAATATCGATAAAATTGAAGAACGAATCAATCAACTCTTCTTTGAAAATGCGGGAATCGTCGAGCAAGATGCTACCTACCTATCAAACGCCCGTCACATTTCCTTGATTGAAAAAGCTCTGGAAAGCCTGCAAGCCGTCAACCAAGGCTTGGAAATGGGTATGCCGGTTGACCTTCTCCAAGTCGATATGACCCGGACCTGGGAAATCCTCGGCGAAATCACTGGTGACGCCGCACCAGACGAACTCATCACCCAACTCTTCAGCCAATTTTGCTTGGGGAAATAGAGAAACAAAAGGACTGTTTTATTCAGTCCTTTTTATGATAAAACATTACAGATTCCTCTCTATCCTAAACTATAATAAAAACAGAACAACGCTATCTGGTCTATAGTAAGCTGTTGTACAGTTGCTTAAATCTTGAGAGTACAAAAACCTGGTGGCGAGTCAGTATCACATTCAATTTGTTGTACAGTTACTTAAATCTTGAGAGTACAAAAACGAAGCTCTAAAGCAAACCCGTGAGCGACTTGTTGTACAGTTACTTAAATCTTGAGA
>CBDFAZ010000106.1:0-6378 GCA_965245685.1 uncultured Streptococcus sp. | reverse complement strand
ATATTCCCCTTCTTTCTATATTTCTAGCAAGGCTTCTCAAGAAGCAAGTGGAAGCCGTCATTATGGAATGCGCCATTCAAGGCAGCTTGAAATCTTAGATTGCCCAGTCTCCATTGCGGAAGATTGGCACACGGCTGCCGTCTTCTCGGATACCGTCAATATCCATCTGATTAGAACCAATCATAAAGTCCACATGGACATCTGAGCGGTTGAGACCCGCTGCTTCTAGCTCTTCTTCGGATAAATTCTCCCCGCCGACTACACTAGTCGCATAAGCTGCACCAATAGCCAAGTGGTTAGAAGCATTTTCATCAAAAAGAGTATTGAAGAAGGTAATGCCTGACTGGGAAATCGGACTTGGATCTGGTACCAAGGCACACTCACCTAAAGCACGCGCACCAGCATTTTCAAAGACAAGATCCTTCATAACCTGGTCGCCCTTTTCAGCAGTAATGTCCACAATCTGTCCATTCTTGAAGGTCACCTTGATGCCTTCGATGATGTTGCCATTGTAGCTAAGGGGCTTAGTGCTGGTCACATAACCATCGGCACGACGGAAGTCCGGTGCTGTAAAGACCTCTTCTGTCGGCATGTTGGCAATGAAGTACTCGCCTTGGGCATTAAGACTGCCAGCTGACTCCCAGTGGTGGTTCTTAGGCAAGCCCAGTGTCAGGTCTGTTCCCGGCGCTGTATAGTGCAGAGCAGTAAATTGCTCTTCATTCAAAACTTTAGCCTTTGAACTGAGTTTTTCTTCATGGGCCTGCCAAGCGGCTACTGGATCATCCTCATAGACACGACAGGTTTTGAAAATCTGATCCCAGAGAAGATCTACTGCTTCCTCATCGCTGGCTGCATTTGGAAAGACCTTCTTAGCCCACTCTGTACCCGCTGCTGCAGCGACTGTCCAGCTGACTTTATTGGATTGGGTTGCGATTCGCATCGGCTTCATAGCCAGTCCCAAGGCCTTAGCAGAAGCTGATAATTTCTCAGCATCCACGCCATTTAAAGCTCCTGGGTCTGATGAACGGACGCCCAAGCGGCTGGCTTTCTTTTCAAGGAGATAGTTCATCTCAGCCACCTTATAGTCTGGGACATTGTCCAAGCGCTCCATTGGTGCATGGAGGAATTTCTCCCGCGTAGTCAAATCATCCGCCCACTGGACGATGACCTCGTGAGCCCCCAGAGCATAGGCTTCCTTGACAATCAAGTGAGCCAGCTCACGCTGCTCCACATCAATATTGAGCGCCACCGTATGACCTGGCTGCACATTTATCCCATTAGCCACCAATAATTTAGCATATTTTTCTAAGTTTTCTTTAAAATTTGGCAGAACCATTCTGCTTCTCCTTTTCTTTTGTTATTTCTCTTTAAACAGGGACAGCAGACTAACTGCCGCCACCGTACCGCAAATCAAGGCGGTCATTTTTAAAATCGTATCTGGATCAAACTCCAGCTGGTAGTCAAAGACTTTCTGGGCTGGCTTATCTTCTGCAGAAATGTTAAGTTTCATAAGAAGGTCCTTTCTGTGTTAATCATACACTGTTTTTTTGCCAGATAACTTTCATATTCCAGCCATCCGAAATTAATTTACAGCCTGGCAGCAACTTCCCATAAATCTCTTCATATCCTTTTTTAGAAAGGTAGCGATCTGTTGCTAAATGATTGAGCCAAGATTTGGAGGTGCTATGTTTGAAGATTCTTCTGGCATTTTTCAAGCCGAATCTTTTCCAGTGTCGAGGAAAATCTAAATAAGCGCCTACAATATAGGTCCAAGTTGAAGGAGTGGGCTTTTCTGATACATTGTCCATAACAAACAGGATACCACCTGGCTTTAATAATTTCTTACATTTTTCCAAAGCTTTGGGGATGTCCAAATGATGAAATGTCGTTCGACTAAAAATAAAATCAAATTGCTTTTCAAAAACAGCGGTTAAAAAATCATCCTGCAGTAATTCTACATTCTGTAAATCTTCTTTTTCTACTTTATCTTTTGCTATCTGCAGAAAATCTGCAGATAGATCTATTCCTGTCACATGTTGAAAATATGAAGACAGAAAAATGCAGGCATTGCCTCCGCCACAACCAATATCCAAAGCGGAAACTCTAATGTCAGGCAAATTATCCAGTAGATAATCGGGCTTGCCTTCCAAAAGAGTGGTTACCCAATCATATTCTAAAGCAACCGCATTAAATTGTTCTGTAATATTTTCCATGAACATCCTTCTTAAAACAACTCATCAAACAAACTCAACTGGTTATCCTCAGGCATATTGCCTAGAATGCCCATGTCGTCCATTTTTTCGACTAGGGTGCTAGAGAGGCCGCCACGTTTTCGGAGCTCTGTCTTAGAGAGGAATTCACCTTCTTCCCGCGCTCTGACCACTTGGCGGGCAACGTTGTCACCCAGACCGTCCATAGCAGAGAAAGGAGGAATAAGGGTATCTCCTTCGATGAGAAACTCAGTTGCGTGGCTCTTGTAGAGATCTAGCTTCCCAAACTTAAAGCCCCGCTCCAGCATTTCATTGACGATTTCCAGAGTCGTATAAAGGTCAATTTCTACATTTGAGGCTTCGTTGTTCTTACGTTTCTCAGCGATTTCGTCCATCCGGCGTTTGACGGCATCAAGTCCACCACTCATGGTCTTGATATCAAAGGCTTTAGCCCTGATAGAGAAATAAGCACAGTAGTAATAAATCGGATGATGCACCTTGAAGTAGGCCACCCGCAGGGCCATCATAACATAGGCTGCCGCATGGGCCTTGGGGAACATGTACTTGATTTTTCCACAGGACTCGATATACCACTCTGGCACATTGTTTTCCTTCATGGCTGCGATGTAGCCATTGCGCTCTTCTTCAGAAATCTTCAGCCAAAGGCCCTTCCGCACGCGCTCCATGATTGTAAAGGCCATCTTAGGATCCAAGCCCTTGTGCATGAGGTAAACCATGATGTCGTCCCGACAGCCGATAACAGTGGACAAGTCAGCAATCCCTTGCTTGATCAAGTCCTGAGCATTACCCAGCCAAACATCCGTACCATGAGAGAGACCAGATAGCTGTAAGAGCTCGGCAAATGTCGTCGGATGGGTCTCATCAACCATACCCCGTACAAAGTTGGTCCCAAACTCCGGAATTCCCAGCATACCAGTCGGTGTGCCGATTTGCTCCTGAGTCACACCCAAAATGTCTGTACCAGAAAAGAGGGCCATGACGCCAGCATCATCCATAGGAATGTCATTTGGATCAATGCCAGACAAGTCCTGAAGCTTCCGAATCATGGTCGGATCATCGTGTCCCAGAACGTCTAGCTTGAGGACATTTTCATCAATATCATGGAAGTTAAAGTGGGTGGTCTGCCACTCAGCCGTCACATCATCGGCTGGATATTGGACCGGTGTAAAGTCATAAACATCCATGTAGTTAGGGATAACAACGATTCCGCCTGGGTGTTGTCCAGTCGTCCGTTTGACTCCAGCAGCTCCCTGCGCCAGACGCTCAACTTCTGCATCCCGGTAGAACTTCCCGTAGTCGCGCTCATAGCCCTTGACAAATCCATAGGCCGTCTTAGCCGCAACGGTACCAACGGTCCCAGCCCGAAAGGCATACTCCGCACCAAAGATATCCCGCACGTCCAAGTGGGCGCTTGGCTGATCTTCTCCGGAGAAGTTCAAGTCAATATCGGGTACCTTGTCCCCGTCAAATCCAAGGAAGGTCTCAAATGGAATATCCTGACCGTTCTTGCTCAGCTTGTGGCCGCACTCTGGACAGTCCTTATCCGGCATATCAAAGCCAGAACCATAGGACCCGTCCGTGATGAACTCGCTATATTGGCATTTGCCACAGACATAGTGGGGTGACAAGGGATTAACCTCGGTAATCCCAATCATGGTCGCGACAAAGCTGGATCCGACAGACCCCCGCGAACCTACCAGATAGCCCCGCTCATTTGAGCGTTGCACCAGCATCTGCGAAGCCAGATAAATCACGGCGAAGCCATTCCCCAAGATAGAGCTCAGCTCTTTTTCGATCCGCAAATCTACGATATCTGGCAGCGGATTGCCATAGATCTCAAAAGCCTTTTGATAGGTCAGCTCGGCAACTGTCTCCTCAGCCTTGTCAATGAAAGGCGTATAGAGGTCGCCCTTGACTACCTCAACCGGCTCAAAGGTTTCCGCCAGCTGATTGGGATTTGTGATGACTAACTTCTTAGCCAACTCCTCGCCCAAAAATGCAAATTCGTCCAGCATCTCATTGGTGGTCCGGAAGTGAGCCTTAGGAAGCGGAGCCGGCTGGGCATTTTCGCCGTGGCCAATAGTCCGGTTAATCATGGCTCCCTGACCGAGACTGCGGACGATAATCTCACGATAGATTTCTTCTTCCGGCTCGATATAGTGGACATTTCCCGTCGCAAGGACAGGTTTGCCCAAACGATCTCCGACCTCAATCAGATTGCGAATTATGGTCTGCAGTTCTTCCTGGTCCTTGATTTGCTCCTTGGCAATCAGCGGCTCATAGATAGCTGGCGGCATGACCTCGATAAAGTCATAATACTTGGCTACTTCGTCAGCCGCATCCACCCCCTGAGAAACAACAGCATCATAGACTTCGCCTTCTGAGCAGGCTGAGCCCAGAATCAGGCCTTCACGATGGGCATCCAGAACAGTCCGTGGAATCCGCGGAACACCTTCGAAATACTTGGTATTGGACAGACTAACTAACTTGAAAATATTCTTGAGACCCGTCTGATTTTTCACATAAATAGTCGCATGCTTGACCCGAGCTTTCTTATAGGAATTCTCATCGACCAGATCCGTATTCAGATCCTTGAGATTGGTCACACCATGCTTTTCAGCCACATCCTTGATAAAGATAAAGAGGAGACGGCCCGTCGCTTCCGCGTCATAGTTGGCCATGTGGTGGTGCTCCAGAGCAATCTGGAAACGCTTAGTCAAAGGCCCCAGACCATGGCGCTTGTACTCTGGATAGAGGTTGCGGGCAAATTCTAATGTGTCAATGACCGGCTGAGTAATTTTCGGCAAATTATGACGCTCATAGTTGATATTCATAAAACCCACGTCAAAGGTGGCATTATGGGCAACGAGGACACTGTCCTGGCAAAATTCCTGAAACTCTTTCAGTACTTGCTCTAGTGGTTTGGCATTGCGGACATGCTCATCAGTAATCCCGGTTAAATCCGTCGTAAAGGCCGACAGAGGATGCCCAGGATTGATAAATTCATCAAACTCAGCGATGATATTGCCCTTGTGCATCTTGCTGGCGGCGACTTGAATCAAGTCATTGTAGACCGCTGAAAGTCCTGTTGTTTCGACATCAAAGACCACATAAGTCGCATCGCTCAGCTCCATGACCACTTCATTGTAGACGATGGGCACCCGGTCTTCTACAATATTGACCTCCATACCGTAAATCAGCTGGATACCAGCTTTCTTGGCAGCCTTGTAGCCATGGGGAAAGCTCTGCACATTGCCATGGTCGGTAATGGCGACAGCCTTGTGGCCCCACTTAGCTGCCGTTGCAACGATTTCCTCAACCTCAGGCAGGGCATCCATAGTAGACATATTGGTATGGGCATGAAATTCAACCCGCTTCTGCCCCTCAGGCATCAAGTCCTTGCGCTCATAGTGGGTGACGGCCTGCACATCCTGCACATTCATGGTCAGGTCGCGGGTGAAGTTGTTCATCTCCACATTTCCCCGCACACGTAGCCAGGCACCTTTCTTAATCATGTCAAACTTCTTGGCTTCTTCTTCATTTTTCATCCATTTCTGCAAGGAGAAGCTGGAAGTGTAGTCTGTCATCTTGAAATTGAGCAAGACCCGGCCAGTTCGAGTGACCTTCTGCTCCAGGTCAAAGACCATTCCCTCAAAGACCAGACGGTTCTCCTCAGTCTGAACTTCAATCATAGGGGTAATCTCTGCCTTGTCCAGCTTTGGTTTAGCCGCAGCCTTGCGAGCTTGGAAGTCATAGGCTGGTTTTTCCTCTGGCGGCGGTGCCATCTGCTGCAGGGATTCCATGGCTTTGAGCGCTTCTTCATTAGCCGCCTGAACAATCTTGTCATTCTCCGCCTGGAAATTCTCCGCTTGCTGCTGGGTCAGCTCATCGCTGTGCTGAACCTGACAGGTCAACTGAGGAAAGCCGTACTTGACCAGCTGGCGACTAAGATTGGGCAGGTGATTCTTACGGAAATGCTCCGTATCAATGGTCGAAGCCCCCTCAATCAGCAGCTTATCACCATCCAAATGGACCCGCAAATCCTGATACAGACTCTTGAATCCATGACTGGAACAAGACCCTTCCTCAAAAGCCAGCTGGTAATAAGTCTGCAAGAGCTCATCCGATACCTGAGGAGCCTGACAGT
>CBDFAZ010000105.1:0-6390 GCA_965245685.1 uncultured Streptococcus sp. | reverse complement strand
CTTTCTTTTCTACAAGCATGGGCCTATCGATCGGATTGAGTCTCATAATGAATACTGGCTGGAACTGGACGCTGAGTTGCGTGAGCAATTCAATGTTTTTGGAGCAAAACCAAAAGATTTGAAAAAGACCAAGTTCAAATCTGAGATGAAAAAACTCTTTAAAAAAGCAGGTGTTCCAGTCGTACCTGGTCAGATTGTCAATACAGAAGCTGGGGCAGATTTGGCTGTCAAGAAACTTGGCCTGCCTTTGATTGCCAAGCCTGATAATGGAGTGGGAGCAGCTGCAACCTTTAAATTGGAAACAGCAGATGATGTCGAACGATTCAAGCAAGAATGGGATCATCAGACAGCTTATTTCTTTGAAAAGTTTGTCCAGTCTGGCGAGATTTGTACCTTTGACGGTTTGGTAGATAAGGACGGTCAGATCGTCTTTGCAACCACCTTTGACTATGCGCATACGCCGCTGGATTTGATGATCTATAAGATGGACAATTCCTACTACGTCCTCAAGGATATGGATCCAAAGCTGCGTGCTTATGGAGAAGCGATTGTTAAAATCTTTGGCATGAAAGAACGCTTTTTCCATATTGAGTTCTTCCGCGAGGGGGATGATTATGTAGCCATTGAGTACAATAACCGTCCAGCCGGCGGCTTTACCATTGATGTCTATAATTTCGCTCACTCAATCGATCTTTACAGAGGCTATGCAGCGATTGTAGCAGGAGAGCCTTTCCCAGCTGCCCACATGGAGCCACTGTATTGTCTGGCAACCTCGCGCCGTGCATCAACGAACTATGCTTACCCTGAGGCTGACTTGCTGGAGAAATACAGAGATAACTTCAAGGTCAAAAAAGACATGCCAGCCGCATTTGCGGAGTTGCAAGGTGACTACCTCTATATGCTGACAACTCCAAGTCGCGAGCAGATGGAGCAGATGATTGCAGACTTTGCTAAACAGGCAGATTAATCGGAGGCATGCTCTGCTATTATTTTCGTATAACAGTTTCAAAATAGTAAAAACTACTCTAGCACAAAAAGTTTGTGAAATTTCTATTTTAGTGTCGGAAACCAGTTTATCCAATGGATTGACTGGTTTTTCTTTGTGAAATATAAGTGAGCAAAAGTTTTGACAGTGCTTACAGCTTTAGATAGAATTAAATAGAAGAATTATGCTTAGAAAGGCAAAAAAATGGCAACTTTAGATAAAAATCTTTTGTTAGAGATGTTCCGTAAGATGGAAGAAATCCGTCGTATGGACTTAAAAATTGCTCAACTTGTAAAAAAAGGAAAGGTTCCTGGAATGACTCACTTCTCAGTGGGTGAGGAAGCAGCCAATGTCGGTGCTATGCTGGCCTTAAATGAGGATGATTTACTGACTTCTAATCACCGGGGGCACGGTCAAGCTATCGCCAAAGGAATCAACCTCAACGAAATGATGGCGGAAATCCTAGGGAAATACACTGGGACCTGTAAAGGAAAAGGCGGCTCTATGCACATTGCTGACTTAGATGCCGGAAATCTTGGAGCTAACGGTATCGTAGGTGGAGGCATGGGAATTGCTGTTGGAGCAGCTCTGACCCAGCAAATGCAGAAGACAGGCAAGATTGTTGTCTGCTTCTTTGGTGACGGTGCTACCAACGAAGGTGTCTTCCACGAAGCAGTCAATATGGCTTCTATCTGGAATCTTCCAGTTATTTTCTATTGTATTAATAACGGCTATGGTATTTCTGCTGATATCAAGAAAATGACCAATGTAGAGCACATCCACGAGCGCAGCGCAGCTTATGGCATTCCAGGTATGTTCATCGAAGATGGCAATAATGTTCTGGATGTCTATGAAGGCTTCCAAAAGGCTGTGGAGCATGTTCGCAGTGGTAAAGGACCTGTCTTAATAGAGAGTGTGACCTATCGCTGGTTGGGACATTCATCTTCTGACCCAGGTAAATACCGTACTCGTGAAGAAGTAGAAGAATGGAAGAAGAAGGATCCAATCGAAAATCTTCGTAAATACTTGCTGGAAAACAAGATTGCAAGCGAGGAAGAGCTGGAAGCTATCCAAGCTGGAGTCAAAGAAGCGGTAGAAGCGTCTGTGAAGTTCGCAGAAGAGAGTCCATTCCCGCCGCTTGAATCTGCCTTTGAAGATATTTACGCAGACTAAAGAGAGGAGAAAAAGAAAATGGAAACTAAAACTATGTCTTTTCGTGATACCATTATCCTCGCTATGTCTGAGGAAATGCGTCGCGATGAAAATGTACTCTTGATGGGAGAAGATGTCGGAGTCTTTGGTGGAGATTTCGGAACATCTGTTGGTATGCTGGAAGAGTTCGGGCCAGAGCGTGTTCGTGACTGTCCGATTTCAGAAGCAGCGATTTCTGGAGCAGCAGCTGGAGCAGCTATGACAGGGCTGCGTCCAATCGTAGACATGACCTTTATGGACTTCTCTGTAATCGCCATGGATGCTATTGTTAACCAAGCCGCTAAAACACGCTATATGTTTGGCGGAAAAGGACAAGTACCAATGACTGTCCGCTGTGCGGCAGGTAATGGAGTTGGTTCTGCTGCTCAGCACTCGCAGTCTTTGGAATCTTGGTTTACCCACATTCCAGGGCTTAAGGTAGTCGCTCCAGGAACTCCGGCAGATATGAAAGGCCTTCTCAAGGCTTCTATCCGAGACAACAACCCAGTCATTATTCTGGAATACAAGTCTGAATTTAACCAAAAAGGCGAAGTGCCACTGGATCCTGAGTATGTGATCCCACTCGGTGTAGGTGAAATCAAAAAAGAAGGTAGCGATGTAACAGTTGTTACCTACGGCAAACTGCTGCGCCGTGTCATGCAGGCCGCTGAAGAATTAGCAGAAGAAGCTATCTCTGTAGAAGTGGTTGACCCGCGTACATTGGTGCCACTTGATAAAGATATTATCATCAATTCTGTTAAGAAGACTGGTAAGGTCGTTTTGGTTAATGATGCCCACAAAACTAGCGGTTTCATTGGTGAAATTTCAGCGATTATTTCTGAGTCTGAAGCATTTGACTATTTAGATGCTCCAATCCGCCGTTGTGCAGGTGAAGATGTGCCAATGCCTTATGCACAAAACTTAGAAAACGCGATGATTCCGACCGTTGAAAGCATCAAAGACGCTATTCGGAAGACATATCATAAAGAATAAGGTATAATAAAGAAAAGGCTTTCTCACAAGATTAGATTACATAAAATATTTTATGTAATCTAATCTTGTGTAGAGGGTTAAAGAGACTTAGAATTTTACTAATTGCATAAAATCGTTATTCGGATTGATTATATCCGATGAGCGAATTAATAAGTCTACAAGGTTGATCGCCGATAGCGGCAGCTGTTGTAAGTTGTGATACGTTTGTATCCAAGTTACTTGTAAAGTTGCAACAGGAGAGAGTCGAATCGATGATATTCGACGAACGACTTAGTAAGTCTACTAGGTTGGTCGCAGATAGCGGCAACCGTAGTAACTTGAGATACGTTTCGTATCCAAGTTACTTGTAGAGTTGAACTCGGGCTAAAAGCTTGGAAAAAAGATAAAGCGTCGTGGCTTCATCGAAGCCAGCGTTGATTTCCTATTTTTCAGTCGCTTTTTACGCCCTTAGTATCATAATTAGAATTGGAGAGGTCATGGCTGATGATAAGCTAAGAGCGACTCCTGCAGCTAGAAAGTTAGCGGATGATTTGGGAATCAACCTCTATGATGTTTCTGGCTCAGGCGCAAACGGTCGTGTCCACAAAGAAGACGTGGAAACTTATAAAGATACAAATGTGGTGCGCATTTCACCACTGGCAAAACGAATTGCCCAAGAACACAATATTGCTTGGCAAGAGATTCAAGGAACTGGCCATCGTGGCAAGATTATGAAGAAGGATGTTCTTGCCTTCTTGCCTGAGAATGTTGAGAGCGATACAATCAAATCTCCTGCTCAAATTGAAAAAGTGGAAGAAGTGCCTGATAATGTCACTCTTTACGGTGAAATTGAGCGTATTCCAATGACGCCAATGCGGAAGGTTATTGCTCAGCGGATGGTAGAATCTTACCTGACGGCGCCAACATTCACCCTTAACTATGATGTTGATATGACAGAAATGCTGGCCTTGCGTAAAAAAGTGCTGGAGCCAATCATGGAAGCAACTGGCAAGAAAGTAACTGTCACAGACCTGCTTTCGCTAGCTGTTGTGAAGACACTGATGAAACATCCTTACCTCAATTCGACCTTGACAGAGGATGGCAAAACCATTATCACACACAACTATGTCAACCTTTCAATGGCAGTCGGTATGGATAATGGCCTGATGACACCAGTTGTCTACAATGCAGAAAAAATGAGCCTATCAGAGCTTGTAGTAGCCTTTAAAGATGTAATCGGACGTACCTTGGAAGGCAAGTTGGCTCCAAGCGAGCTGCAAAATTCAACCTTCACAATCAGTAACTTAGGTATGTTTGGCGTTCAGTCTTTTGGGCCAATCATCAACCAGCCAAACTCTGCTATCTTGGGTGTGAGCTCAACGGTAGAGAAACCTGTCGTTGTTAATGGCGAAATTGTTATCCGTCCAATTATGAGTCTGGGATTGACCATTGACCACCGTGTAGTTGATGGAATGGCTGGAGCTAAGTTTATGAAGGATTTGAAGGCTTTGATTGAAGATCCAATTTCAATGTTGGTATAAGATTTTATTTTCTTTGCTATTCTAAAAAGCGAAGAAGCACTCAGCAAATGAAAAATTAAATTAGAAAAGGAAAGAAAAATGGCTTTAGAAGTAATTATGCCAAAAGCCGGCGTGGATATGACCGAAGGGCAAATTGTCCAATGGAATAAGAAAGTCGGCGAATTTGTCAAAGAAGGAGAAATCCTTCTGGAAATCATGACTGACAAGGTCAGCATGGAATTGGAAGCTGAAGAAGATGGCTACCTGATTGCCATTCTCAAAGGTGACGGTGAAACTGTTCCAGTTACGGAAGTCATCGGTTACTTGGGAGAAGAAGGAGAAAACATTCCAACTGCTGGTGGAACTGCACCTGCGGAAACTCCAGCTCCTGCTGCAGCGGCAAATTCAGATGATGATAAGAGTGATGATGCTTACGATATCGTTGTTATCGGTGGCGGACCTGCTGGTTATGTAGCGGCTATCAAAGCCGCTCAGCTGGGTGGCAAGATTGCTTTGGTTGAGAAGTCTGAGCTAGGCGGAACCTGCTTGAACCGTGGCTGTATTCCTACCAAGACTTACTTGCACAATGCGGAAATCATTGAAAACCTTGGTCACGCTGCTAATCGAGGTATCATCATCGAAAATCCAAGCTTCTCAGTGGACATGGACAAGGTTCTTGAAACTAAAAACAAGGTTGTTAATACGCTTGTTGGCGGTGTTGCTGGACTTCTTCGCAGCTATGGCGTAGATGTTCATAAAGGAATTGGTACCATTACTAAAGACAAGAATGTTTTGGTTAATGGTTCAGAATTGCTTGAAACCAAGAAAATCATCCTTGCTGGTGGTTCCAAAGTCAGCAAGATCAATGTTCCTGGTATGGAATCATCTCTTGTTATGACCAGCGATGATATTCTGGAAATGAACGAAGTGCCAGAAAATCTAGTAATTATCGGCGGTGGTGTTGTCGGTATTGAGCTTGGACAAGCCTTCATGACATTTGGCTCAAAAGTCACTGTCATTGAAATGATGGATCGTATCGTCCCAGCTATGGATGCGGAAGTTTCTAAAAACCTTCGCCTCATCTTGGAGCGCAAGGGTATGACAATTCTAACTGAAACCAAGTTGGAAGAAATCATCGAAGAAAACGGCAAACTTCGTATCAAAGTTGAAGGAAAGGAAGATATTCTAGCAGATAAGGCCCTGCTTTCTATCGGACGCGTGCCAGACTTAGAAGGCATTGGCGAGGTTGAGTTCGAACTGGATCGTGGCCGTATCAAGGTCAATGAGTACATGGAAACTTCTGTTTCAGGTATTTACGCACCAGGTGATATCAATGGTACTAAGATGCTGGCTCACGCAGCCTTCCGTATGGGTGAAGTGGCTGCTGAAAATGCTCTGAAAGGTAACCACCATGTTGCTAAACTCAATCTGACACCTGCAGCTATCTACACCCTGCCAGAAGTAGCAGCAGTTGGTTTGACAGAAGAGCAAGCTCGTGAGAAATACGATGTAGCAATTGGTAAGTTTAACTTCGCTGCTAACGGCCGTGCTATTGCTTCAGACGCAGCTCAAGGCTTCGTTAAAGTCATTGCTGACAAGAAGTACGGTGAAGTGCTTGGTGTTCATATCATTGGTCCTGCAGCGGCAGAATTGATCAACGAAGCATCAACCATCATCGAAATGGAAATCACCGTAGAAGAAATGCTTAAGACCATTCACGGT
>CBDFAZ010000104.1:0-6587 GCA_965245685.1 uncultured Streptococcus sp. | reverse complement strand
TGCAGAGGGTAGTAGTTGAAGAGAAAATTTTCCCGGACGATCAGAGTTTCATTCACACAAAGTCGAAAATCTTCGTAGGCTTGGTGGCGGTCATCCCTCACAGGCAGCTCCAAATCCTGCTTTTCTTCCTGAGCATTTTCCAGTACATAGTAGCCGCTTTTGGGAACGGCATAGATATACTTCTGATATTTGAGCTCAATCAGAGCCTTCTGCGCGGTATCCTTACTGCAATGATAACGCTCTGCTAGCTTGCGGACAGAAGGGATTTTCTGACCAGTAGCCAATTTTCCCTCTTTAATATCCTTAGTAATCTTATCGACGATGCGTTGGTATTTTGCTTTAACCATAAAACTGTCCCCATACAGATTTGATTTTTTCATATTGTAACTCATTTTTAGATATTTTACAATAGAGAGCAAGTAGGAGGAGTCATGAAAACAAAAACAGTTATTCTGGCCACAGATATTTCTGGCTTAGGTAAGGTTGCTGCAACAGCTGCCCTGCCGCTCTTTGCAATTTGCCAGCTAGAGGTTGCCCTCTTGCCAACCATGATTTTATCATCCCATACAGGCGGTTTTCCAGACGTCTATATAGATGATTACACGCATGGAATGCTTGCTTTTTTGAAACAATGGCAGAGCTTGGAATTCGATTTTTCAGCTCTGGTAACAGGATATTTGAAATCTGACATACAGGTGGAAAATTTGCTGCGCTTTAAAGAGGAAAGAAGCTTGCCCCTTATCGTGGATCCTATCATGGGGGACAAGGGGACTTTTTATCAGGGATTTTCAGATGCCCATCTAGACCATATGCGTCGCCTCTGCCAGGATGCAGACTTGGTTCTGCCCAATTTGACGGAAGCCTGTTTTTTGTTGGAAGAACCCTACGAAGCGAGTTTATCAGAAGATAGATGGGAGGACTACTGCAAGCGTTTGACTGAGTTAGGACCGAGCAAGATCTTGTTGACCGGCTTGCCCATGAAAGAGAATCAGATTGGTGTGGCTTATTTTGATGCGGCAACTGAAGAGTTTAACCTCTTTTACAGTCCAGGTCTGCCCCAGCAATTTTTTGGAACGGGAGATATATTGACGACACTTGTAGCTGCGGCTTTTGTTCAGGGAATCGATATCAAGCAAGCCCTGTCTGTGATTTTGAAGTTTATTGAAAAGAGCTTGGCACTTAGCTTTAAAGAGCAAGTAGATCCAAAGAAGGGCGTTTTTTACCAGCCCTATCTAGGAGAGCTTTTCGCTGATTTTCAAGCCTTAATGGAGGAAAAAGATGAAGAAACAAACACTTGATTTGCAAACCTTAACTATGATTAGTTTATTTGCTGCTTTGATTTTTTTGAGTATTCAGTTTTTTAAAATTCCTGTCGGAGCTCAGTTTATTCACTTTGGAAATGCACTGGTGGTAGTGGGCTGTCTGATTTTTGGCAGTAAACTCGGTTTTTTAGCGGCTGCTATTGGACTGGGAATATTTGACTTGCTGAATGGTTACGCCGCGGAAATCCCAATCATATTGTTAGAAGCACTTGCGGTAGCCGTGGTGATTCATTTTCTGTATGAAGGACTCTTTCATAGAAAGGACCAACTAAGAAATATTCTTGTGACAGCGGTAGCCGCAGCTTTGGTGAAAGTTGTGCTTAATATCCTCAAGTACACTCTGACAGGAACACTGCTTGGCGGGAGTAGTTTACCAGCAGCCTTTTTGCTGGCAGTAGCTAAGATTACTGGTACATTTGGCTCTAGTCTAGCGACAGTCATCGCCGTCCCAATCTTATATCCAATCTTTAAGCAAGTCAGAAAAGCGCACAAGCAAACAAGGCCACTGAAAAGCAGGGATAAATCAATAATCAGCATAAACAAAGAAACCGTCTGAGAATGCTCAGACGGTTTTTGTGTTTTTCTCTTACATAAAGTAAACGATAGCAAGGTATTGAAGGGCAGAGGCCGCTAGAATGAAAAGATGCCAAATCATGTGGAAGTAGGGCTTCTTTTGAGCATAGAAGCCAGCTCCTACAGTATAGCAGAGGCCACCAGCCAGCATGAGTCCCCAGAATACAGGTCCGGTTTGACCGATAATCTGCGGAATGATAAAGACCACCAGCCAGCCCATAATCAAATAGAGAGCTAAGCTGAATTTTTCATTGACCTTCTTAGCGAAAATCTTATAGAGAATGCCAAAGATGGTTGTGCCCCACTGGATAGCAATGATGAGATAGCCAAACCAGTTATTCATTAGCGACAGCACGACTGGCGTGTAGCTGCCAGCGATGGCGATGTAAATCATGGAGTGGTCGATAATACGCAAGATATACTTGTGGGTTGAGCCATAGGACATTGAATGGTAGACAGTTGAAGAGAGGAACATGAGAAAGAGGCTGATGACAAAGATAGAAGTTCCGACAGCAGCCACCAAGCCGTGCTCTTCATAGCTATAAATGGCTGAGATAGGCAGCAGAATCAGCATCAGAACGGCTCCTACCGCATGGGTAACAGCATTGGCAATTTCCTCTCCAAAGGATAGTTTTTTACTGAGTTTAAGCGCGTAGTTCAAGATTTTCTTCCTCCTCATTTGGTACTTGGATTAGGGATAAGGTCTTTTGATAGAGTTTGACCGTCTGGCAGGCTGTAGAAATGATGGGGGCTACCTCTAGTTTATTGCCATTCATGTAGTCAACGAAGTCATCATAAAGTTCTCGCGAATCTGCTTCCTTATGCAGCATATTTAAAGTAGCTGAAATTTCCTGGATAGAAAAGACTGTTTTTAAGGTCGTAATGGCAATCAAGCGGGCTACCTGGCGGCGTTGATATTTTTTCTTGACTGGCTTGGCAATATAGCCGTGCTTGACATAGTTGTTAATCATAGAAGCGGTCAGTCCCTTGTCAGCAGCTGAAATAGAAGAGCCACAGACATTGTTTACATAGAGCAGAACTTGGTCCAAATATAGGTCCAGTTCTGGTAATTCGTCCCACTTGGGAAAAACTTGTTGAGCGTTCAAATCTTTATCACTTTCTTATCTAGTCTTTATAACTAGATGATAACATCTCTGTAAATCAAAGTCAAGCAAAAAATAGAATGTCCTATTGAAATTTGATATAATTTTAAAAAGAAGAAAGGGAGGTTTCAGATGAAAAAACAAATAATCTTTGATATGGCAGCCTTCCTAGGCAGTCTGATTTTTTGGTCTTGGCTCTATATGCGCTTTTTTTATGCCTACGTAGCCGTCGTCTTTTACAAGAATCAGCCAGAGTGGAACCTGCTGATACCAGCTTCTATCATTCTGACTCTGGCAGCTATCAGCTCGCTTTTTATTCGCGGCCTCTATAGTCGGCACATTCCTCGTTGGCTGGTGGTAGCCAGTTATGCCCTCTATTTTCTCATTCTATTCTATGCCCTCTTTTTAAAAAATATCGGCAGGCAGGGCTTCAGTCTAGATCTGCAATCTTTTACCTATAATTGGATTTATGGGGATAAGCTGGTACCGACCATGAATATCATTATGTTCATTCCGCTGGGCTTTCTCTGCAAGTTGTCATGGAAACATGTGGCTTATTTTACCTTGGCTATCAGTCTGGTTGAGGGGAGCCAGTATCTCTTTCATCTTGGCATTTTTGACTTGGGTGATATCTTGACCAATCTGCTAGGCTTCATCATCGGCAGCTATCTACTAGAGACAGCCTTGGGAAAATGGGTTGTCCATCATATTCACTAAATGAAAGAAGGAAACTATGAAAATTCTTATCCCAACTGCGAAAGAGTTGAATCTAACTGCGCCATCTGCAATCCCGAATCCACCTTCAGCACAAACTAAAGCTGTGTTGGATGAGTTGGCAACCATGTCAGTAACTGAATTGGCATCTTTTTATAAAATTTCCCCAGAAAGAGCGGAGATAGAGTGGCAAGCCATTCAGGCTTTGCGAGAAGGAACTGCGCAGCACGCACCAGCCCTTTATCTTTTTGATGGCCTCATGTACCGCCATATCAAGAGAGAGGGTTATACCGAAGAAGAGAGTCAGCATATCGAGAAGCATCTTGCCATCACATCAGCCCTTTACGGTGTCATCCCAGCCCTGGAGCCCATAGCGCCCCATCGCTTGGACTTTATGATGCCGCTTAAGTTAGATGGGAAGAGTCTCAAGGCTTTTTGGAAAGAAGCTTATGACCAAGCTCTGGCAGAAGATGAGGTGATTTTCTCCCTCCTGTCCAGCGAGTTTGAAACAGTCTTTTCTAAGAAAATCCGCCAGCGCATGATAGGCTTCAAGTTTCTGGAAGACCGAGATGGCAAGCTGAAAGTCCATTCGACCATTTCTAAAAAAGCACGTGGCGAGTTTTTAACAGCCCTAATAACTAACCAAGTGACAGAAGTCGAACAGATGAAAAAATTAAGCTTTGCAGGATTCACCTACCGACCTGATCTATCTAGTGAACAAGAGTTGGTTTATATGAAGGAAGTGTGAAATGGGGAAATCAAGTCAAGTGCTATCTCTGCTCGGAACGCTATCAGTGAATTGGTTGGGGTAGATACAAGCGATAAGTAAAATCAGCAGGTAGAGTTCAGCTATACTACAGAGATTGCTGGGATGGAAGCAGGCCGTCAGGCATGCAATCAAATGCTGCAGGCTGTCAGTGACTTTAGTGCAGCAGTCCTGACTCAGGCTAATAAATTTCCTGATATAGCTTATAAAATTGAAAAGCGTGATGTAGAGCAGGCGCAACGTTGGAGCAACTGATGATAAAAGATAAAAATCAAGAAAAACGTGAGCAATTGCATAAGCAAATCATTCAGCTTGAGAATCAAGAAGAAGATCTTTTAGTTCTCAAAAGACGTTATGAAGAGAAGGTAATGGATTTTCGTACAGATATTTGGACGATGAATGCCCAAATAGAAAATTTGATAGATCCCGTATCGGAGACTAGTTCTACCAATCGTAAAATATGGGAAGAAAACCAAGCCTTGCAGCAAGCAATTGATAGCTACGTAGAGCAGGAGTTGGACAATGTTTCCAAACAAACAAGGAAAGTTCGGCAAAAATTAGATGAAAATCGAGAAAAATTGACGAAAGAAAGGAACTCTTTACCATGGGAGTAAAATACAGTGCATCGGAGTCTTCACAGTTGATGGAGGCAATGGCTAATAATATTCAAGTGGCTAATGAGGTGACAGATCGATTGTCTCAGGGATGTGACCACCTGATAGCTACCCTAGACTCTGGAGAGCTCATGGGAGCAGCCTATACAGCAGGAAAGGGTCTCTTTTCAGAGATTATCATTCCTGCCATTAAGAAACTGCAGGAAGCAGTGGACGACATTCAAACGGAGTTAAATTCATACAGAGCTGCAGATGCTCAGGTAGCTGAGTACGGAAACCTCGACCTGGATCAGCTGAAGAAGACAAAAGAATTGAGAGAGCAGCAACTAGCCTCTGTCAAAAAGGCTATTGAAGCAAAAGAATCATTCTTAGAGCACATGAAGTCTATTGCTACATTTAATATCGTTTCTCACATGCAGTCTCTGGTGATTCTCTCTAGTGCAGAGTCGCAAATTGAATCACAAATCAAAGAATTGGAAGAGAAGATTGAAAAGCTGGAGTTCTTTGTCGCTCAAGTTTCTCAATATTTCAGCGATAGTCTAGAAGTTCTTCGTCTAGCTATCCAAGGAGCCAGCCAGCTAAGCCAAGTCCTAGTAGACAGCAACGGTAATCACTATGTTGATGGAGTGGACATGAGCTGGGCCAAGAAGATGCAAGGACAGAAGATTGAAAGTATAAAATATGATTCTTCTAAGAATGCTAAGTATTTGGCCAAAGAATATGGAAATACTTTGAATAAGATAGAAAAAGCGACAACTCTTAGTGAAAAGAAATCAGCAGTAGAAGAATTTTTAAATAAGAATTTTCCAGATCTAGATGAAGAGGTACGGAGTAATCTAATTAGTGAGATTGCAGAAGGAGTTGATAAACAGTTAGCTAACAATCCGACTGTGGTCAAAAATTTACAGAAAGCTGGCCTTACCTTGGAGATGATTAAACAACTTAAGGCCTATTCACTTGGTCTAGATAGTCCAAATGTAGGCATTGGTTCAAATTTTGCAACTACAACAACTTCAGTTGTTGAGACCGCAAATGGACCTGAATTACAAACTAATTCTACTATATTTAGTGGATTGCTCACTGGAGGTATTAACTCAGTTTTAGTCGCCTGGGACTATCAAAATCAAATTGATGATGGAGCTGACATTGAGGATGCGGCTCTTAAGACGGCGGGACACTTTGGAATAGGTTTAGGTTCAGCTCAAATAGCAGCTGCAGTCACTGCTTGGATTCCTGGCGGTCCACTTGTCGCAGCACCTGCTGCATTCGTGGTAGGTACAATAATAAGTTATTTTACTAATAAAGATTTTGATTCAGTCTATGACCATTATCTTGAGCCAGTCGTTGAAGATGCTAAAAACTATCTACTGGATGAAAGGAATCATAATATAGGCTCTAAAGCTTATTTGGATAAATTGGGTCTGGAGCAAAAATAAGGGGATGAATATAAATGAATAAGAATGTATTTTGGTTAGGTAATTTCAGAGATAAAAAT
>CBDFAZ010000103.1:0-6695 GCA_965245685.1 uncultured Streptococcus sp. | reverse complement strand
AGCTGATTATGGCCGCAATGAACTGGATGAAGGGGAGAAAAAATCTCTCTTGATGAAGTTTTTGGAGCAATTTAAGGATTTGATGATTATCATCTTGTTGGTAGCAGCGCTCTTGTCTGTTGTCACATCAGGTGGTGAAGACATTGCGGATGCCTTGATCATCCTAGCGGTAGTAATCATCAATGCCATCTTCGGCGTCTATCAGGAAGGCAAGGCTGAAGAAGCGATTGCGGCTCTCAAATCCATGTCCAGCCCGGCTGCGCGTGTCCTGCGTGATGGCCATGTCACAGAAGTAGATTCTAAGGACTTGGTGCCTGGTGATATCGTTAGATTGGAAGCCGGTGACGTTGTTCCAGCAGATATGCGGCTTTTGGAAGCTAATTCACTGAAAATCGAAGAAGCAGCTCTGACAGGTGAGTCTGTACCGGTTGAGAAAGACTTGACTGTTGAGGTAGCTGCAGATGCTGGTATTGGTGACCGTGTGAATATGGCCTTCCAAAACTCAAATGTGACCTATGGTCGTGGGGTTGGATTGGTTGTTAATACAGGGATGTATACAGAAGTCGGCCACATCGCAGGTATGTTGCAGGATGCGGATGAAACAGACACACCGCTCAAGCAAAATCTTAATAGCCTGTCTAAGGTTCTGACCTATGCTATCTTGGTGATTGCTGCGGTGACCTTTGTAGTTGGTGTCTTCATTCAAGGGAAAAATCCACTGGATGAGCTGATGACATCTGTAGCTTTGGCAGTTGCGGCTATTCCAGAAGGTCTGCCTGCTATCGTTACCATTGTGTTGGCTTTGGGAACTCAGGTTCTGGCTAAGCGGAATTCGATTGTTCGTAAGCTTCCAGCTGTTGAGACTTTGGGATCAACTGAGATTATCGCTTCAGATAAGACTGGTACCCTGACCATGAATAAGATGACGGTCGAAAAAGTCTTTTACGACGGAGTCCTGAATGAAGCTGGACAAGATATTGAACTTGGACTAGAGCTGCCGCTCTTACGTTCGGTTGTCTTAGCTAATGATACCAAGATTGACCAAGAAGGAAAGCTAATTGGTGACCCAACAGAAACAGCCTTTATCCAGTATGCTCTGGACAAGGGCTATGATGTGAAGGCCTTCTTAGAGAAATATCCTCGTGTAGCTGAGCTTCCCTTTGATTCAGACCGTAAGCTCATGTCTACTGTCCATCCATTGCCAGATGGGAAATTCTTAGTGGCAGTAAAGGGAGCGCCAGATCAACTCTTGAAACGCTGTGTTGCCCGTGATAAGGCTGGAGATGTTGCAGCGATTGATAACGCTACTTCACAGTTGATCAAGTCTAACAACTCAGAGATGGCTCACCAAGCCCTGCGCGTGCTGGCTGGCGCCTACAAGATTATTGATGCAGTTCCGACTGACTTGACATCTGAAAATCTAGAAAATGATTTAATCTTTACTGGTTTAATCGGTATGATTGACCCAGAACGTGCAGAAGCGGCAGAAGCCGTTCGTGTAGCCAAGGAAGCAGGTATTCGTCCGATTATGATTACCGGTGACCATCAGGATACAGCTGAAGCTATCGCTAAGCGTTTGGGTATCATCGAAGAAGGAGATACTGAAGACCATGTCTTGACTGGTGCAGAGCTCAATGAGCTTTCTGATGCAGAATTCGAAAGGGTTGTTGGCCAATACTCTGTCTATGCCCGAGTTTCGCCTGAGCATAAGGTACGGATTGTCAAAGCTTGGCAAAACCAAGGTAAGGTCGTAGCCATGACAGGTGATGGTGTCAATGATGCACCAGCTCTGAAGACAGCTGATATCGGTATCGGTATGGGCATTACAGGTACAGAAGTGTCCAAAGGTGCCTCTGACATGATTCTGGCAGATGATAACTTTGCGACCATCATTGTAGCCGTGGAAGAAGGACGCAAGGTCTTCTCTAATATTCAAAAGACCATCCAGTATCTCCTTTCAGCTAATACGGCTGAGGTACTGACTATTTTCTTGGCAACCCTCTTTGGTTGGGATGTGCTGCAGCCGGTTCATCTGCTTTGGATTAACCTAGTAACGGATACCTTCCCTGCCATTGCTCTGGGGGTTGAACCTGCTGAGCCAGGTGTCATGAGTCATAAGCCTCGCGGCCGTAAGTCTAGCTTCTTCTCAGGTGGAGTTATGAGCTCTATCATCTATCAGGGTGTCCTGCAAGGAGCTTTGGTTCTAGCGGTTTATGGTTATGCTATCTCTAATCCCGTCCATGTCGGTGATGTCAAGGCTATCCATGCGGACGCTCTGACAATGGCCTTTGCAACGCTTGGCCTCATCCAGCTCTTCCATGCTTATAATGTAAAATCTGTTTACCAATCTATCTTTACAGTTGGTCCATTCAAGTCTAAGACCTTTAACTGGTCTATTCTGGTTTCTTTCATCCTATTGATTTCAACTATCGTAATTGATCCATTGGAAAAGATTTTCCATGTAACCAAGCTGGACTTGTCACAATGGACAGTTGTTCTGATTGGTAGCTTTGCCATGATTGTCATTGTTGAAATTGTTAAGTTCATCCAGCGTAAATTAGGTATGGATAAGAATGCTATTTAACAGCAAAAAGTCATCTACAGATGGCTTTTTTGTGTACAAGGCGATATAATCAAATTCAAAGAAAGCAACTCGAAAGGACGGTGAAAGTATGTATCAAAATTTACGAAAGAAGTTGGAAGAGGCTTCTCCTTTATATTATGAGGAAGAAATCTTATGGTTACTGGATCATATTGGTCATCCAGAAGCGACAATCCGTGATGAGTTAGTCTTTTCGTCCTTAGCAAGGGGACTTCAAGCTGATCTGTTTTCAGCTGAACAGTTTCGTTTCTTGGCTCAAGAAGCAGTCAACAGACAAGGACTTTTTTACAAGAGTGATAAAAATGGTCAAGCCACCTTAACACGTTCCTTCACGGCTTTACTTTATGCTAATCTATTAAACTGCGATGGTAATCCAAACTCTTCGTATTATCAGGCTTTATCTATGCAAGGAAAAAAATATTTACTAGATAAGGGGCTAACCTACTTGTCAGTAGAAAGAGACACAAAGGGTTACTCTAGGAAATACGGTTGGGTTCATGCCTTCGCACATGGAGCAGACTTATTGACAGAAGTGGCTTGTCATCCGGACTTTCCCTCCAGTAGGATGCCAGAGATTTTAGAGGTCATTCATCAAGTTTTTAAAAGAGTCTCAGTCCGTTTCGGAAATGATGAGGATTGGCGCTTAGCCCAGGTGCTTTATCAAGCCGTCTTAAAGGAAAAATTGTCGCAGCATGAACTTAGACTGTGGCTTCAATCACAGAGTTTTCCATTGGAAAACAACCAAGATTTCATTACTTTTTCCAATTTTCGCTCCTGCTTATTAGAAGTCTATGTGCAGTTGGACAGCAAAAAACAGCTCTCAGATGAGCTGAGAACTGCTATTCAACATTTCCATTACTGAACTTCAATTACTGTTAAAGCATCTCGCAGTTCAGCTGCCAGGTGTTTTTTCTTATAGTCTCGAAATTCGGCTAAATCTTTAACAGCATTATAACGCTTGTGCAGGCGGTACATCTGGGGAATCTTATACTGAGGAAAGTCATTAAAAAAGTTCCGAGTCAGTTGCCATTCACGAATGTAGCCTAGAGGACGCATATGGTAGCGGACACCTTCGATAACACGACTTTGGTGGCGGTGATGAAGATGGCCGAAAACGACTTCTTTCACCCTGTATTTGACAAAGAGTCGATGAAAAGCTTGGCTTCCTAGGAAGGCGTTGAAGCGCTGGAAATAGGGATGGTCGTATAGAAAGTCTTGATGGGGGACAAAATGCAGAGCAACAATAATGGGACCATCTAAAATCATCAGCAGTTTTTCTAACTCTTGCAGCGTCTGAGCTGTAATGCTAGGGTCGTCGAGTTGACGCTCCAATCTGCGGTCAAACCAGAAATTGGTCTTGGTTTTCAGATGCTCTTCCTTGCTTTTTTCTGGAACAAAGCTGTAGTCGTACCAGCCAGAAAAGCTGACGAGCTTGGTCCGGCCGAACTGCTGAACCTGAAAATCATAGTTTGAAATTTCTTGCTCAGAAAGTCCCAGCATATCATGATTTCCTAGATTAAAAGAGAGGGGAATCTCTTGCTTCAAAGTTTCAAGAAATGGCAAACTAATCTTGGTCAGGTCGTTGGATAAATCTCCAGCAATGTGTAGGTGGTCAATCCCTTCCTCTTTTAAAAGCTGGCGAAGAGCTTGGTGCTCAAAATCCCCAAACTGATTGGAGTCCAGATGGAGATCGCTCATAAATCCGATTCTTGTCATGGTTTTAGTCTAGCATATTTTTCAAAACTTGAAAATGCTTAAGCCCCTATGGAAAGTTTCCCTTTTTATCAGAACACCTCATAAATTTTCGTAATTTTGTATTTCGTTTATCCATGAACGAAGTTTAGGAAGGATTGAAATAATTCTTCCAAGCCCATGTCATTATATTACTTTTCTAACAATTAGGTGACAAGGAGTCGCTTGCCTTGCCTAGCTAGGGAAAATCCGATAAAATGTAAGCTGCTGAATGTGAGATTAGGCAAACTGTTTAATTTATGTTATAATTAAACGATATGTGAAAAGAGGTATTTATGGACATTTCAGAAATTCGTCAAAAGATTGACGCAAATCGTGAAAAATTAGCTTCTTTCAGGGGGTCTCTTTGACTTAGAAGGTCTGGAAGAAGAAATTGCCATCTTAGAAAATAAGATGACAGAACCCGACTTTTGGGATGACAACATTGTAGCCCAGAAGACATCTCAAGAGCTGAATGAACTCAACCAAACCTATGAAAATTTCCATCAGATGACTGAGCTTTTTGATGAATCGGAAATCTTGCTTGATTTTCTGGCTGAAGATGAGTCGGTTCAGGGAGAGTTGGAAGAAAAGCTGGCTGAACTCGAGAAAATGATGACCAGCTATGAAATGACCCTGCTCCTATCTGAGCCTTACGACAATAACAATGCTATCCTTGAAATTCACCCGGGCTCTGGTGGTACAGAGGCCCAGGATTGGGGAGATATGCTGCTGCGTATGTATACACGCTTTGGCAATGCCAAGGGCTTCAAAGTAGAGGTCTTGGACTATCAAGCGGGTGATGAAGCGGGAATTAAGTCAGTGACTCTTTCATTTGAAGGGCCGCACGCTTATGGTCTGCTCAAGTCAGAAATGGGAGTCCACCGTTTGGTCCGGATTTCACCATTTGACTCAGCTAAACGTCGCCATACTTCTTTTACCTCAGTAGAGGTCATGCCAGAGCTGGATGACACCATTGAGGTGGAAATTCGCGATGACGATATTAAGATGGACACTTTCCGCTCGGGAGGAGCCGGCGGGCAGAACGTCAATAAAGTTTCTACTGGTGTGCGACTGACCCATATTCCTACAGGAATTGTGGTGCAGTCTACGGTTGACCGGACCCAGTATGGAAACCGCGATCGGGCGATGAAGATGCTGCAGGCCAAGCTTTACCAGCTAGAGCAAGAGAAACAAGCAGCCGAAGTCGATTCACTCAAGGGAGATAAGAAGGAAATTTCCTGGGGCAGCCAAATCCGCTCCTATGTCTTTACGCCTTATACCATGGTTAAAGACCATCGGACCAGTTACGAAGTAGCACAGGTGGACAAGGTGATGGACGGAGATTTGGATGGTTTCATTGATGCTTATTTGAAATGGCGTTTGAACTAGGAAATGTAAGAGATTAGAATTAGATTGAAAGGAAATTTCAATAGATGTCAATAATTGAAATGAAAGATGTTGTCAAGAAGTATGGCAACGGGACCACTGCCTTGCGTAGTGTGTCTATTAACGTAGAATCTGGGGAGTTTGCCTATATTGTAGGTCCTTCAGGAGCGGGGAAGTCAACCTTTATTCGTTTGCTTTACCGGGAGATAAAGCTGGATAAGGGAAGTCTGAAAGTAGCTGATTTTGACTTGGCTAAGATTAAGAAGCGAGATGTTCCAATGCTGCGCCGTCAGGTTGGAGTCGTCTTTCAGGACTATAAACTTCTTCCTAAAAAGACGGTGTATGAGAATATTGCTTACGCCATGGAAGTTATCGGTGAGCGCCGCCGTAATATTAAAAAGCGGGTTATGGAAGTGCTGGACCTGGTTGGTCTTAAGCACAAGGTCCGCTCATTCCCTAATGAGCTTTCCGGTGGTGAGCAGCAGCGGATTGCTATTGCGCGTGCTATTGCCAACAACCCTAAAGTCCTGATTGCGGATGAGCCGACAGGAAACTTGGACCCAGATAATTCATGGGAGATTATGAACCTGCTGGAGCGGATTAACCTTCAGGGAACAACTGTCCTGATGGCAACCCACAACAGCCAGATTGTAAATACTCTGCGTCACCGCGTTATTGCTATTGAAAATGGCCGTGTGGTACGTGATGAAGCGGAAGGAGAATACGGATACGATGATTAGAAGATTTTTTCGTCATTTGATTGAGTCGCTTAAGAGTCTTACGCGGAATGGTTGGATGACTGTAGCGGCTGTCAGCTCGGTTATGATTACCTTGAGCTTAGTGGCTGTTTTTGCTTCAGTAATTTTAAATACAGCCAAGTTGGCAAATGATATTTCCAATAATGTCCGCGTCATGGTATACATGCGTAAGGATGTTGCCGATAATAGCGAAACGATTGTAAAAGAAGGCCAAA
>CBDFAZ010000102.1:0-6837 GCA_965245685.1 uncultured Streptococcus sp. | reverse complement strand
TCCTTTATGGTTAGGCAGTGATTGGACATTTATAAGTGGCAACAACTTCTTTTTGCGGTGCTGCATGTTTGTTGGCTTCTTGCGTGAACTGTGTCATTACGTTTTCCTCCTTTATGGTTAGGCAGTGATTGGACATTTATAAGTGGCAACAACTTCTTTTTGTGGTGCTGCATGTTTGTTAGCTTCTTGCATGAACCGTGTCATTACATTTTCCTCCTTTGCTATTTGTTGACACTAGTATACCTTAATATCAAAACCTCAACTTAAAATTTTCATATTTTCAAACTACATATCCTAAAATTATTTACGCAATAAAAAACGAGACAGAAAGCTCCTACCTCGCTATATTCTAGTAATTACTGTAATAAAAAATTTTTAAAGTTTATTTGCTCTTTGCATTTATTCAAACTTTTTTAGCCAGTTATCCCTATTCTTAGTATAGTAGTCCGCGCTGAAGTTGCAGTTCAGCAACTTCAGAGTACGGATAGCATCTTCCATTTTTTCTTTTCCTTGACTTTTCTTCCCAGATATATAGTCGAACTGGCCCGAAGCGAACAAATAGATGATACGGAAATAAGCTTCATTTTCCCCAAAGAAGGAATCTTGAATCTGCTTATCAAAATAGGCTGCCTTGGATCGATTGTTTTTATCAATCGCCTTAAAAAATCCATTCAACAAAATGGTATGAATATAATTTCTATTAGATGTCAAGTCCTTCAAATGGCTTGTTTTTACCAGCATTTCTCTGGTATATCTATAGTATAAGTCAAGCGGGAGCAGAACCGACATTTCAGAAAACAACCTCAGCTCATACTCTCCCCAGATTTCAACTGAAAATAAATAATCGGATAGAAAGCCACTTTCTTCTTCCGTTATTTCCACCCTTTCATCAAAGAGAATCATGTGAGCCTTAATCAGCAAGGCATTCAGGAAGTAAGCCACTTTCTGAGGAGACTGGTGATACTTAACAATCTGGTCCTGATACATCTTTTCCAGCTTGCTCATATTCTGCTGGTCGTGTGCCTCCCAAAGCTGCTTTTGCAGTATAGTGTAGGAGGTAGGTTGAAAACCACGGACCAAATAAACAAATTCTTCCAACTCCATGTGAATATTCTCTAAAGCAACCAGTAATTTTGCAGCAGAGATATCGGATTCCCCATTTTCAAAGCGACTTAACATAGAGTAGGAAAAAGCATCGCCAGTCGCATTTTTTAAAGAAATATTCCGTCCCTGGCGTATTTCCCGAAAAACTTCACCCATATATGTATACATATTCCGCCTCCTATCTAATCTTATATTGGTTGACCACTGACTCTCAACTATTGGTTCAATTCCAGCAAAACACTGACTGCTGTCAAGGCGTAAAGGGGAGCTGTTTCAGCCCGCAGGATACGTGGACCTAGACCTGCTGACACAGCGCCTGCTTGGCCAAAGGCTACTATTTCCTCTGGCGATAGACCTCCCTCCGGTCCGAAGATAAAGAGAACTTTTGCGCCGGCTTCCAAGCCTGACAGAGCCCGAACTAGAGCTGCAGATTCTCCTTCTTTGGCCGATTCTTCATAGGCCACGATGATACGGTCAAAGTCTGCCAAGGCCGCTACAAAATCTGCCTTTTTATCAAAGAGCCGAACCTCCGGAATCAGATTGCGCTTGCTCTGCTCAGCTGCTCCCTGGGCAATTTTCTCTAGCTTTTCAGTCTTTTTAGCCAACTTTTTTCCATCCCACTTGGCCACTGACCAGTCCGCCGGAAAGGCCCAGATAGCACTGGCTCCTAGCTCCGTTGCCTTTTGAGTGATAAACTCTAATTTATCACCCTTGGGAAAGCCTGAAGCAATGGTCACTCGAACCGGCAGCTCGGTATTGTCCGCCATCTCCTCCAAGATTTCCAAGCTCTGCTGGCCGGGGTCTAACACCCGGGCCAGCCGTTTCATGCCATCATCAAAGACAAGTGTGACTTGGTCGCCCGCTTTAAGCCGCATGACTGAAAACATATGTTTGGCCGTGTCCTTATCCGTGACAACCAGAGGAGACTGAGGACTTCCTTTTATAAAATACTGCTGCATCTAACCACCTATCACGCCTGAAATATCCTGCGTTTTCTTAAAGACACAGGCATTCCATTCGCCCTGAATCATATGCGTTTCCAGGAAAAATCCTACTGCTTCTGCTGACTCGCGCACCATTTCCCACTTCTCAGAAATAATCCCACTCATAATCAGATAGCCCTCATCCTTGACCAGACGGTAGGCATCCTCTGTCAGATGGATGAGAATATCGGCCAAAATGTTAGCAACAATGACATCCGCCTTGATTTCCACACCACGGAGAAGATCACCTGGCGCCACATGAATGTTCTCCATACCTGGATTGAGCTCAATATTTTCCTGGGCCACGCGTACTGCCACCTCGTCTAAATCATAGGCGTAGATGTCCTTAGCCCCCAAGAGAGAGCTGGCAATGGAGAGAACGCCGCTGCCCGTGCCTACATCCAACACCGTTTCTCCACCCCGCAGGACCTGCTCCAAAGCAAAGAGGCTCATCTTGGTCGTCGGGTGAGTACCTGTCCCAAAGGCCATGCCAGGATCCAACTTGATAATCTTCTCACCAGCTGTCGCTTCATACTCCGTCCAGGACGGTACAATGGTCAAGTCATGGGTTATCCGAGCTGGCTCAAAGTATTTCTTCCAATTGTCCGCCCAGTCTTCCTCAGCCAGTTCCTGCCGAGTCAGCTGAATATCTCCCGTCTCCAATCCGAAGCCATCCAGCTCAGCCAGACGCTCATTGGCCTGGTCCGCAACAGCCTCTATATCCACTGAATCCGGGTAGTAGCCGGTAATCTTGACCCGCTCGCTCTGCTCAACTTCTGGAAAAAGCTCACCATACTGGTTAACCTGCCCCAGATAGTCTGCGCTGTCATCGATAGCCACGCCCTGACTGCCCAGCTCAATCAGAATATTAGAGGCTGCTTCTTCCGCCTCCCGCTTCACTTCAATCGTTAATTCCTGCCAAGTATCCATTATTAAAATACCAAGCCCATAAAACACAAAGCCAAAATAGGAAATTCTATGACGACGTTTGCGTCTACGAGAACCTTATCTTTTTGGAACAGTGTTTAGGGCGGGTTCAGTTTAGAAATTTAACTGAACAATCCTTTCTTTGTTTATTTCATTATCTTCGTCATATAGACCATATCCATGCCTTCTTTTTCGGGCTCAATATGGGTCTGATGATAGCCGTTTTTCTCATAAAAAGCGACCATGCCTTTATCTTGGAAAACCGTACACAAATCCCATTGCGTAATGGTGGAGAATGCCTCCTCAATCAGACCGAGCCCCTCAGAACCATATCCTTTGTTCTGATACTGTGGCAAAATCGCTACTGTTCCAATCCAGCCTGCTGTCTGTTCGTCATTTGTATTCAATCGAATAAAGCCCAGAATCTTCTCGCCGTCTTTGACAAAATAATAAAAACTATTGGGCCGCTCAACCAGTTTCCAGCGAATCCGCTCACGCTCCTCCAGATAGGGGTCGTATTGATCCTGATATTTCTCATAAACGGCCTTAAAACTCGCTCGCTGAATGGCAATAATGGTCTCTAAATCCTCAGCTCCCGCCCGCTCAATATGAATCATGCTCGTACCTCCAAATAATCTCTCAACCTGCTCTGCAGCTGCGGAATAACCTTGTCATCTGCTAAAAACTGGCTCACATCCATCATCTGATAAGCCTGTCCCTCATCGCCAAAGACGATGCTGGCAAATTCTTCCTGAGTGATGGTTCCCACCATAAAAATCGAGGTTTTGGCTGGATCAAGCATGCCTTGATATTCCTTAGCCCAGACAATAGCTACTTCTTCAAGCTTCAAACCAAGCTCTTCGAAAACTTCTCTTTGAACACATTCAAAGGGGGTCTCCTCGTTCTCTCGGCCACCGCCTGGCAGCTCCCACATATTGGGCCAAGGAATAGTTGAAATATCGTCTCGCAAGATAGTCAGTAGCTTATCATCACAGAGCAAGGCAATCTTGCAGCCAGAAAACTCCATCTGTTTGTGCAGCAAATCTAGTCCTTCTTCATCCGCCATCAGCGCCTCCTAATACCTTGGATAGGGATAAAAGTCTGTCTCAGTCAAATCCGCTCTGCCATTTTTAAAAGCCTCAGCATTCCAAGCCATCTCAAACTCTGCCGCCTCTGAATCTGCTAAAAAGTCCATGAGCGCATCAAGGCCAGACTCAGCTGTTTGGGTTAGGAAATCCACAAAATAAGCTAGAAACTCCCGTGACAGCCCTTTCTTCGGCTCATAGGGAAGAACCGCCAGATAATCCTCGGCCTCAAAACTAGACTTGGTCGGATTATAGAAAAGCACGGCTTCCTCAAAGTAAATATCCTCAGCCGAAGTATTGCCCTCAGCATCAACCGTCTCAATCCCACCTGGATTTTGCACCTCAAGGAGAAAGGCAAGCTCGACTGCGTGATTCTTCTTGTCCCAGTTTATCTCATAGTCAAAAGGAAAGCTCTTCCCCATTTCCTCGTCCAATAACTCCAAAAAACCGTACTTAGCCATGATTTCCTCTTTTCATTGTGATAAAATATTACTATCTACAATAGTGGGACGAGACGCTAAGAAAAACACTTGCAGAAAGGAAATCTTATGCCAGAAAACCTAGCCCTGCGCATGCGCCCGACCGGCATTGATCAGATCATCGGCCAACAACATCTGGTCGGACCCGGGAAAATCATCCGTCGCATGGTTGAAGCCAACCGCCTGTCCTCAATGATCCTCTACGGACCACCCGGCATCGGCAAGACCTCTATCGCCTCGGCTATTGCCGGCACAACCAAGTTTGCCTTTCGGACCTTGAACGCCACCTTAGATAGCAAGAAGCGCCTGCAGGAAATCGCTGAGGAGGCTAAATTCTCTGGCGGACTGGTGCTCCTGCTGGATGAGATTCACCGCTTGGACAAGACTAAGCAAGATTTTCTACTGCCGCTATTAGAAAGCGGTCTGGTCATTATGATTGGAGCGACGACAGAAAATCCTTTCTTTTCGGTCACCCCTGCTATTCGAAGCCGGGTTCAGATATTTGAGCTTGAGCCCCTCAACAACGAAGACATCCGGACAGCCATTCAGCTAGCCTTGACGGATAAGGAGCGAGGATTTGATTTCCCAGTGGAGCTAGACGATGAAGCTCTGGATTTCATCGCCGTCTCTACCAACGGAGACCTCCGCTCAGCCTATAACTCGCTGGACCTAGCCGTACTCTCTACCCCAGAAGATGACAAGGGCATCCGCCGCATCACGCTTGATGTCATGGAAAACAGCCTGCAAAAGAGCTACATCACCATGGATAAGGACGGGGATGGTCATTACGATGTCCTCTCTGCCCTGCAGAAGTCCATCCGCGGCTCCGATGTCAATGCCAGCCTTCACTATGCAGCCCGCCTCATTGAAGCCGGAGACTTGTCTAGCCTGGCTCGCCGCTTGACCGTTATCGCTTACGAGGATATTGGTCTGGCAAATCCAGACGCTCAAGTCCATACCGTTACAGCTCTGGAAGCAGCTCAACGGATCGGCTTTCCTGAAGCCCGTATCCTTATTGCCAATATTATTATTGACCTTGCATTATCGCCCAAGTCCAACTCAGCCTATCTAGCCATGGACAAGGCCTTAGCTGACCTACGGAAGAATGGAAACCTGCCTATTCCACGCCACTTACGAGACGGTCACTATGCCGGCAGTAAGGAACTAGGCAATGCACAGGACTATCTCTACCCTCACTCCTATCCTGGCAATTGGGTCAAGCAGGACTATCTGCCTGACAAAATCAAAGATGCCAATTATTTCACTCCTAATGAGAATGGCAAATACGAACGAGCCCTTGGAATGACCAAGGATAAGATTGATGACTTAAAAAAATGATGACATCGTTTGCAAAAAATCACATTTTTCTCTTGAATTTTTCAAAATTTATGGTATCATAATTATAGAAACGCTGTGGTGTACGACTTCACACTTAAGTGTTGACCGACTATTTTTTGTATTATTAGGGAAACAAAAGACTTCTAACAGCATGCAAGCCGTGTCACGCGGAAGCAGCTTCAGTTAGAGCGAGTTGCCCACCTGCTTAATTGCGCGGGTTCAATACAAATCGTGAAGGTCCGGCACCAATACAGCTTTTTCTATTGCCTCCTTAGCTCAGCTGGCAGAGCAGCGGACTCTTAATCCGTGGGTCGCAGGTTCGATCCCTGCAGGGGGCATAGAAATAGAGAAGAAAAAGCCTTGATTTACAAGGCTTTTTTGCTTATTTAATTTCGCTTTTTTCAACTCAATCATCTCCTTAAATTCAAAGTAGATTTTCAACAAAAAATCCCCTTCCTTTAGGCAGAAAAAGAAGGGGCATCGCATAGAAAAAACTACGAGAGAAGACTGAAGCAAAATATGTTTGACGAAAACCTGATAAAGATGGTCACACACCGAGCATATTCCTAAGGATGTCTTATAATTTTTTTGATTTAGGAATTAAGAAAGATTATATATCAAGTTTTGATATGCCTAACGCTTGCATATCCAAGTGGCTTTCCCCGTAGTTCTGAGCAACTAATTTGTTCTAGGAAACATCTTAGTTGCTTTTTATTTTAAAACAACTATATTACGGAACATCACAGTCTTGATTAACAAAAGGATACAAGATAGTGACTGATTGTAAAAAAACATTTTTAATTCTTAATTCTTCTTTCTAAAAAGCGACCACTGCTAATTCGGAGTTGGAGTCATAACCACCCGTGTAAACGGGTGGCTTGTACATCGGCTATAAGCCGTTTCCCTCCAGCGACGTCTAAT
>CBDFAZ010000101.1:0-6935 GCA_965245685.1 uncultured Streptococcus sp. | reverse complement strand
CATAGACGGACAGCTGATTGGGGTGGCGCTCGCGATAGTACATGACCAAAAGCAGACTACCATAGAGGCTAATTGATACCCAGAAAATCAAGCTGGGAGAGCCGGGAATAGCATCCAAACGTTCCAAAAGCGAGTGACTGAAGCCCTTAGCCGCTACATAGTTGGTCGCAAAGAGATAGATGGACGCATTATAGACAATGGCAACCAGATTGATGACCATCAGGGCTATTTTGCTGTAAAATATACTTTTTTGAGGTCTCATTATTGCCACCCTGTAACTGTGTATTGACTGATATTATCCCTATTAACCAGATGAACTGGAATCAGGTATTGGCTGTCGTAGGATTTCCCCTCCTGCATCAGCTCAATTACCTGTGCCACCTTGCGTCCCATCTGAATGGGCGATTGGGCCACGGTTCCCTCTATATCACTAGTCGTAGCCAGAAAGTTTTTGATATCTGGTGAACCATCCACGCCATAGATTGAGATTTTCTTATCAAGACCTTGATTTTTAATAGCAGCCAAGGCCCCGATGGCTGCTCGATCATTGAGCGCCATAACTACATTAAAGTCCAAACCTTCGTCTAGAGCCCCTTTGACCTGTGGCATGGTTTCCTCAGTCTGGCCTAGTGTTTCTTTCTGGGAAATAATCTTGTAGCTGGGCTGTTTTTCAATCGTATCAATAAATCCCTGAATCCGGTCCATGGCAGAGACGGCATTGCGGTGCTCTAGAAGGAGAATATTAGCAGAAGGCCGGCGCTTCATCATGTCCTGGGCAATCAGGACGCCTGCTTGGTAGTTATCAGACACAATGGTCGTATCCACTTTTACATCCTGACTGATAGGCGCATCCACTACGATAATTTTAATCCCAGCTTTCTTGGCCTTTTGAAGAGAGGAAATGATACTGGGACTATTGCTTTTCACTGGATTGATAACAATGACATCAACCTTTTCTCGAACAAAAAAGTCGATCTGCTGGCTCTGCTTGCCCTCATCCAGCTCAGGATCCCGGACGTAAAGTCGGCTGCCCTGCTGGTTGGTTTTCTTCTCCAGCTCCGCATTTAAGGTCTTGTAAAAGTCATTGTTCATGGTCATGTAGGTCACCCCAATCTTGACCTGCTTCTCATCTGGCAGAACGCCCTTGAAATAAACAAAAAGCAAACCCAAGATAAGCAGAATGAAAAGCGGCCAGAGAGCCTTTTTCTGATAATGCTGTATCCGTTTTTTGACTTTAGCTGATACCATTTTTCACCCCCTATGCCGCAAGCACCTTTATGAAACATATAGGATTATTATATTACAAAGCCGGCAAAAAGCAAAATCTTTCCAGAAATGGTTATAATAAAAGAGGCAAGACAGAATCTAAAAAATCCATGATTTTTGATTCTTGGTCCCACCTCGACAATCATAATTAAACTTTTAAAAGCTTGAGAGAAATAGAATTCAGTCAAACAGATCTTGCATCCTGCAAAACTGAATGATGATTTTTTAGAGCAAGGTCATTTCCCACTCTTTGCTTCTTGCTTAAAAGGGAAGTTCCTCTTCTTCCAATACCAAATCGGCCAAATCAGCTCCGCTATTATTTTCACGCAGAGCACGCTGGGCCCGACTTTCTAGGAGCTGGAAGCTATGGCAGAGCACCTCTGTCACATAATGAGTGGCCCCCTCTTTTTCATAGCGACGAGTCCGCAGCTCACCATCCAGAGAAATCAAGCTACCCTTACTTGCATAGCTGGCTAAAGTCTCGGCTAGACGCCCCCAGACAACCACATTTACAAAATCCGCCTCACGCTCACCGCTCTGAGATTTATAAGGGCGATTGACCGCGACCGTTGCGCGGGCCACAGATTTTTCATTCGCAGTCTTGTGAAGTTCAGGCGTAGCCGTCAGCCGGCCGATTACAATTACTTTATTATACATATTCTTTCCTCCTATCTATTTATTCGCAGGAAATCAAAAAAAGTTACAGAAATTTGTAACTTTTCGATGAAAATTTTTTACTTTTTATGAACCATAAATCCTGTCGCCTGTTGATTGGCCATAATGGTCATATCTGTAATCTGCACACGAGGAGGTTGACCGGTCACATAGACCACTGCATCTGCGATATCTTGAGCTTGCAAGGCTTCGATTCCCTGATAAACCGTCGCAGCCCGCTCTTTGTCACCATGAAAACGTACTGCAGAAAAATCTGTTTCAACAATCCCTGGTTGAATGGTTGTCACCTTGATGTCTGTTGCGATGGTATCGATTCGAAGCCCATCTGAAAAAGTCTTGACGGCAGCCTTGGTGGCTGAATAGACCGCTGCACCCGCATAGGCGTAGATTCCTGCTGTTGATCCCATATTGATAATATGACCTTGATTGACTGCTACCATGGAAGGCAAGAAACAGCGAGTAACCGCCATCAAACCCTTGACATTGGTATCTAGCATAGTCAGCATATCCAACTCATCATAGTCCTGATAAGGAGCTAGTCCTAAAGCCAGTCCAGCGTTATTGACCAAGATATCTATCTGAGCAATCGTTTCTAGAATATCGGAACAGACGGTCTTCACCATGGCCATATCCGTCACATCCAGTGGGAAAGTCCAAACCGTTTGATTTGGAAAAGTTTCTGCAAACTCCGACTTGAGGGCTTCTAGTCTGTCTGTCCGTCTCCCTGTTAGAACGACATTCTCACCCATTTCCATATAAGCACGCGCAATCGCTTCACCAATTCCTGATGTCGCTCCTGTAATCACAACATTTTTTGCCATCTTATTCCCTCCTATCTGGTGTATCAGATACGGACAACTTCCTAGGCAGTCCAATGTTTGGCTGGGTCAAAGGCAGTTCCAACTAGGTCGCTATCGGCTAATTCAATGATGCCACGTTTTTGAGGTGCATTTGGCAAATGTAATTCACGAGGGCTGCACATCATGCCAAAACTCTTTTCGCCTCGAAGTTCTCCAGGAAAAATCAAATTCCCTTTAGGCATCATGGCACCTGGCAGAGCCACAATCGTTTTGAGGCCGACTTTGGCATTAGGAGCACCAGCCACGATTTGAACAGTCTTATCAGTAGCCACCTGCACTTGGCAGATATTCAGGTGGTCACTATCTGGATGAGCCACCATATCAATGATTTCTCCAACCACAAACTTTGGCTGTCTGTCATTGACCAAGTCCGCTGGGAATCCTTCCTTGCTCAGCTCCTGATTGAGAATAGTCACTTGCTCATCTGTCAAAAAGACCTGTCCGCGCTCTGTAATTTCAAAAAGGTCAGACTGCTCAAAAATATTCCAAGCTACAGTCTGGTCATTATCTTCACGGTAAACACGCGCTACCCGTCCCTTGCGCTCAGCCGCCAGTTTAGCTCCTTGATTGTCCGCAGCAATAACCATCAGCACATCGCCGACATATTTTTTATTATAGGTAAAAATCATTTTACGCTCCCTTTTTCTCTTATACTAGCTAAAAATTCATTGATTTGACCCTTGGTCTTGCGTTCACGATTGACCAGACGGCCAATCTCCTGTCCCTTTTCCATCACTACTAAGCTGGGAATCCCGTATACGTCCCACTCTTTGGCCAAATCCAGATAATCATCACGATCCACTTGGATAAAGCGATAGTCAAGATTTTCAGCTTCTATCTCTGGCAGAAAAGGTTGGATAAATCGACAATCACCGCACCAGTCAGCTGTGAAAAAGAAGACAGTCTTCTCCCCATCATTGACATAAGAAGCCAATTCCTCTATATTTATAGGAACAATCATACTTCTTCCTCGTAGCTTAGCTGACCATTTTCATAGACAAAAGCAAAATGACGGTCGTCCTCTAAGACCAGACCGCCAACCAAGCGGTCATCTGTGGACTCATAGAGCTTGACATAAAGGCAGGAAATACTCCCCTGACTGGAAAAGAAATCTCGTACAAGCTCGACGATTTCTTCCCGATTACGCAGTCTTTTTTGCTCCTGTACGACTTTGGCTGCCCCAAAAGCCAGCGCTCCGGCCCCCAAAAGGGCGGTTGTGGTTAAAATGATTTTTTTAGCTTTCATGTAGAATATTTTAACACAAAAGAGCAGAGGCGACAAACAATATTCCAGATTTTCCTTGGATAAGCTGCATTCTTGGGCGGGCAGCCCTCTTGATTCATATAAGCTATAAGATTTCCCTACTCATTTACCGCAAAAAGTGATAAAATAGGGGGCAGAAAGAAGGTAAGTTTATGACAACATTATTTTCAAAAATCAAGGAAGTAACAGAGCTTTCTGCTATTTCGGGTCACGAGGCACCTGTTCGCAGCTACCTACGAGAAAAAATCACTCCCCATGTCGATGAGGTTGTCACCGATGGCCTGGGCGGTATCTTTGGGGTACGCCATGCAGAAGCTGAAAATGCTCCCCGTGTATTGGTAGCGGCCCACATGGACGAGGTTGGCTTTATGGTCAGCGAAATTAAAGCTGACGGGACCTTCCGCGTAGTGGAAATCGGCGGCTGGAATCCGCTGGTCGTTAGCAGCCAACGCTTCAAACTTTTTACCCGTGAAGGTCGGGAAATTCCCCTTATCTCAGGCTCTGTCCCTCCTCATCTGACACGCGGATCTGGCGGACCAGTTATGCCACAGATTGCAGATATTGTCTTTGACGGTGGCTTTGCAGATAAGACAGAAGCCGAAAGCTACGGTATCCGTCCAGGAGACACGATCGTGCCAGACAGCTCTGCTATTCTCACAGCTAACGGCAAGAACATCATCTCCAAAGCCTGGGACAATCGCTACGGCGTCCTTATGGTCAGCGAATTGGCTCAAGCCTTGTCTGGTCAACCACTAGGCAACCAACTCTATGTCGGTGCCAATGTTCAAGAAGAGGTTGGCCTGCGTGGTGCCCATGCTTCAACGACAAAATTTGCCCCTGAGGTCTTTCTGGCTGTGGACTGCTCCCCAGCAGGCGACATCTATGGCGGTCAAGGGGCCATCGGTGACGGAACGCTGATTCGCTTCTTTGACCCTGGTCATCTCATGCTGCCAGCTATGAAAGACTTCCTCTTGACAACTGCTGAGGAAACTGGCATCAAGTATCAATACTACTGCGGCAAGGGCGGAACGGATGCTGGTGCTGCCCATCTCCAAAGTGGCGGCGTACCATCTACTACCATTGGTGTCTGCGCCCGCTACATTCATTCCCACCAAACTCTCTATGCCATGGACGATTTCCTGCAAGCCCAAGCTTTCCTGCAAGCTCTGGTCAAAAAGCTGGATCGCTCAACGGTGGACACGATTACCAACTATTAATTTCAAAAGGCAGCCCGTTCTTCATTCGGGCTGCTATCTCTTTTGTCTGATACTTTCCCTTTCAACTTTCCAATTTGAAGAAAATTTTGTTATAATGCTTAGCAGAGGTGAAAATATACATGAAAAAAATTGCTTTTGATTCTGAGAAATACTTAAACCTGCAGCGCGACCATATCTTGGAGCGCATTAATCAATTTGAGGGCAAACTTTACATGGAATTCGGCGGTAAAATGCTGGAAGACTTCCATGCTGCCCGTGTCCTGCCAGGCTATGAGCCGGACAATAAAATCAGACTTCTCAAAGAGCTCAAGGACCAAGTAGAGATTGTCATTGCCATTAATGCCAATAATATTGAGCACTCTAAGGCGCGTGGCGATTTGGGCATTTCCTATGACCAGGAAGTGCTGCGGCTAATCGATACCTTTAATGAGCTGGATATTTATGTAGGCTCAGTGGTCATCACCCAGTATTCCGGTCAGCCGGCGGCGGACCTCTTCCGCAGCCAGCTGGAAAAGAATGGTATCGCTTCCTACATCCACTACCCGATTAAGGGCTATCCGACCGACATGGACCATATCATCTCGCCTGAAGGTATGGGAAAAAACGACTACATCAAAACCAGCCGTAATCTCGTCGTAGTGACCGCACCTGGTCCTGGTTCTGGTAAATTGGCCACTTGCTTGTCCAACATGTATCATGACCAAATCAATGGCATCAAATCAGGTTACGCCAAGTTTGAAACCTTCCCCGTTTGGAATCTGCCCCTACACCATCCGGTCAATTTAGCTTATGAGGCAGCGACGGCAGACCTCGACGATGTCAACATGATTGACCCTTTCCACCTGCAAACCTACGGAAAAACCACAGTCAACTACAATCGTGATATTGAAATTTTCCCAGTCCTCAAACGTATGCTAGAGCGCATTCTTGGAAAATCACCTTATGCTTCTCCAACAGACATGGGCGTCAACATGGTCGGCTTTGCCATTGTAGACAACGATGCAGCTATCGAGGCATCTCAACAGGAAATCATCCGTCGCTACTACCAAACTATTCTGGACTTCAAGGCGGAGCGCGTTTCTGAATCTGCTGTCAAGAAAATCGAACTCTTGATGAACGATTTGGGCATCACACCGCTGGACCGTAAGGTAACAGTTGCTGCGCGTGCCAAGGCTGAAAGCACTGGTGAGCCAGCTCTGGCCTTGGAATTGCCAAACGGTGAAATCGTAACCGGTAAGACCTCTGAACTCTTTGGTCCTACGGCAGCTGTATTGATTAATGCCATTAAGAAACTAGCCAATATTGCCAAAGAGACCAAGCTGATCGAGCCTGAGTATGTCAAGCCAATCCAAGGCCTGAAAATCAATCATCTGGGCAGCCGCAATCCGCGACTCCATTCCAATGAAATCTTGATGGCTCTGGCGATCACAGCCATGGAAAATCAAGATGCGGCAAATGCCATGCAGCAACTCGGCAATCTCAAGGGCAGCGAGGCCCACTCCACCGTCACTCTGACTGATGAAGACAAAAATGTCTTGCGCAAACTAGGCATCCATGTTACAATGGACCCCGTTTACCAGTATGATCGACTCTATAGAAAGTCATAACCACCCGTGAAAACGGGTGGCTTGTACATCGGCTATAAGCCGTTTCC
>CBDFAZ010000100.1:0-7036 GCA_965245685.1 uncultured Streptococcus sp. | reverse complement strand
GTCATGCCCTTGCTTGCTGAGGTTATCAAGCAGCCACTCTTCGCTACGACCAATCGATTCCAAGACGTCCACTTGAATCACACCGTCAGTCACAACTGGATACTTAGGATTTTCATCTCCCATTTGGACCACGATGAGTTGGCCATTTTGCTCCTGCACAGCTCGTTTAACTTGCTTCATCTGGAAAATTCCTTGGCTACGAAGTTTGAGAGCAACATCTGCCGCAGACAAACCAACTGAACGACAGGCTTCTGGGTCAATCTGCCCATTTTTGATGAGCAGAGTCGGTTTACCATCAATCAAGCGTTTGACAAAACGAACATTGTTATTGAGCCATTTGAGGGTCAAGACCAAAATCGTCCACATCATCAAAATCACTGCATACTGGAGAATACTGATAGAACTATTGTAAATCACCCCACCAATGATACCACCGAGAACATAGTTCTGAATTTGGTCTGTCGCAGAGTTAGGTGCCAGATTCCCCTTCCCTGTCACATTGATAACAAAAACAAGCGAGAAAAGACCCAAGGCCAGTTTGATTAAAATTTCTATATAATTGAGTGTCATTTATTTACCTCCACCAATTCAATAGCGTCTGTTTGATGCAATTCTAATTTCTCTAAAAGATACTTGTCTGGTTGGCTCCCGTTCATGGCGCGGTAGAAATTTGGACCTACCTTGACAAGCGCTCCATCCGTATCTGCAGAAGTATTGACATAAACTTCTGATTTATCCACTCCCAAGTCTTTGGAAACAACCTCTATGAAATGAAGGGAGGTTTGAAATTGATTGTTAGAGGCTTGATTGGTCTGGTATTTTGAAATTGTCACCAAAAGCATGGCTACCAAAGTCAAGGCCAAAATCATGACCAATTCCCGAAACTTAGTCCCCTTTTTATCACGATAGGCTTTAAAAGCAAAAAATCCTGTGATAGCTAGGAGAACAATCCCAATGCCAATCATGATTCCATTTTGCTGACTGATTTGGCTAAGTACATAGTCATATGAGTAAAATTTCATTTATTTTCACTCCCTTTCATAAAATCATTCTTCATTATAAACGAAAGAGGGTGATTTTTCAAACCATACGTTGGGGAAATAAACCTTTTTTTGGTATAATAAAATCTATAATCTGAATGAAAAAGGTAACTTTATGAAACTTATCTCATGGAATATTGATTCCCTTAACGCAGCCCTAACTAGTGACTCAGCTCGTGCCAAATTGTCCCAAGAAGTCCTACAAACCTTGGTCGCTGAAAATGCTGATATCATTGCTATCCAAGAAACCAAGCTTTCTGCCAAAGGGCCTACAAAGAAACACTTGGAAATTTTAGAAGAACTCTTCCCAGGCTACGAAAACACGTGGCGTTCTTCTCAAGAACCTGCCCGTAAAGGCTATGCCGGAACCATGTTCCTCTATAAGAAAGAACTTACGCCCACTGTCACTTTCCCAGAAATCGGTGCCCCTTCTACCATGGACTTGGAAGGTCGTATCATCACTCTAGAATTTGATAAATTTTTCGTTACCCAAGTTTACACACCAAACGCTGGTGATGGCCTCAAACGCTTGGAAGAACGTCAAGTCTGGGATGTCAAATATGCTGAGTATTTGGCTGAACTAGACAAAGAAAAACCAGTCCTTGCGACCGGTGACTATAACGTAGCCCACAATGAAATCGACCTTGCAAATCCTGCTAGCAACCGCCGTTCACCTGGATTTACCGACGAGGAACGTGCTGGATTTACCAACCTTTTGGCAACTGGATTTACCGACACCTTCCGTCATGTTCATGGCGATGTTCCAGAACGCTACACTTGGTGGGCACAACGCAGCAAGACTTCTAAAATCAACAATACAGGCTGGAGAATCGACTACTGGCTCACAAGTAACCGCATCGCTGACAAGGTGACCAAGTCTGATATGATTGACTCCGGTGCGCGCCAAGACCACACACCGATTGTCATGGAGATTGAGCTCTAAGGAGAAAGCTAATGGACTATCAAGCTGTTATTCCTGAATTTGTAGTATCTGACATCGAAAAATCACGCCACTTCTACTGCGACTTGCTGGGATTCTCTGTCGAATACGAGCGTCCAGAGGAGAAATTTCTCTTCCTCTCGCTTGAAGACTGCCAACTTATGCTAGAAGAAGGCAGCGCAGAAGAATTAGCTCAGCTGACCTATCCTTTCGGGCGTGGTGTAAATATTTCCTTTGGCATCGAGGATGTCCCCCAGCTCCACCAAAAACTGCTGGAAGCTGAATATCCCATCCATCGTCCTCTGACAAAAAGAGAATTTCGAGTGGGAGATAGCTTTATTTATCCCCATGAATTTGCGATTTTGGATCCAGATGGTTATTTTTTAAGATTTAGCGAATAAGAAAGCGAAGTCATCAGACCTCGCTTTTTAAATGTCTTTAAAGTTATAGAGTTGTGGATAGTGATCGCACTCGGGATTTTTAGGATGACAGATGGCCCGGCCAAAGTAAATCATGGCCTGATGGGCAGACAACCAACGTTCCGGTGGAAGGACATCCATGACCCTCTTTTCTACCTCCAGTGGCGTTGCTGACTTTTTTACAATATCATGGTGCTTGCAAATGCGCTCCACATGAGTATCGACAGCAAAGGCTGGAATACCAATGCCCACACTCATGACTACATTGGCCGTCTTGCGACCAACACCAGCAAGACTTTCCAATTCAGCCCGAGTTTGCGGGACTTGGCCATCAAAATCGTCCAAAAGCTGCTGGGCACATTTCTTCAAAAACTTGGCCTTGTTGCGATAGAGCCCTAGGCGAGAAATGTATTTAGCAATGTCTGCTTCACCAGCCGCAGCCATGTCCTGTGGACTCGGATAGGCCTCAAACAGAGCCGGCGTTGCCTTATTGACCGCAGCATCCGTCGTCTGAGCCGACAGCATGACCGCTACCAAAAGCTCAAAATGATTGCGAAAATCCAGACTGGGCTTGGCATCAGGGAAAAGAGCAATAATCTCTTCAATGACATGTCGAGCCCGTTTTTTTGATAAAACCATGATTCTTCTTTCTAAGATTGAGATAGATTTATTATATCATGAAAGGAAGAAGCATCCAAAAATCATGATTGAAAAAGCAGTTGTTCTTAATACTTTACAACCCCAACTCTTCATACGCCTTCCGGTAGCCAATCTGCAAGATTCGGTTGTCTCGAACCAAGAGCGGTCTTTTAATCAGCATGCCGTCCGTAGCCAGTAAATCTGCAGCTTCCTGAGCAGACAAATGCAGAACTTTTTCTTTTAGACCTAGCTCACGGTATTTGAGACCGCTAGTGTTGAAAAAGGCCTTGAGCTCAAAGTCCGAGTTCTGGATCCAGTCTAGGAGCTGGTCCCGGCTAGGTGTATTTTGGACAATATCCACCGCTTCAAAGTCCACTCCTAATTGATTAAGCTCAGCCTTGGCCTTGCGGCAGGTAGAGCATTTTGGGTATTCGATAAATTGTAACATTGTTTTTCCTCCGTCCCTATAATAGCCCAGCTAGCTCCTTCTTGTCAAGCCGAGACTCATTCGAAAAAGCCGACAAGCGAAAGGCTCATCGGCAGGCATAGACGCATTCCATAAAGAAACACCTCTGTTTTTCTGTTATTTCTTAATCAAACGCACGCGCACAATATTATCGCTATTCTCAAATTTATCAACCAGCTCCTGAATCTTGCTTTCGTCCGACTCATCCAGATCCAGCAAAGTATAGGCATAATCGCCTTTGGAACGATTGATGATATTGTCGATATTGATATTTAAATCACTGACCGCTGTTGAAATCCGAGCCACAATATTCGGTACATTTTTATTAATCAGAGTAATCCGATAAGGCGCTGAGAGAGCCTGACGGACATTAGGGAAATTCACAGAGTTGATAATTTCCCCCGTTTCCATGAAGCGGCGAATGGTTTTCCCAGCCATAATAGCACAGTTTAGCTCAGCTTCTTCGGTCGAGCCGCCCAGATGCGGAAAGACAGTAATCTGCGTATGACGGAGCAGTTCTTCTACACCAAAGTCTGTGATATAACGCTTGATAACACCTGTTTCCAAGGCTTCAAAGAGGGCAGCATTGTCCACCAGCTCGCCACGGGCAAAGTTGATGAGGGTTGTTCCCTTTTGCATAAGACCAAAAGCAGCCTGATCAAAAGTAGCGCGTGTATCCTCAGTCAGGGGCACATGGATAGTGATATAATCACTCTTTTCAAAGATTTCCTTAATGTCTGCTACCCGCTTGACATGGCTAGAGATATTCCAAGCCGTTTCAATGGATACATAAGGATCATAGCCAAGGACGTTCATCCCCAGACGATAGGCATCGTTGGCAATACGGCCTCCGATAGCTCCCAGACCAATGACTCCCAAAGTCTTGTCTGAAATCTCTGTCCCAGCAAACTGCTTCTTACCAGCTTCCACTTGCTTAGGAACATCATCACCAGAAAGGCCGTTAGCCCAGCTGTTAGCTGCGATATAGTTACGGGCAGAAAGGAGAATGGAAGCCAAGACCGCTTCTTTCACCGCATTGGCATTAGCTCCTGGCGTATTGAAGACCACAATTCCCTGAGCCGTTGCTTGTTCGACCGGAATATTATTGGTTCCTGCACCTGCCCGCGCAATGGCTTTGAGCTTGCTCGGAAATTCCTGTCCATGCAGGTTTTGACTGCGCAGGATATAAGCATCCGGATTGTCAGACTTATCTCCGTCAATCTGAAAAGCATTGCCCAGCTCCTTGAGCCCGATTTGATTGATATTGTTAAAGGTTTTAACACTAAAGACCATAGATTCCCTCCCTTAAGAATTCTCTTCTTCAAATTTCTGCATAAAGGCAATCAAGTCCTTGACTCCTTGGAGCGGAAAGGCATTGTAGAGACTAGCTCTCATACCGCCTACGCTGCGGTGCCCCTTGATATTCTTGAAGCCTGCTGCTGCAGCCTCTTTGTTAAACTTGGCATCCAGCTCTGGAGTTGGTGATACAAAGGGAATATTGGCGACTGAGCGCTGCTCCTTATAACGGACTGGACTGCGGTAAAAGTCAGATTGCTCAATGAAGTCGTACAAAAGGCCTGATTTTTCACGGTTGCGCTTTTTCATTTCTGCTACGCCACCCAGCTCCTTGACCCACTCAAAGACCAGTTTGGCCATATAGATGGCGAAAGTCGGTGGTGTATTGTAAAGAGAGCCATTGTCCGCCTGAATGCGGTAATCCAACATACTAGATAGAACTGGCTCATCATCCAGCAAGTCTTCTCGAATGATGACAACCGTCACGCCGGCAGGTCCGATATTCTTCTGAGCCCCAGCATAAATCAAACCAAAATCCTCTACTCGGTACTGAGCAGCAAGGATATTAGAAGACATGTCCGCCACAATCGGTACGCCATTTGTTGCAGGCAGATCATAAATAGCCGTTCCTTCGATAGTATTATTGGTTGTCAGATGCACATAAGCCGCCTGCGGATCAATCTCCTTTTCATCAAAAGAAGGAATTTCTGTGTAATTTAGGTCCTCTGATGAAGCCAAGAGAATAGGCTCAAATGGGATGAACTTAGACAGCTTGACTGCTTCGGTGTAAGCTTTCTTTCCCCAAGATCCAGCCACTAGGTAATAGGCCTTGCCGCCTTGAGCTAGATTAAGGGGAATCATGCTAAACTGGGTAGAAGCCCCACCCTGCAGAAATAGCACGCGGTAATTGTCCGGAATATGCATGAGCTCACGCAGCAAGCTCTCAGCTTCTTTGATAATATCGTCAAATTCCTTGGATCGGTGGGACAGCTCCATCACACTCATGCCACTTTGAGCATAGTCTAAAAACTCAGCCTGAGCTTTTTTCAAGACTTCCTTGGGCAATACTGCCGGTCCAGCAGAAAAATTGTAAATCGTCATATCCTACCTCCAAAATTTATTTTGTATATCATATCACAAAGTTTAGAAAATATCTATTTTTTCTTAAAAAGAAGGGAATTTTTTAGGAAAACACGAACAAAATGAAGAAATAATAAAAGAAGCTGTGAAAGCTTCTAATTATTTTAGACCTAATTTTAATAGAATAACTATATCAATACAAAACTACCGCTGATAAATGTTTAGTTTCTAATCAATTCTTTTTGGCATCAATAAATCATACAAATAACCATGTTTAAGCATATCCAAATTAAACACATACGGAATATGAGCAAATGCCTCTGCTAATGGCAAACGAGCCGTTTTCCAGCCCACCCCATCTGTCACCCACACAAACTCTACATCGTCTGGTGAATTGACGACGAACTGGCTCAATTCAGTAAACTCTCCAGCAACAGCCTTCAGTTTGCTGCCGCCTCCACCATAGTAGTTTGTTTCAATCAACCAAATTTTATGTTTTTCCTTTGAATAAACAGCTACATCAAAACGGCGTTGTGATTTATCAACTGGTACTTCTATATTCCACATTTCTTTTATGAAAGATGGCGTGGCTTGGGATTTAAACTCTAAATCATGCTGCTGACAAACTTTAGCAACACTTCGTTCAAGGATGCCTTCCATAGTCGTTCCACTTCGATTTTTACGAGCATTACTATCTAATCCCGCTTCTACACCATACACATAATCAACAAGTGATCGGCTAGCTTCCTTTTGTAAAAAGTACAACAAACCGGCTTGCTCAATAAAATCTACATAAACTTTTATATCACTTTTGTCAATCTTCTTAAAATCTAATTGATGAAAGCTCATATTATCATCTTCATCCAAGGAAAGAATATCTAAAACTTTATCACGGCTGGCAATCAAGCTAGGAACCGCCCTCAGTAAATCAGGATGTTTTGAAAATAAATTAAAGGCCTCTTCATAAATATTATCTTTACCAATTAAATAGTTTAAAGTGTTTAATTCAAGTTCAAACTCCTTTGTCTCTCGTCTAACCTTACTCCAATTTACATAGTACTCTGGTGTACGGTTGGTAACTGAAAGAGTTGAGAGGAAATATTGTAATCTTTCGTCTGATGATAGTTGAATATAATTCTCTAAGTTCATATTTCCT
>CBDFAZ010000099.1:0-7370 GCA_965245685.1 uncultured Streptococcus sp. | reverse complement strand
CTTGGGCAACAAATCTTCATTTGTAAAGCTGGAAACCAGCCCGAATCCGCGAATTTTCATGCATTTCTCTTTTCTATTTTTGCTGTCCCTATTATACTAAATTCGCAAAGAACAAGCAAAAAAACCGCCAATTGGGCGGTTCTCCCTAGTATAGTTCTCTGATGATCTCTCCATTATCCAGATAGGTAAACTGCTCCGTCAAATCTGATGTGAAAACTTGATACATTTCTTTAAAGCTCAAGGCCAGTGAGTGGTGATCAAGATACTCGCGTTTAATCCAGAACACTTCTCCTTCATCGGACGAGACCAGCTCTCCTTCAAAACGATTGGTTTTGTAAAGAAAAACGACGTAACGTTCATCCTTTTCGGTATAAAACTGCTTGACACCGCATAACCTAGGCTCATAGATGGTCAGACCTGTTTCCTCCTTGATTTCCCGTATCACCGATTTGACAAAGGATTCACGATTTTCAACATGGCCGCCTGGAAAGCAAAGGCCGGTCCAATCATCATTTACTTTATTTTGTACTAAAATACGGTCCTCATCATAAACCATACACATATTTGTTAAAATAACTCGCTCCGCTCTTGACATCTCTGCTCCTCCATTTACCGACCGATTCGCTCGGCCTACTTGTGACTCATTATAACATAAAAGACATTAAATTGATGAAAATCTAGATTTCTCAGCCTTTCCAGCAAAAAAACCGCCAATTGGGCGGTTCTTATAGGGAGATTATTATGAAAAAGAAAAGTTTTAGGATTTCTAAACAAAGTTAGGAGGTCTTTGTTTATGGTCTTAGTATAGAACACTTATCTTAAATTTTCCTAAAAGTAACTTAAAAAAATGAAATTATTTTTTACAGCTCTTGCAAGAGGTACTGAAACAGCTCCAAATTGCCTTTTTCTTCGTTTATTAAAAACTCCGGATGCCATTGAAGACCTATGATACGATGATTGTCAACCGATTCAATTGCTTCGATGGTATTGTCTCTTGGATCAAAAGCTGTCGCGCGGAAATTAGGTGCCAAGTCCTTGATGCTTTGGCGATGAACCGAATTAATCTGGCTAGCCTGACCAAACAAGCGCTCCACAACGCTGTCTTTCTCCGTGCGAATGGAGTGCGAAGTACCAAATGGCAAGCCCTGCCAGTGATTATCAATGTGCTGATTGAGAGTGCCGCCAAAAGCAACATTTACCAGCTGCAGACCACGGCAAATAGCCATGACTGGCTTGTTTTGGCGCAGGGCTTCTTTCAAGAGCGCCAACTCAAACTCATCGCGAACAATATTGTAGTCGTCACTATCGATGGTCTTTTCTTCCCCATAAAACTGTGGGTGAACATTTTGCCCGCCTGACAAAATCAGCTTGTCAATCGTTTCCACATAATCCTGGACTAAACTTTTATCCCCAACGGGAATCACCATCGGCAGGCCACCAACCATTCGTACGCCGTCCACAAACTTGCGTGAAACAGAGGTGTGAATATTCTTTCCAGCTTCATCAACTGGACAAAGATTGGCTGAAATTCCAACAATTGTTCTGCACATACCGTGATTCCTCCTTATTTTGATATAGTATATCTTACCACGCCTTTTGAAAACCGTCCAATAGATTTTTTTTAAGCTGCTTATAAAAATTTTTTATCAAAGAGCCTGTAATCTTCTTAAAGAAAAAAACTCTCAAATGCGCTATAAGCACAAAAGAGAGTCTAAAAATTCATTTCAGTTTCCTACTCAAACACAAACTGGTTATGATAAAGTTCTGAGTAGAACCCACCCAGTTTGAGGAGCTGGTGATGATTACCCTGTTCGATGACCTCTCCGTCTTTGAGGACGATAATCTGGTCAGCATTTAGGATAGTTTTGAGGCGGTGAGCAATAACAAAGCTAGTCCGGCCAGCTACAACGGCTTCCATAGCCTGCTGAATCTTGCTTTCTGTTACCGTATCGACATTGGAAGTCGCTTCGTCCAAAATCAAGACTTGCGGATCCGTCAGCAGAGTTCTAGCAATGGAAATCAGCTGTTTCTGCCCAGTTGAGAAAATATTCTGATCATCATCTACCAGAGTATCGTATTTGTCTGGCAGACTTTCGATATAGTCATGGATATGAGTCGCACGCGCAGCCGTTTCTACCATCTCCTGACTGGCATCCGGCACACCGAAGCGGATATTGTCCCGAATCGTACCACTAAAGAGCACCGAATCCTGCAAGACAATGCCCACATGGCTCCGTAAGCTATCCAGCTCATAGTCCCGAATGTCGCGACCGTCAAACTCAATGCTGCCACTATCCACATCATAAAAACGATTGAGCAGGTTCATAATGGTCGTCTTACCTGAACCAGTCGGGCCAACAACAGCCGTCATCTTGCCCTTAGGGGCTAAAATAGATACGTCTTTGAGAATAGGCTTGCCTTCTACATAAGAGAAGTCCACATGCTTGATCTCCACGGAGTCTGTAAGCTCTGTGAAAGCAGGTGCATTCTCTGGCCGGACTTCCTCTGGTGCATCAAACATCTCCTGAATCCGGTCAGCCCCTGTAAAGGCCAACTGCAAACTTCCCCAGCTGGCTGCAATCTGGATGATGGGCTGATAATATTGCTGAGAAAACTGAGTAAAAGTGGTAATCAGGCCAACCGCAACGGCCGTTTCGACATTAGGGTCGCTCAGTAAGACAGCCGAACCAACAAAAATAACAATGGCTGTATTAATCAAATTCATCCCGTTCATGATTGGGAAGAGAAGGCCTGAAAAGGTTCGGCCTTTAAAGGTCGCTGAGCGTACTCGGTCATTCTGCTCAATGAATCCTTTGATGACCTCCTCCTGCATTCCCTGAACGATAACGGCTTTCTGACCGGAAATTGTCTCGTCCATATAAGCATTGAGGCGGCCGACTTCTTTTTGCTGAAGATTGGTGTACTTCCTGGCCAGCCTAACAATGACCACTAGAAGAAGAAAAGCAACCGGTGTGCTAGCTACCGTTATCCAGGCCAATCTAGCATTTTGGGCAAACATGATAATCACGAGGCCCAGATAGAGCAAGGCATTGCTCATCACCTGGATCATGCTCTCATTTAGAGCTTGCAGGATATTGTCCAAGTCGCTGGTAAAACGCGACAGAATGTCTCCATCCTGATGGCGGTCAAAGAAAGCAACTGTCATCTTGGACAGCTTGCCAAACAGGCCCTTGCGCATCTCATTGGTCGAATGGGCAATAACTCGGGTCATCAAAAGCATGTAAATCAGGCTAGAAACAGACAGGCAGACAAAGGATACCAATACACTGCCCATGACGCTGCCAAAAGTCGACAGAATCTGATCAGTCTCACCCTTCTCTGCAAAAGCACGTCCCAACTCAACCAAATGCTGAACAGCCTGACCGACATAAACCGGAAAAAGGACCTGAAAAACAGTCGCTGTTATCATCATCAAAAGGACAATGACAAAGGATAATTTGTAACGCTTAAAATATTGCCAAAAAAATGCAATCGTCCGCATCTTAGTCCTCCTTTCCTTTCTGAGTTTCGTAGATTTCACGGTAGACATCGTTAGTGGCGACCAATTCCGCATGCGTCCCTTGACCAATCAGCCGTCCTTGATCCAAGACTAGAATCTTATCTGCATGAACGACGGAGCTAATCTTTTGAGCAATGATAATTGTCGTCGTTCCTTGTAGCTCTTTATTCAAGGCTTCTTGAACCAGCTTTTCTGACTTGGCATCCAAGGCTGAGGTCGAATCATCTAAAATCAAAATATTGGGATTGTTGACAACACCTCGAGCAATGGACATCCGCTGCTTCTGACCGCCAGAGAAGTTGCTGCCACGCTCCTCCACTGCACTGTCAAAACTCTCTTCCATACGGCTGATAAATTCACTGGCTTGGGCAATACGAGCCGCTCGCTCCATCTCAGGCAGCGAGGCATTGAGCTTGCCTTGACGGAGATTGTCCGCAATAGTCCCGCTAAAGAGAATCGCCCGCTGCAGAACGATAGAAACATTTTTTCGAAGAGTTCCTTGGCTAAGCTCTCGCAGATCCCGGCCGCCAATCTTGACAGAGCCTTCCTGCGGGTCAAAAAGACGGGGAATCAGCTGGGCCAAGGTAGACTTACCAGCCCCTGTCGCACCGACAACGCCAATCATTTGCCCCGGCTCAACCTCAAAGCTGATATCCTTTAGCATTGGCTCGTCATCATTGGGATAGGAAAAAGTCACATGCTCAAAGCTGAGGCTGCCTTCTAGTTCTTCATCAGGTGAGTCTGGGAAAGTCATAGCTGGCTCCGTCGCCAATACTTCCTTGATCCGACGGATAGAAATGATCCCCCTCGTCACGCCGTTTCCCAAAAAACCAACCATAATGATAGTGAAAATAATCTGGCTAAGATAACCGATAAAAGAAGCTATAGAGCTAACCAGTCCTGGCTCCGCCTGAATCATGCCAGATAAAGTCCAGATAGCCAAGTAAACAGAGCTGTAGCCGACCAACATCATCATTGGCTCAATGATTGAAAAAGCATAGCCAATATAGAGATTCTCTGACAGCAGCTCATCAGACACCTGACTGAACTTATGAAACTGGTCTTCTTCCCGAACAAAGGACTTGACCACTCGCACACCTCGAAGATTTTCCTTGGCAATGGCATTGATTTTATCCAAAAGAGTCTGGAATTTCTTGAAACGAGGCCCCATCATCCCCATCATGACAGCCGTTAGACCAGCTATGAGCACGATTAGCAAGAAAATAATCCACCAGAGAGAGGGCATGGTCACAATGGCCAGGATGACTGAACCAATAAAAAGGATGGGCAAGCGAAGAAGAATTTGAAAGAGCATCATAGTCACATTTTGAATCTGATTGATGTCATTCGTCATCCGCACGACTAGATTGCCGGCGTTGAATTCCTCGATATTGGCATAAGAAAAGGTCTGAATCTTACGGAAAGTCTCCTCACGAAGATCTGATGAGACAGCCTGAGCAATGTAAGCCGCCAAGGTCACATTAACTCCTCCTGCTACTAGCCCAACAAAACCGATGCCAATTAGCCAACCGCCCATACTGTAGATGGTCTGGCTATTTTGCTCCTGCAGAGCATCTAAGATGTGCTTTAAAAACCAGGGCATTAAAAGAGAGCTGGCAATCATCAGCGAGGTCATCAAAAACGAACTCAGGGCATACCATTTATACCGTAATAGACTTTTAAAAAACATGCTTCCTCCTACTTTTTTCATATTTGGCTTAGTTTACTTACTATATCACAGATAAAAACAATGTCAAGCAAGAAATTTCTTATATTATATGGTAAAATGAGATATAGAACTCTAAAACTGATTTAAATTCAGACTCGGAATTTCATCATAAGGAGAAGATATGGATAAACAACGAGTTGCTGTGATTGGTCCTGGTTCTTGGGGAACGGCCCTATCACAAGTGCTAAATGACAACGGACACCAGGTTCGTATTTGGGGAAATATCGCTGAGCAAATCAACGAAATAAACGATGAGCACACCAATAAACGCTATTTCAAAGACATTGTACTGGACGAAAAGATCAAGGCTTATCATGACCTAGAAGAAGCTTTAAAAGATGCGGATGCTGTGCTTTTTGTCGTGCCGACCAAGGTAACCCGTCTGGTAGCCAAACAAGTAGCTCAGGCTCTAGACCACAAGGTGAAAATCATGCACGCCTCCAAGGGACTGGAACCCAATACTCACGAACGGATTTCAACTATTCTAGAAGAAGAAATCCCTGCAGAGCTTCGCAGCGAGATTGTCGTTGTCTCAGGTCCCAGCCATGCTGAGGAAACCATTGTACGCGATATTACCTTAATTACCGCTGCTTCTAAGGACCTGGAAACGGCTAAATATGTGCAGGAACTCTTCAGCAATCACTACTTCCGCCTCTACACTAATACCGATGTTATCGGAGTGGAGACTGCAGGCGCTCTGAAAAACATCATCGCTGTCGGAGCCGGTGCTCTCCACGGACTAGGCTATGGTGACAACGCCAAGGCAGCTATTATCACACGCGGTCTGGCCGAAATCACGCGGCTAGGTGTTAAGTTAGGAGCCAATCCTCTGACTTATAGCGGCCTATCTGGTGTTGGAGACCTGATTGTCACAGGAACCTCTGTCCACTCCCGCAACTGGCGGGCCGGCAATGCTCTAGGGCGCGGTGAGAAATTAGCTGATATTGAAGCCAACATGGGCATGGTTATTGAAGGAATTTCTACCACCAAGGCAGCCTATGAACTGGCTCAAGAGATGGATGTTTATATGCCGATTACACAGGCTATTTACAAGGTTATTTATCAAAATTGTAATATCAAAGATGCCATTTATGAAATCATGAACAATGAATTCAAGGCTGAGAACGAATGGACTTCGTTCTAATAGAAAGGAACTGATTATGTCAAAAGTTAAGAAAGCCGTCATCCCTGCAGCTGGTCTAGGAACTCGCTTCCTACCAGCTACCAAAGCACTAGCCAAGGAAATGTTGCCGATCGTTGACAAGCCAACCATCCAGTTTATCGTTGAGGAAGCTCTCAAATCTGGAATTGAAGATATTCTGGTTGTCACAGGTAAGTCAAAACGCTCAATCGAAGACCACTTTGACTCCAACTTCGAATTGGAATACAATCTCAAAGAAAAAGGCAAGAACGACTTGCTCAAATTGGTCGATGAAACCACTGGTATCGGTCTGCACTTCATCCGTCAAAGCCATCCGCGCGGACTGGGAGATGCTGTCCTTCAGGCCAAGGCTTTCGTAGGAAACGAGCCTTTCGTTGTCATGCTTGGTGATGACCTCATGGATATCACCAATGATAAGGCTGTGCCGCTGACCAAGCAATTGATTGATGACTATGAAGCTACCCATGCTTCTACCATCGCTGTCATGCAGGTCCCTCATGATGAAGTTTCCTCTTATGGTGTGATTGCCCCTCAAGGCGAAGGTGTCAAAGGTCTCTACAGCGTGGAAACTTTTGTCGAAAAACCAAAACCTGACGATGCACCGAGTGATTTGGCTATTATCGGCCGCTACCTGCTGACACCGGAAATTTTTGAAATCTTGGAAAAACAAACACCAGGTGCTGGAAATGAGATTCAGCTGACCGATGCAATTGATACTCTCAACAAGACGCAGCGCGTGTTCGCTCGTGAATTCAAGGGAGATCGCTATGATGTCGGTGACAAGTTCGGCTTTATGAAAACTTCTATCGACTATGCCCTCAAGCATCCGCAAGTCAAAGACTCCTTGAAGCAGTATATCATTGACCTGGGTCATACATTAGAGAAAAAACAAAGTAAAAAATAATTGATTCAAACAACTAGCCTTGAAAATAAAATTCCAGGTATAAAAAAGAGGTTAA
>CBDFAZ010000098.1:0-7430 GCA_965245685.1 uncultured Streptococcus sp. | reverse complement strand
AGTAGCCATATGAAAGCAATCGTTTGCGTAAGTCAACAAATTTTAGGCCTATTGAGCAGAATATTTTTGATTGACAAAAAGCCCAATACTCTATTTAAGATTGGATGTCAGCTGAATTCATTTCAGGTCCATTCAAACTAGATTCACTGCGCCAATATTCATCTGCGCCTTGCAGGCTTGACTGATTCAACATTGGAACCTAGTTCTCGCTTCGCTCAAACTGCGTCAATGTCTCTAAACTCATCTTCCTCCTTCGGAGTTGATTCACTAAAAGACTCTATAAGGTTTACAGATTTTTCCCTTATGGGAAAAACTGCATCCATTGCTCTAAAATTCATCTGCGCCTTGCAGGCTTGATTCGTTAAGAGGCATAGAAAAAGAGCACACAGTTTACATCGCTTAGGGCTGCTGGATTCCTCCCCTGACCCGCTTCACGCAAAACTGTTGCTCCACTAATTAGTATAACACAAACTTTTGATTTTGGCTAATTTTATTTTTTCCTTCTCTGTCTGAAAAATTCTTGCATGATTTGAGCACACTCTTCTTGAAGGATCCCTGTTTCCACTTCTACACGGTGGTTAAGTCGCTCATCTGTCAAAATATCATAAAGGCTTCCAGCTGCTCCAAACTTTTGATTTGCTGCGCCATAGACAACGTAAGGAATGCGCGCTAGACCGATTGCTCCGCTGCACATGACACAAGGCTCGATGGTCACAAAAAGCGTTGAATCCAGCAAGCGCCAGCTATTTTCATGCCGATTCGCCTCTTCAATAGCTATAATTTCCGCATGCATAACAGCCCGTTGCAGCTCCTCACGTGCATTGTGACCGCGGCCGATAATCTTACCTTCTTTAACCAAGACACAGCCGATAGGAATTTCATCATGGGCTAAGGCCATCTCCGCCTCCTTTAATGCTTCCCGCATAAATGCTTCTTTTTCTTCAATCGTATAATTCATCATTGTCTTTCTAAATCTATAGTCGTCTATCTCATTATACCACAAGCCAGCCGCACTTCTCAGAAAAAGTAAAAGCCACCACTGGGGTGACTTTCAGGAGATTATTATGAAAAAAGTTTAGGATTTTTAAACAAAGTTAGGAGGTCTTTGTTTATGTCATTAGTATAAAATATATATCTTAAATGAATCTTAAGATAAAGTTTTCTTACAAAAAAAGCACAAGAAGCAATTTCCTTGTGCTGACTTTTTTATAAATTAGACCAGACGCTTTCCAAGATATTGGTCTGCTCACGGCCAGGACCGACTGAGAAGGTAGAAATACGAACACCAACCAACTCACTCACTCGGCGAACATAGTTGCGGGCATTTTCTGGTAATTCTTCCAGACTGCGGACACCGGTGATGTCCTCTGACCAGCCTGGTAGCTCTTCGTAAATCGGCTTGCAGCGCTTGAGCTGTTCCAGACTAGCTGGGTAATGGTCAATTCGCTGCCCATCCAAGTCATAGGCTACACAGATTTTCACTGTATCCAGACCGCTCAAAACATCGATGGAGTTAAGCGAAAGATTGGTAATCCCTGATACACGGCGGCTATGGCGCATGACAACAGAGTCAAACCAGCCTACCCGACGCGGACGACCAGTGGTGGTGCCATATTCGTGGCCGATATCACGAATACGGTCACCTACTTCATCGAAAAGCTCTGTTGGGAATGGTCCATCTCCGACCCGACTGGTGTAGGCCTTGCAGACACCAACTACCTTGTCAATCTTGCTCGGACCAACACCAGAACCGATGGTGACTCCCCCTGCAACTGGATTAGAAGAAGTTACAAATGGATAAGTCCCTTGGTCAATATCCAGCATAACCCCTTGAGCCCCTTCAAAGAGCACTCGCTTGCCTTGATCCAGCGCATCGTTGAGGATAACAGAAGTGTCAGTCACATACTGCTTGATTTGCTGTCCATATTCATAGTATTCTTCAAAAATATCCTCAAAGCTGATTGCTGTACTATCGTATAATTTCTCAAAGAGGCGGTTTTTCTCAGCTAGATTCCGCTCCAAGCGCTCTCTGAAAATATCTTTATCCAAAAGGTCAGCGATGCGGATACCGACACGAGCAGCCTTGTCCATATAGGCAGGGCCGATTCCCTTGATTGTCGTCCCGATTTTATTGTCACCTTTTGCTTCTTCCTGCAGACGATCCAGCTCGATATGGTAAGGCAAGATGACATGCGCTCGATCAGAGATACGAAGGTTATCCGTCGTCACACCCTCTTCATGCAGGTAGTTCAATTCTTTGACCAGAGATTTGGGATTGACCACCATTCCATTTCCAATTACAGAAATTTTTTCTGGGAAGAAAATCCCTGACGGAATCAGGTGCAGCTTGTACTTCTTGCCGTCAATCACGATAGTGTGTCCGGCATTGTCACCACCCTGATAGCGGGCAATCACTTCGGCATTGGCTGAAAGGAAGTCTGTAATCTTCCCTTTTCCTTCATCTCCCCACTGGGTTCCTACAACAACTACTGATGTCATAATTTTGTCTGAGCTGAAGCAGCTCTTCCTTTCTTGAAAAGCAGGCAGGAATCTCACCTGCGATTATGTTTTATACCTCATTATATGAAAAATTTAACAATTTTTCAAGATGGGACCCATTCTTGATTTGCTTTTTCCCTTTTGAAAACGAATTAAATTTTCACAAAATCTGTATTTTCTGAAATTTAGCAGTTTGTTAAAAATAAAAGTTCGGATTTTTTGTAAAATCGTAGCGAAAATTTGTTTTCTTTTTCCGTTTGTAATAGACTAAAATTACTACCATAGGACGGTGAAACGATGACGATTAATCAATTACTGCAGAAACTGGATACAGCAAGCCCCATTCTCCAAGCGACCTTTGGTCTGGAGAGAGAAAATCTGCGAGTGACAGCTGACGGGCACTTAGCTCAAACTGCTCATCCGAGTCAGCTTGGTTCCCGCAATTTCCACCCGACCATCCAAACAGACTTCAGCGAGCAACAACTAGAACTAATTACACCTATCGCTCATTCGACTAAAGAAGCACGGCGCTTACTGGGAGCTATCAGCGATGTAGCGGGCCGCTCGATTGACCAGAGTGAACGCCTCTGGCCTCTGTCCATGCCACCACGGCTGACTGAAGAAGAGATTGTCATCGCCCGTCTGGAAAACGAATACGAACGCCACTACCGAGAGGGGTTAGCGAAAAAATATGGCAAAAAACTACAGGCCATCTCCGGTATCCACTACAACATGGAACTAGGGAAAGAGCTAATCACTGCTCTCTTTCAAGCCAGCTCCTACCATTCACTCAAGGACTTTAAAAATGACCTCTATCTCAAGCTGGCTCAAAACTTTCTGCGCTTCCGCTGGATTTTAACCTATCTCTACGGTGCTGCCCTTCTAGCAGAAGCTGGCTTCTACAGTCAGGAAATTTCCCAGCCCATCCGCTCTTTTCGTAACAGCGACTATGGCTATGTGAATAACGAAAATATTCAGGTGTCCTTCGCTTCTTTGGAGCAATATGTCACCGACATTGAAAACTACGTTCAGTCAGGCGAGCTCAGCGCTGAAAAAGAATTTTACTCAGCCGTTCGCTTCCGTGGACAGAAGCACAATCGTGCCTATCTGGAGCAGGGTATCACCTATCTGGAATTCCGCTGCTTCGATCTCAATCCTTTTGACCATCTAGGCATCAGCCAGGAAACCTTAGATACTGTCCATCTCTTTTTACTGAGCCTGCTCTGGCTAGATGATGTAGAAAATGTGGATACGGCATTAAAAGCTGCCCACGACTTGAACCAAAAAATTGCTTGCAGCCACCCGCTGACTGCCCTACCCGATGAGGCAGACAGCTCGGCTATTCTTCAAGCCATGGAAGAGCTCATTCAACATTTTGAACTGCCAACTTACTACCAAACCTTGCTTCAGCAACTTAAAGAAGCACTTCTGAATCCTCAGCTAACCCTATCTGGTCAGCTCCTGCCTCATATTCATCAGGATTCCTTAATAGCCTTTGGACTAGACAAAGCGGAGGAGTATCATCGCTACGCTTGGACTGCTCCTTATGCCCTCAAAGGCTATGAAAATATGGAATTATCCACCCAGATGCTGCTCTTTGATGCTATTCAGAAGGGGCTGAATGTCGACATCTTAGATGAAAACGACCAATTTCTCAAGCTTTGGTATGGTCACCATGTAGAGTATGTCAAGAATGGCAATATGACCTCCAAGGATAACTATGTCATCCCTCTGGCCATGGCCAATAAAACAGTCACTAAAAAGATTTTGGCAGCAGCTGACTTTCCCGTTCCGGCTGGAGAAGAGTTTTCTTCTCTTAAAGAGGGGCTGGCCTACTACCCTTTGATTAAGGACCGACAAATTGTTGTCAAACCCAAGTCAACCAACTTCGGACTGGGAATCGCCATCTTCCAAGAACCGGCTAGTCTGGAAGCTTATCGCAAGGCTTTGGAGATTGCTTTTTCAGAAGACGCTGCTGTCTTAGTGGAGGAATTTATCGCTGGAACGGAGTACCGCTTCTTTGTCTTAGACGGTCAGTGCCAGGCAGTCCTCTTGCGAGTGGCGGCCAATGTCGTCGGAGACGGTCAGCATACCGTGAGAGAATTGGTGGACATCAAAAATGACAATCCCTTGCGAGGACGAGATCATCGATCACCACTCGAAATCATTGAACTGGGGGACATTGAACTGCTCATGCTGGATCAGCAAGGTTATGGACCAGATGATATCCTGCCTGCTGGAGTCAAGGTTGACTTGCGGCGCAATTCTAACATTTCTACTGGTGGAGACTCGATTGACGTCACAGACAGCATGCACCCATCTTATAAGGAACTCGCTGCGGACATGGCAAAGGCTATGGGAGCTTGGGCCTGTGGCGTTGACCTAATCATCCCTGACAGCTCTGCTATTTCCACAAAGGAAAAACCCAACTGTACCTGCATCGAGCTCAACTTCAACCCCTCTATGTATATGCACACTTATTGTGCTGAGGGGCCGGGACAAAGCATTACTCCTAAAATACTAGCTAAACTTTTCCCAGAAATGGACTGATAACATAAGAATCGCAGGGCATTCCCTGCGATTTTTGTTTGAAGGTTAGGATTCCTAATCTTTAAGCCGAGCTTACTTTCACGATAAAATCAAATCGCACCAGAAAAACCAAGCTTATCATAGAAACTTTTCAATCTTTATCCTTCAAAAACCAGCTTTTATGTTAAAATAGAGATATCACATTGAGAAGAAAGAGAAATGTCCATGTCGAGGAGAAATGATGATTCCAACCAGCAACCAGAATGGTTTAGCTGGATTTGGATACTTGTATTTGTATTTGGTTCTGGAGCTGTAGCCAGCTATCTAATTCCCATAGCTATTCTGGGAGCTATTGGCTACGGAATCTATCGCCACCAAAGCCAGAAAAAAGTTCGGATTGAAGCTAAACAAGCCAGCATTGGTCGTATTGAAGATTTGAAATCAGAGATTGGTCATGCTGACCGCCGCATTAAAGAATTGGAAGGCTACCAAGAAGATGGAGACCAAGAAAGCTATCAGAATTTAGCTCTAGAAATTCTTCCCCAGCTAACCTATATCAAAAATGCTGCTAACGACCTACGTGGAGAGATTCCTACTTCCGTCTACCAGCGAATCCAAACTAAAATTCGTACTGTAACCGATGAAATCGATGAACAACTGAAAAAGATTGAACGAGAGAAAAAACGAAAAGAAGCGCAGCCTAAGAAAACTAGTCTAGAAAAGCTAGCCCCAGAATTGGTCGCTACGGTTCGAAATATTCAGATTGACCATGAGGCCATTCTTCAAAAAATCTCCCAATCCGAAAGCAACAACAAGGAAGAGCTGACTGCCATTCATCAGTCCCAGATGGAGCACTACGAAGATATTTTAGAAGGATACCTCAAAATCAAAGCTTCTCCCAAAGATTTTTACAATGCAGAGGAGCGGCTAGCCAAGGCCAAAGCAGCTATCGAGCAGTTTGACTTGGACCTAGATGAAACACTGCGCCAGTTAAATGAAGCTGATTTGAGGGACTTTGACATTAGCTTGCGCATCTTAGATAAAGAAAAGCAAACAGACACCGGCCTTTAAGCTATATAAACCAAAGGAGAAACTATGAGCCAAGAATTTAATTTTGATATTGATAAAATTGCTAACAATGCCATCAGCAAAAGCGACAAAACAACAGAAATCATCGAAGCCAATACGACTCAAGAAAATGGCCAGCTAACTTTTCTGGAAAAGCTGACCCCTGAGCAACAGAATGCGATTACGGCTAAAGCTCCGCAGCTGGTGGATAATTTCGTATCAGACCAAAATGCCTTGCTGGACTTTGGCCAATCTGCTGTAGAAGAAGTCAATGGTACTGTCAATCGTATCTTAGCCGAGCAGAAAAAATTACAAATTCCCCAGGTAGATGAGCTCTTAAAAAACACCAACAAAGAACTCAATGGCTTTGTCGCAAAATACAAGGATGCTCAAGTAGCAGAATTGGACAAGAAGCCTAATTTTCTGGAAAAACTCTTCAAACAGAGCAAAAACACTCTTCAAGAATTCTATTTTGACTCACAAAATATTGAGCAGAAAATGGACGGCATGGCTGCAACAGTCGTCAAACAAGAAGATGTTCTGGCTCGCAATATTGTTTCTGCTGAAATGCTGATTGAGGATAATACCAAGTCGATTGAAAACCTAGTCGGAGTTATTTCCTTTATCGAAGCTGCTCAGCAAGAATCTGGCAATCGAGCGCTCAAACTGCAGACTGAAGTCGCTCAGCTAGATATGACAACCGTTGACTACCAAGTCAAATCGCAAGAATTAGCTCGTATGACAGAGGTGGTCAATACCCTAGAGCAGCAACACACTGAATATGTCAGCCGTCTCTATGTGGCTTGGGCGACTACTCCTCAGATGCGCAATCTGGTTAAAGTCTCTTCTGACATGCGTCAAAAACTAGGAATGCTCCGTCGCAATACCATTCCAACTATGAAGCTATCTATCGCCCAGTTAGGCATTCTCCAGCAATCCATGAAGTCTGGTCAGGTAGCTGACGCCATCTCTAATGCGAATAACGCTGCCCTGCAAATGCTCGCCGAAACGAGCAAGGAAGTCATTCCTCAGCTGGAGCGGATTTCCCAAAGTCCTACTATCGCTGTTGAGTCTGTCACTAAGCTGGCAGAAAGCCTCGTCGCACAAAACCAAGGCATTATCGAAGCCATTGATAAAGGACGGGAAAAACGCGCTCTGCTAGAAGCCACTGTTATCCAATCTGCAGAGACCATCAACAACTCTGTCAAACTGCGTGATCAAAAGATTATCCAAGCTCTGCTGGACCAAGGCAAGGAAGCCCAGAAAGAATTAACTACAGAGTCATAACCACCCGTGAAAACGGGTGGCTTGTACATCGGCTATAAGCCGTTTCC